>JALDXQ010000069.1:0-33936 GCA_032156805.1 Acidobacteriota bacterium
CGGGACAGCACGCAAGACCATGGCGAACCCGCGGCCGTGGCCACACCCTTTCCCCCACGGAAGCGAAGCCAGATCGGGTACGCGTGACCAACGACGGACGCACACGCTGCGATCACCGACGCAACGATACCAGCGGAGAGCAGTTGCGCGAGGATGACGGCGATCGTCCCCTTCGCGCCGTCGAGCACCATCGCCAGCAACGCCGCGCGTACGCCGGTCGTGCGCAGCACGTTGGAGGCGCCGATATTTCCGCTGCCCGCGCGGCGTAGGTCAATACCCTTCTGCCGGGACAGCAGGTAGGCAAAGGGGATCGACCCCACGAAGTACCCGATGGTGACGGCCAGAACAGCGTTCATGATGTTTGAGCAAGATCCGTCCGGCCAAGTGCGACGTAGGTCGGTCCGGCAGACGACAATCGACTCTCAAACAGTGTAACCGCGCCGACGTGTACGACGCCGAGGGCGGCATCTTTGAACCCTTCCAGGAGCACGGCCGGCCGCAGCCCGGCGGGATTCTTGACGCGACCCAGCGTAACGTGTGGGTTGTGATCCCGGTCGTCAGGCGGAGGAATCAGGTGATCCAGGCGCGCGCGCACCGCGCGCTCCGCCGCGCGCAGAGCATCGAGCCCGCCCGTAACACCTGCCCAAATGACCCGCGGCGGCCGTTTCGGTGGAAAGGTGCCCGTCCCCTCAACGGTCAGCGCAAATGCTGGAACTGCCAGCGGGCGATCGAGCCCCATTCGGATCTTTTCGGCGAGCGCGACATCTGCGTCACCGATGAACCTGAGGGTCAGATGAAGGTGGGAAGGCCTCACCCACGTGACGCGAGCGTGTGGAGCACTGTGCGCAATCCGCCGTGTGAACTCATCGATCAGGCTGGACGCAGCCGCTTGAACGTCCGCACCGAGCTCGACGGCTACGAATAACCTCACATGTGGATCTTAGGCTCTGGGCTGTCGGTGCCGGGCTCTAGCTCAAGACGAGGAGTCTCCTCACCATGTCGAGGGCCGACTGAGATCCCTGAAACTTCACCTGCTCGCGTTCGCCGAAGAACCGGTGGGTTCGCACTCGACGCTCGGTTTCGGTGACAACTGCGACAACGACCGTGCCCACTGGCTTCTCCGGTGTGCCGCCCGAAGGCCCCGCAATTCCGGTAACGCCGACGCCCACGCCGGCGTGTGCCCTCACCCTGATTCCTTCCGCCATGGCCACGGCTACCGGTTCACTCACGGCGCCATGCTCACGAAGCAGATCCGTGGGCACACCAAGCAACTCGGTTTTCGCATCGTTCGAGTACACGACGACTGTCTGGTCCACATAGCGTGAGCTGCCCGGCACATCTGTCAGTCGCGAGGCAATGAGACCGCCGGTGCACGACTCGGCCACGCCGATGCGCAGCCCCCGCTCGACGAGGAGATCGCCAACGACCGCCTCGAGCGATCGGCCATCGGTGCTGTACACATCCGGCCCCAGGACTGCGACCGCTTCTGCCACCGCCGCGTCGAGCACGGTCGCGGCTTCCGCTCTCGTGGACGCGCGAGTGGACAGATGCAACTCGATTGAACCGAGCGCCGCGAGAATCGTGGCTGCAACCGGCGGCGTGGCTTTCTCCCAGACCTGATACAGCGGGTGCAGCACCTCGTCGACGTGTGATTCGATTCGCCCGGCAATCCGCAGTACCCGGCGGACCAGCGACACCCCCGGCCCCCGCTCCTCGAGTGGCCCTTCTACGAGCTCGGTCAACATCGGCCGAAGCTCGCGCGGTGGCCCCGGCAGCAGCAGCACGACGCGACCGTCGTGATCGATCCACAACCCGGGTGCGCTGCCGCGCGCGTTGGGAAGCACACGGGCTCCCTGCGGGACCATCGCCTGCCGTCGATTGCTCTCGGGCATCGGCATCGGCAGGTTGCGGGAGGCAAAACGGGCGCGCAGATGCGCCGTGATCGCCTCGTCTTCGGCAAGCGGACGGTTGAGCACCGAGGCCACCACCTCGCGTGTCAGGTCGTCGTCGGTCGGTCCCAGCCCACCACACAGCACCACCAGGTCCACTCGCGCGAGCCACGCACGAAAGACATGTTCGAGTTCAGCCCGCTCGTCTCCGGCAACTGCCTTCAGCTTCACGTCGATCCCGAGCAGGTTCAACTGTTCGGTGATGAAGAGCGAGTTGGTGTCGATCTTGGACGGCGTGAGCAGCTCACTCCCGACCGCGATAATCCCGGCACTCCTAATTCGGCGGTTCGGCAGTCCGCTCACGCGAGCCATCCTGCCGGCAGCACGGCGATGAGGAGACGCATCGCGACATTGCCGTACACCGCCGCCATCGCATCGTCGGCCATCATGCCAAGACCGCCTGGCAGTGCTTCGAGGCGATCGGCCGGCCAGGGCTTCACCACATCGAGGAGCCGGAAGATGAGAAACCCAACGATGGCGCCTGAGAAAGTCACCGGGATCAGCGCGAGGGTGATCATCATTCCGGCGACTTCATCGAGGACGACCGGGCCGGGATCGACGCGGCCAAAATGCTTTTCGGCGGCGTTCCCGCTCCACACCCCGAGCGCCAGCAGCAGCACGATGACACCCAGCTCGATCGCCATCGATCCCGACCACCGTATGAGTGCGAAGAGAGCGAGGCCGGCGGCAGACCCGAATGTCCCGGGAGCCACTGGCACATACCCGATGTACCCGCACGTTGCCACAAACACACCGAGACGCATTACTCCTCAAACCCGACACAAGGGAGCTCCAGTGCAAAGGAAGCTGCTTCCGGCAGGAACCCGAGTCAGGCGGATGGTAGCTCCACTACGAGCGTGTGCGCCACGCGATCGTGCAGCGCTCGCCGTTCCGGACTGGTGAATGCCGGGATGAGTCCCAGCCCGAGCGAGCCGAGCGAGACGACACCTGTGAGCGTGCGGGTGATCGCCCGCGACGGGTCCATGAGCAGATGTTCATCAGCAACGACACGGATCCCGGCCGCCATCTTGCCGATGGTCTGGCCGCCCATGGCGGTGAACGCCGAGAAGTAGGCCAACTTCAGCAACAGCAGGAACGCAAGAAACGGCAGGAGCGGCAGTGCACGCCACTCATCGGTCGTCAACGCGGTCATGCGCAGCGTCGAATAGAACACAACGATGTCGATCGCGAACAGGATCGCGTGATCGATGAACGCGGCAAGCGCCCGGCTCCCAATGGATGCGACCGTGGGCACGACGGCTGCCGATCGCTCGGACGCGCGTGGTGTCGGTTCGATCGCCTGCAGGCGGGGCGGCGGAACGACTTCGACCGGCGGAGCCAGGTCGACCGGCGACTCCTCCGCGAACTCCAGCGTCAACCCGCTGTCACTCGAGCGCGGTGTCCGCGGCGCCGTTCGCGAGCGGGCAAGCTCCGGTGCGCGCCGAACCGACAGAGGGGCACGTGGCTCCGATGGCGTCTTGATCAACGGTTCGTCGTCGCCCGCTGGAGAAAACAGAGGGAACGAGCCAACGCGAGCCGACACATCAGGGGTCGTCGATGGTTCCGAGGACTCCGATGTGTCGAGCCAGAGATCGCCGACCGCGGGCGCGTCATCGCGCTCCGGCGACGCGAGCGACAGGTCCTGGGGCTCCGCCGGAGCGGCGGCCAGCAGTGAGAAGTCGTACCCGCAGTTCCTGCAGCGGTCACCGGTCTCGAAGCCAAGGTAGTCGCACTTTGGACACTTCATCGCGACTGCCCTCCCGCAGCTGCGGCTCCCCCTTGAGTCGCCGATAGGAGAAGACGCTGAATCTCCGACCGCAAACGATCGGCCTGAGGCCGTAACGGATCTCCCAACTCAACCACGTCGAGTTCTCGAAGCGCCTCGCGCAGGCGACCGGACGCGCGGAGCGTCTCTGCGCGATCGATCTGCCGTTCGCCCTCGCGGACGATCGGCAGCGGGTCTTGCGCGACCGCGTCGCTCGTACGCACCGCGACCGGTGTTTCACGAAGCCACGAGGCCGTACGCATCGCCCCCAGCAGGATCACTGCGGTAATGCCGACACTGGCGGCGGCTGTGGTCAGCCAATCAAACCGTCGTCCTGTACCCGCAGCCGGAACACGTCGTTGGGCGGCCGGCCGTGAGGCCGTCCGTTCGCGCGACGGAGGCGCGGCAACGGCATCCAAATGGCCGAGACGCTGTAGAAACAGCAACGCGGTCTCATTGGGCCCACCCAGTTCAACTGCGCGCGTCAGCAGATCGCGGGCGCGCTGCAAGTCTCCGGACTGATAGGCGGCGAGTCCCTGGTGAAGGCTCTCGTCGGATTCGCGCTGACGCTCGGCTAGCGCGCTGCGTGCGCGCTCGATGTAGGCGCGCGCCCGGCCATGTCCTCGCTCGAGGAAGGCCACGCGCGTCCACACGTTGATCGCTTGCTCGTAGTGGCCGCCAAAGTAGTGGTCGAGGCCCGACAGAAGCAACTGCTCGATGCGCGCGGCGCGATCCGCGTCGCTCAACGGGCCAGTATCGGGAGGGTCAGTGCGTAGCGGCTCCACGCCGATGTGATTATCGGGCATGCAGTTAACGCCGGTCAACGATTTCAGCTATCGCACTCATGTGCGCCGACTCATGCCTACGTCGTTTACACTAAGACCCTTGTCCACGTTGCAGGTTTCACGCCGATCGACTCTCCTCCGGCCCACCGCCGTCAACACCGTCCTCGCCGAGATTCGACAGGTGCAGGCGCGCGGACGCACAGTCGTCTCCCTCATGCGCGGAGAACCGGACTTCGACACTCCCGCACACATCATCGAAGCGGCCACGCGTGCCATGACAGGCGGGCGCACTCGCTATCCCGACAACCGCGGCGAGATCGTGTTGCGCCAGGCTGTCGCGGAAAAGCTCTCGAGAGAAAACAGCGTCGCCTACGACCCCGCGTCAGAGATTCTCATCACCACCGGCGCGACCTTGGGCATCCACTCGGCATTGCTGGCGCTCCTCAACGATGAGGACGAGGTGCTCGTCCCCGATCCGATCTACGACGCGTACCTGTCCCCCATTCTTCTCGCGGGTGGCCGGGTCGTACCTGTACGCACGGAGATCGAGCAGGGCCGCTTCGTGCTGACGGCGCAGGCAGTGAACGACGCCGTCACCTCGCGCTCGAAGGTACTGCTGCTCAACACACCCTGGAACCCGGTGGGCACGGTATTTCGCGAGCCGGAACTGCGGGCGATTGGTGACATCGTGGTCCGCCGCAACCTCATGCTGATCAGCGATGAGATCTACGAAGCCATCGTCTACGAGGGCTGCCGGCACCTCTCTCCATCTGCGCTCTCCAGCGATCTGCGCGACCGCACCGTGCTGCTCAACAGCCTGTCCAAGACATATGCAATGACGGGCTGGCGCGTCGGATATTGCGCGGCGCCCGCGCCGATCATCCAGAGCATGTTCCTGGCGCTGCAGCAGTCGAGCCGCGGGCCAGCGACGTTCGTGCAGGATGCTGCCGCGGTGGCATTGACCGGACCACAGGACGCCGTGACCGAGATGCGCCTCGAGTACACCCGCAGGCGCGCGCTCGTGCTGAACGCGCTCGAGGGCATTCCCCGCGTTCGCGTCATGCCGCCTGAGGGTGGCTTCTTTGCCATGGTGGATGCGCGCGAGACCGGTGTGCCGTCTGAACAAATCCGGCGACGGCTCCTCGAGGATGCTGGTGTGGCCGTCATCCACGGCGCCGCGTACGGTCCGGGGGGCGAAGGCACGTTGCGTGTGTCCTTTGCCAGCGGCGGCGACACCCTGGCCGGTGGGCTCGAACGACTTCGTGCCGGGCTCGAGGCACTGTGAGCACGCCCGCGCTCAGCCCTCCAGAGCTTCAACGCGAACTGGCCACGACGATCTCCGGCGAAATCCGATTCGACGCCGTGTCGAGAGCCCTGTACTCGACCGATGCCAGCGTGTACCAGATCGAGCCAATGGGCGTGGTTCTGCCGCGATCGCGGGATGAACTTCGACAACTCGTCCGGCTCTGTGCGCGCCTCAAGTGCCCGATCACCATGCGCGGCGGCGGCACATCACAGGCCGGCCAGGCAATCGGCGCCGGCCTCGTTGTCGATACGTCGAAGTACCTCAATGCCATTCTCGAACTGAACGTGCAGGAGAAGTGGGTACGCGTCGAGCCGGGCGTGGTGCTGGACGAACTGAACACGCAACTGAGGCCGCACGGCCTGCGCTTCGCGCCTGATGTCTCCACGGCAAGCCGCGCGACTATCGGCGGCATGATGGCCAACAACTCGAGCGGCGCCCGCTCGGTGATGTACGGCAAGACGATCAACCACGTCATCGAGCAGGAGGTCGTCCTGTCGGATGGCTCCGTAGTGACGATGGGTCCTCTTGCCGAGGGCGAACTCGAGAAAAAGTGCGCTGGGAATACGCTCGAGGCTCGCTGTTACAGGACCGTCGCCGATCTCGCGTCGAAGCATCAGGATGAAATCGAGCGTCGCTTCCCGAAGGTGCTGCGCCGGGTCGGCGGCTACAACCTCGATGAGTTCACACCTGGCCGCCCGTTCAATCTCGCTCGCGTGCTGGTGGGTTCTGAAGGCACGCTCGGCGTGGTGCTCTCGGCGAAGCTGAATCTCGTTCTGCTTCCAAAAGCCAAGGCGGTGATGGCGATCCAGTTCGAGCATCTGCTCGAATCGCTGTCGGCCACTCCCCACATCCTTCGGCATGGCCCCTCGGCGGTCGAGGTGATGGACAAGTCGATCCTCGACTACACGCGCAAGAGTGCGGCGCTCGAAGCGCTGCGCCAGAGTTTCATCGAAGGCGACCCGGCGTCGTTGCTCTGCGTCGAGTTTTACGCAGACCGCGCCGAAGACCTGCCGCCGCGCCTGGACGCGCTCGAGCGCGATCTGCGGGCGCAGGGGTTCGGCTACCGGTATCACCACGCCCTCGACCTCCCCGCTCAGGCACGAATCTGGAGCCTGCGTGAAGCGGGACTGGGGCTCTCGATGGCGATGCGCGAAGACGCCAAGTCGTTGTCGTTCGTGGAAGACACGGCCGTCCCTCCCGAACGGCTGCGCGACTACATCGAGCGATTCCTGGCAATCGTTGCCCGTCACGAGACGACTGCAGGGGTGTATGCCCACGCCTCTGTCGGGTGCCTGCATGTCCGACCGGTGGTCAACATGAAGACCGACGCCGGTGTCAGGAAGTTCGAGGCGATTGCCAACGACATCTCAGACCTGGTGCTCGAATTCGGCGGCGCACTCTCCGGTGAGCATGGCGACGGCCTCGTGCGCAGCCCGTTCATGGAGAAGATGTTCGGGCCAACGCTCTACGGTGCGTTCCGCACGATCAAGCAGACGTTTGATCCGGACGGCATCTTCAATCCGGGGAAGATTGTCGACGCTCCTCCACTGACATCCAACCTGCGTTTCGGCGCGAAGTACGCGGCTCGAAATCCGATTACGTTCTTCGACTACGACGCCGGAGGCGTGGCGGGCGCCATTGAGATGTGCAGCGGGCTCGGTGCCTGCCGCAAGACGCTGGAAGGCACGATGTGCCCGTCCTACATGGCCACGCGCGAGGAGCAGCACTCGACTCGCGGCCGGGCCAATGTGCTCCGCCTGACCATTGCCGGCCGGCTGGGCGAATCAGGGCTGGGCGATCACGGCGTCTACGAATCGCTCGATCTGTGCCTCGAGTGTCGAGCCTGCAAGGCCGAGTGCCCCGTCGGCGTCGATGTCGCACGCTTCAAGAGCGAGTTTCTGGCGGACTACTGGAAGCGTCACGGCACATCGCTCGAGGCACGCGTGCTCGGCAACGTGTCTTCACTCGCGACCTGGGGCAGCCGGCTGGCGCCGCTCTCGAACTGGGTGGCTGGAAGCGCTCCGGCCCGGCATCTCAACGAGCAATGGCTTGGCGTCGATCGGCGGCGGCGGCTGCCGAAATTCAAGCGACGTACTCTTCGCGCCCTTGCCCCGGCGCACCGCGGCGATGCGAGCGCACTTCTTTTCGCCGACACCTTCACCAATCACTACGATCCCGAGATCGGGCTCGCTGCCATGCGGGTGATGCAGCGCGCCGGTATCCGCACGGCGCTTGCCCCGAATCGCTGCTGCGCGCGACCGCAGATCTCCAAGGGATTGCTCGACAAGGCTCGCGCGATGGCGGCGCGCAACACCGACGCGTTACACGCCGACGCCGCCGCGGGTCGGCCGATCGTGTTCTGCGAACCGAGCTGCCTGTCCGCCGTGCGCGAGGATGCCCCGTCGCTGTTGCGCGGTGAGAGCCGTCGCCGTGCCGAGGAAGTTGCCGCCGTGAGCGTGCTCTTCGAGGACTTCATCAGCACGCAGATGTCACGTCTGCCGCTGAAAGCCGGGCCACGAGCGATCCTCCTTCACGGCCACTGTCATCAGAAGTCGATGGGACTGGTGGGTCCGGCGCGGACGATGCTGTCGCACATCAGCGGGACGACGGTCGTCGATCTCGATGCCGGGTGTTGCGGGATGGCAGGATCGTTCGGGTACTCACGCGACCATTACGAGATCTCACGGACAATCGGGGAGCGCAAGTTGTTTCCGGCTGTTCGCAACAAGGCCGAAGGCGCCGTCGTCGTGGCCGCCGGCACGTCCTGCCGGCACCAGATCGCCGACTTCACGGGCGACACGGCACTTCACCCTGCAGTACTGCTCGACTCCTTGATGCTCGAGTCGCGCGAGCATCCGCAGTAGGTCTTCCGGAGTAACGAATGAATCTTGCGTGGTTGTCGCTTGGCGCCCTGGTCGTCGTGATGGTCGCCAGTTGCTTCACGGCACTGAACGTCGGTGTTCTCGCGCTGGCACTGGCGTGGATCGTTGGCGTCTATGTCGGAAGCATGGGCCTCAACGAAGTGTTGAGCGGCTTTCCGGTCCAGATCTTCCTGACGCTGACCGGCGTGACCCTTCTCTTCTCGCAGGCGACGCTGAACGGCACGCTCGACAAGGTCACGCATGCCGCCGTCCGTGTGTGCCGGGGCAACGCCGGGCTCATCCCGGTGATGTTTTTCGTGCTGGGGGCGATCATCGCATCGCTTGGACCGGGCAACGTGGCCACGGCCGCGATGCTCGCGCCCATGGCCATGGCCGTCGCCGGCCGGGCGGCGATTCCACCATTCCTGATGGCGATCATGGTTGGCAATGGCGCTCAGTCTGGTGCGCTCTCCCCTGTCGCCCCTACCGGCGTCATCGTGACCGACCTCATGGGCAAGATCGGACTCGCCGGTTACGAGTTGAACACGTACATCGCCAACCTCGTGGCGCACGCGATCCTCGCATTCGGCGGATATTTCCTGTTGGGCGGTCTCCGGCTCTTCGGCCACCGATACGTGGGCGGCGAGGAACACACCGACTCCTCCCGGTTGACAACGGCCCATTGGGTCACGCTTGGAGTGGTCGCGGCGGTGCTGGTACCCGTGCTGTTCTTCAATGCCAACATCGGCATGGCCGCCTTCACTGGTGCCGTGGTGCTGGCGGCGTTACGCGTCGCCGATCACGAACAGGCGATCCGGAAGATGCCCTGGGTCCCGATCCTGATGGTCAGCGGTGTCAGCGTTCTCGTTGCCCTGCTCGAAAAGACCGGTGGGCTCGATCTGTTCACCGCGATCCTGGCTCGCTTCGCAACACCAGGGACGCTGACCGGGATGATCGCGTTCGTCACAGGCGTGATCTCGGTCTATAGCAGCACGTCCGCCGTCGTGTTGCCGGCATTTCTTCCGACCGTGCCCGGCCTGATTGCTCGTCTCGGTGGCGACCCCTTCAGCGTTGCCTCGTCCATGAATATCGGCGCCCACCTCGTCGACATGTCACCGCTCTCGACGACCGGTGCGATGTGCATCGCCGGGATCAGTGATCCCGCGCAGGTGCGGCCGACCTACAACAAGCTGCTGGCCTGGGGGCTGTCGATGACCGTCATTGGCGCTATCGGCTGTTGGCTTGCGTTCTGAGTGGTCAAGCCTCGAGGGATCGGCTATAGTCCAGCACGTATGAAGGCGCTATTGACGCTCGCGTTTTCCGCCGGCCTCGTCGTGCTCTCCATCATTTCTTTCACCACGTACGTGGGACAGGCGCAGGCTCCGGCTCCACCTCCAGCGCAGGGACGCGGACAGCAGGCTCCAGCTCCGCCGCCGGCCGCACAAGCCGGGCACCCGTCAGGAAGGCTGGTGATCTGGGGCGATACGGCAATCTTCATCAACCCGACTGACCCCGACAATTGCATCCTGACGAGCCGCTTCAAGCGCGGACAACGCGTCGGGTTCCGCATGACGGCGATCGACGGCGGCAGCGGCGAGGTCGAGAACACGGCCGTGCTCGTCGCCCACGTCGCCTACGCCGGCAAGACGGTGGACGTGCCGATGCGATGGCGCGGCGAGGCCGGCCCGAAGGCACCGGCTCCACGCGGCTATCTGCGTACCCCGGTCGAGTTGTGGACTGGCTCATGGACCGTCCCGGCCGACGCGCCAATCGGCAGAATCAGCTACACGGTGACGGCAACGGATCGGTTCGGGAGAAAGGCGACCTTCACGCCATTCTCGGCTGAGGCCTCCCAGCTCGTCATCGTCCCGTAAGACTTGATGCGAACGCTCCGCTGGTCGGGCATTCCGCTTCTCGCGCTCGTGGCGCTCGCGGGATGCTCGCGCACTGCGGCGTCTCCATCCGAATCCGCCCCAACAACGTCAGCAGCAGCTCCTGCGTCAGCGGCTCGGGCGACGCTGGAACTCACCTACAAGACACCGACCGTCGGCGCGGACGTGGTCGCCAAGGCCACGGGTCTGCCAGCCGGGAAGACGGTCGATCTCACCTGGGGAACAGTGACAGGTGGATGGGTCGTTGAGGACTACTACCGCTTCCTCGGGAAGAAGTATCAGGAAACAACGGTCTCACTTGGCACGTTCACCATCGACGCCAGCGGAACCCTCGATGCGCGATTCAAGATCCCTGAGGACTTCGGCGGCGTCCACGAAGTGGTCGCGCTCATCGACGGCACGCCGGTCGCGCAAAACGGCATCGAGGTGACGCAAAGCTTCGAGATGACTCCCACATCCGGTCCTCTTGGAACGTCAATCGAGCTCAAGGCGAAAGGGCTTGGCTGGCGGACGATGGAGAGCACGTGGGTGGTGAACTGGGACAACAACCTCGTTGGTTTCGTGTCCGCGGCAAGCACGAAGGGGTCGGCAGTTGCCAGATTCCGAGCGACCGGACCTGTTGGCGATCACATGGTCCGCGTGCTGACGGGTTATCAGGGCCAGGGCTACCTGAATTACGAGCAGTCGCCCGTTGCTCATCTTCCACGGCCGCAGTTCACCTTCCGGACGACGCCCGGGCGCGCGACGGCACCGACCGCGTTCGCAGAGCCCTATCAGCGTCAGCCCGTTCCGAAGACCGAGGTCTTCGTCGAGGACGCCACACTCACTCTCGGTGCGACGCAAGGGCCAGTCGGCTCGCGCACGACGCTCCGTGGCGAAGGCTTCCCGCGCAGCGCATCGCTGCAGCTTGCGTGGCAAACCTACGTGGGCAGCCGGGTGAGTGGCAACGGATTCGAGCCGCAAGAGAAGGAATTCGGGACGGTGAGCGTTGGAGCGGACGGTCGCATCGACGCGCCCATCACGATCCCGGATGACCTCGGTGGACTGCACGGACTGGCTCTTCGCGATGGCAGCAAGACACTGGCGCGCGTCTTCTTCGTCGTCGAGACGAGCATCGTCAGCATCTCGCCAACGTCTGGTCCCGTCGGCACCCCCGTGACGATTCATTTGAAGGGCGTGGGCTGGACCGAGTACGACAACATCTACATTGCGACCTACGACAACGCCTACATGGGTTATGCCTGTGGCTTCAACAGCCAGGGCGATGTCGTGATCAACTTCCATGCGACGGGCGCGCCCGGTCAGCACATCATCGACCTGTACCCGGGTATCTATCAGGGCCCGCCAACCGAGACGCAACTGCTCTATCGTCAGCCGCAGCTCACTTACGCGGACGATCACCCGGGCAACAAAATCCCTGCACTACGTTTCCTATTCGAAGTGACTCCATAGGCCGGGTCTTGTGGGCCCCGGCGAATCCAAAGGCAATACCGCCCTACGCTGGCGCTCGTGCGATCCGTCGCAACTCACCAGGATCGAGCCAGTTCAGATGACACCGCTCGCACGTGTCGATCACGAGGTTGCCAGGGCCACCATAGAAGTGGCTCAGCATCGGCCGTCCGCACTCGGGGCAGCCGATCGTGCGGTCGCCGGGCGACTGACGTCGCGGCGGGATCGTCCCCGAAGGGTTCTCGTGCGCTCGAACCGCATCGATGACTGAGACGAAGTGCTCCATCTCGATCAGCATGCCCTCGCAGCGCTGACAGAAGAGGAACGGTCGCCCATCCAACTTGGCGCTGACAAGGGCCGTCGCACATGTCGGGCATGCTCTGTCGGTCGTCGAGACGACCTCGACGAGTTCTGCGATCACGGACGACTGCTCGCTCGAGCCGCAGTGTTTACAGACGAGCAGACCGCCGTCGCGGTCGACGTGGACAGGCGCGCCGCAGTTTACACAGTTGGGCACGCCTGCCTTATCGGCTTCCCCGCTCTGAATCTGGAGAGTCGAGACGCCGGCCGGGCCCCGCTGGCCCGGCCGTGCGACGTTTGCGTGTGTTAGAAGGAGAAATCGACGCTGATGCGAGCCAATCGCCCGGTCAGGACGGAGTTGGCCTGCAACCAGGGGCCGTTCGGGACGAACGTCTGGTTATAGGTCAATATGGCACTCGCATTCATCACGTTGTACAGATCGAGTGAGACTGTCGAACGAGTCGAGCCGAACCGCAGGATCTTGGCAACCTTGAAATCGAGTTGGTTGATGCGATCGCCGTACTCTGAACCAGGTTCGATGAGGTTGATCGAAACGTTGGTCACGTTCCCGGACGGCGGCCGCCCCAGTGCGCGCGCGATCTCGGCTGCGGGAAAGTTGTAGTTTGCCGAGAGCAGTGCACCCGGTTTGCTCTGAAACACCGCGCTAACCTGCGTCTCGATCTTCGGGATGACGTACGAGCCCAACCCTCGAAGCTGCGTCAGCCACCCGTATTTCACGTCGCAGTACGGGCTCGTGGTGCTGACGTTGGAGCCGACCAGCCCGGCGCCAATACCCGCGTTCAGTTCGGGTAGGTTGGCTCTCACGTCGCAGTTGTTGGCCACGTTCTGGCCGCTGCTCGTGCCTCCCTGCAGCGTGAGCCCGCCCGCCGTCCGGAGATTGAGCGTGATATCGACACCGTTGAAGTTCTGATACCACTTGCCATACTTGTTGGCGAGCGTGGCCAGGTTATCGACTTGTCCCGACTTGCCGGGAACGACATCGAAGAGACCATCGATCGTGTATCCCCCGCCCCCCGGCAGACGCGGATCGAGCGGCGCCGTGACGCTATAGGGCGTGTAGTCGCTGTTCGCCGTCGCCAGATTGTCGTTGAGCGTAAACCCGTCAAACCAGCGCCGGTAGTAGCCGACCTCGATCGACATCCGCGCCATGAGCTGCTGCTGGACGGAGACTCCGAAGCTCCAGTCCGAAGCACGAACGCCCCACCCCGTCAACAGATCGGGATCGTAGTTACCGGTCAGGACCGGCTGGCCGAACCGCAGATTCGAGATCTGCCCGCAGAAGTCGGCGCCGCCGCCGCCATTCACCGCTCCGGGATTACCGTTGGCCAACGGGTTCGACAGATCGCAATCGGGAACGAGGTTCGCGTTTGCGTCGATCCACGTCCGGGTGACACCTGGCACACCGAAGGGGCCCGTGTTCGTTGGAATTCGCAGCGTCGGATTCGAGTTGGCATAGGTCAACTGGACCCCAACGCCTTCCAGGTACTTGCCCATGTTCATCTTGACCGCGGTCTTGCCGTTGCCGAACACGTCAAAGGCCGCACCCATTCGCGGTGTGATGTCCTTGTAGCTGTCCACACCTTTGGTCTCGGGGAACTGATAGGCGACCGGCAGGAACCGATCCGGACCGATGTTCTGCTCAGGGAACCAGCTGCTGGCCACGTCGAACCTCAGAGCACCCTGAAGCGTCATGCGCCCCATCGTGAACTGTTCCTGAGCGAAGACCGCGTCCCATCCGGCACGCGCGTCGTTGATCCAGGGGGAGATGGTCTGCGTCAACTGATTGGGGATACCGTTGTTGAAGCGGTACCACAAGTCGTTGTCATTCGTGGACCATGTCCGGTCGTCGGTCATCAGGGTGCCTTGATAACCAACCTTGAAGCTGTGCCGGCCCGTCACGTAGGACATCGTTCCTTTCCACGTATACGAGCCGGTGCGGTTGTCGCCGAAGTCCTGCGAACGGTATACCAGGTTCGGCCGGCCGCCGTTGTTCGCGCAGCCACCGGCGCACTGCTCCGTCACGCGAATGAGATCACGCGTCGGATTCGGATTGCGCTCGAAGTTGCCCCAGCCGTAATAGGTTCCGCCGAAGCCGGCGTCGAAAAGCAGGCGATTGGTCACCGGCGAGGTCCACGTCACCTGGGGCACGCGCAGCGGCAGGGTCGGATTCGGACCGATGGCTTCAGGCGAAGCAACTGCCGGCGTCGTGATACCGATGGTAGCTCCCTCACAGTTCCGGCACACCCACTGCTCGTCCCAGTACGCGCCGAACTTGTTGCGCGGCGTCACCTGCCACGTGATGCGTCCGCTGATGTTCTCCCACGTGCGATCGGCGAAGCCTGGCTCGCTGACGCCGGGGCCTCCCGCGTACAACCACTTCGTCGCATCGCCGGCGTTCAGGTTATAGAACATGTTCGCGTTCACGCGCGTGCTGCCCTGCGTCCGCGCCGTGGCGAAGTACCAGAGCTTGTCGCGCAGAATGGGCCCGCCAATCGCCCCGTTCAGGTCGTAGATCTTCGTGAGCGGGGTCGGCGCCGCCAAGCCCGGGATGCCTTCCGTGTTGTCAGCCTGCAGGTTCTTGCCGCTGCCACTGTAGAAGGCGGATCCATGCAGAGTGTTGCCACCAGTCTTCGGCACGACGTTCATGACCAGGCCCGCGGTCTCCGACTCGCCGAGCCCGCCCGACGTCGTGAATGAAATCTCTTCCGAGTTGCCCACATCGACCGAGAACCCTGGAGGCTGATTGCCGCCCGGAGGATTCCCGACGTTGAGGCCGTCGATCGTCATGCGGCCCTCGTTGTTGCGGCCGCCATGGATTGGAAACTGTGTCGTGGCTGTACCGGTTGCAACGTCGTTCGTGTTGGTCACGACGCCAGGTACGACGACGACGAGCGCGTTGTAGCTGCGGACGGTGGGGATCGCCTTGAGAACGTCATTGCTCAACACGGTCTGCCGGCGAGCGCTCTGCACGTCGACGATGGGACTCTCGCCCGTGACCGTGACCGTCTCTTCGAGGGCGCCGACGCGCATGTCTGCGTTGATGGTGGCGGTGAACGACCCGGTCAGCTCGACGCCTTCACGCTCGAAGGTGCTGAACCCGGGCAATGAGAAGCTGACCTTGTAGACGCCGGGCCGAAGATCTTCGATCCGGTACTGCCCGCTGCCATCGCTGATGGCGGTGCGGACCTTCTCAATCAAGGCTGGACTGCTGGCTTCAACGGTGACTCCGGGAAGGACTGCTCCCGAGGTGTCTCTGACCGAACCTGCGATCACTGCCTGTGCCCTGGCCACGGTGGGGATGAGGATGATCAACGCCGCTATCGCCAGCGCCTTCACGCCTGCGTGCATATGCCACCTCTCTGTCGGTTGGGGTTCCGCCCGAACTAGGTCATCCGAATGGCCTGTTTCCTCCGCTACCCTGAAATAGGTATGTCTAACGCGCTCAACAGATTCGCACCACGGCGTGCGAGCTTGGTTTCCTCGACGGTGGGCACACGCTACTCCCACGGGTCGATTGAATCAAGCCCAATGTAGGCAAACCAGGCAACGCACACGACCTCACTCGTCGTGGTCAGTTGCCTCGGTTTCCGCGCGCGAATGCGGGTGACTAGTTCTCGTTGTCGCCCGCGCCTTGTGGCGGACGCCGTGGCCGGATGATGCCCTTCTTCAGATCGTCGGCAAGGGCGGCATCCTCGGCACGCTCGGCGCTGAGGATGTTGCGCAGGCCGAGATTCCCCTCGTGGCACTCATACGGGAACATCCGGAAGCCCGGCGGCTGGGTCAGCTGGAGCACCATCGTCCAGGGCTTCGTGTATGTCTCTGGATCGTCGATGGTGACCTGGTAGTCGAGAGTCAGATTGTCCACTCGAGAGATGCGCTCGGTCAGCCGCAGCGCCGCGCTGTGACGCAGTCCCGAGATCGCAGTCTTGTCCGTGAACCCGTTCGTTTCGATCACGAGCGTCTCGCCCTCCCACCATCCACGCGCCGTCCCCATGTACTGCTTCATAGCCGGTGACAGATGCGGGCGCCCATCCAGTGGAATGAGTCGAGTGTCGTGCACCATCTCGTAGCTAATCGCTATCATGCCTGGCGACTGCACAATCGTGACGCCGTTGCCATAGATCGCCGGACCGAGTGAACCGACGACACCGCGCGTGATGCAGCGATCGTAGAGAGTGAAATCCTCGGGGCTGTGGAAGGGACCGTCGCCAAAGCTGCCACGGTTGCGCATGCGCAGCCGGCTTTGACCGGCCGCCGTCAACGCCGGAATCTTGCCATCCGGTGGATCGACGACAAGCGACGTCTGACGGAACGTGCGCGTGCCAACGTCGTTTCGAAACGCGCCGACGCGGTTGCTCTCCTGCGTGCGTGACTGCGTGTCGCGCTCGACGCGCTTGACGTACTCCTCGTCGGTGAGAAATCGTCGGGTCCCGAATTCCTCGGGCCTCTCGCGCGGAATGCCGCGCATGTCGTCGCTCGACCACACTCCGGCAAAGTCAGGGTCACCCCATGGCGTGCGGGCTGTGGAGCTCGCACGGCCCGTGTCGTTCGCGTTCGATGGCGGAGCCTGCGGTGAAGCCAGCGCGGGTATCAGGAGAGCGATCAGGACCGTGGTCGTCATCAGCAGCCGTCGAGTCATTGCGATCTCCTTTCAACGCCGCCAGACCAACACGAATGGGAGAGACGAGCGGCATTATAGGCCTCGCATTTCAGGGGCTCCATACCAATTCCATGGCAGCTGTTGACAAGCCGCCGGCGTAGTGCTAATTTTTTGGCACACATGGCCAAGACCGCGACACCACCCGATTTGAGCCGCCGGGAGCGACAGATCCTCGATGTGCTCTACAAGGCCGGCCGCGCGACGGCGGCGGAAGTCCAGGAGGCGATGCCGGCAGCGCCCAGCTATTCGGCCGTGCGCACGCTGCTGCGCATCCTCGAGGACAAAGGACACGTGCGTCATGAGCAGGACGGTACGCGCTACGTCTATCTCCCGACAGTCGCACGAGACGCGGCGAAACGCTCCGCACTCCGCCATCTGCTGAACACGTTCTTCGAGGGCTCGACCACCCAGGCGATTGCCGCCCTCCTCGACGAAGATTCCAGCCGTCTCTCCAGCGCCGACTGGGACCGCCTGTCCGCTGCCATCAAACGCAGCCGTAAAGAAGGAGCCTGACATGTTTGCCGACATGATGGTTGTCATCATCGAGTCCTGCGTGCGTGCGAGCATCGTGCTGTGCGCCGCGTGGGTGCTGACATCGGTGATGCGGCGCGCCTCCGCCGCAACCCGCCACTTCGTGTGGAGCTGCGCGATCGCAGGCGCGATACTGGCGTCGGCACTCAGCAGCTTCGGCCCGCGCTGGCCCGTGTCGCTTCCCTCGAGCATCGCGTCAACACCATCACTCCTCACGGTGGAGTCGCCGTCAGCCAGCCTCGAGCTCGCCGCCCCGGAGATGTCGATTGATGTGCCCGAGATCACCATCGCGACGCCTTCGAGCTCGTCGGCGCCAGTCTCGGCCTCCACGCTCGACTCCGCGTTCGTCCTGGGACTGGTCTGGGCCGCCGGCGCCCTCGCTGTGCTCGCCTACGCCTTCACCGGAGCTCTCGGCGCCTGGTTGCTCCGGCGATCGGCCACTCCTATAAAGGCGCCCTGGGTGGAAGAGGCACAGACGCTGGCCGAGGTCTTCGAGATTGCCGGTGCCATCAAGGTCGTCGAGTCGAAAGCGATCGCGATGCCCATGGTCTGCGGGGTGTGGCAGCCGCTGATCGTCGTGCCACCGAGCGCAAGCGAATGGTCCGACGAGCGTCGTCGTGTCGTCGTGCTTCACGAGCTCGCCCACATCAAGCGTCGCGATTGCCTGACGCAGGCTGTCGCACAAATCGTCTGCGCGGCGTACTGGTTCAATCCGATCGTGTGGCTCGCGGCACGCCGGCTTCGCGTCGAGCGCGAGCGCGCGTGCGACGACTTCGTGCTGGCCGCCGGTGAGAAAGGGGCCGACTATGCAGCCCACCTCCTGGATATCGCGCAGACCGTGCGGCACGACCGTGTGCCCGCGATGGCAGGACTCGCCATGGCACGCCCGTCACAGCTCGAGGGGCGTCTCCTGGCGATCCTGAATCCCGCGATCCGTCGTTCGTCGGCGCTTCACACTCGCCTGGCATCGCTGGGATTGGTGTTGGTTGTTACCTTGCCTGTGGGGGCGGTCGAGTTCATCGATGCTTCGTCGCGCGCGGGTGCGACCGATGGAACCCACGTCGTAGCTTCCACGACGCCGATCGCAACCGCCGGGATCCCGCAGCCGCCCGCATCGTCTGAGACCGTCCTGCCGGCGGCACGACCGTCGGTAGCATCGGCATCACCAGAGCCAGCCCCGTCGCCAGCGCCGTTACCGGCACCCTCTCCCGAACCATCGCCCCAGCTCCCGCAGGACGCTGTCGCTGACATCGACGCCAGTCAAATCGGCTCGGTCCTTGGAGAGGCGCTTGGCTCACAGATCGGACAGCAAGTCGCAGCGGCTCTGGCCAATCAAACGAGTCAAGGGACTGTCGCGGGCGACCCAAAGACCATTGAAGCGCTGATTGGAGCGCTCAATGATTCCGATCCGGACGTGCGCGAGATGGTCGTTGTCACGCTCAGCAGAATGCGCGATCCACGAATCGTGACCGCGCTGTTGCCGGTACTCAAGGACAGCAACGCCGATGTGCGCGAGCAGGCTGTGTTTGCTCTCGCGCGATCGGGTGACGCACGCGCGATGACCGCTGTAGCGGCCATGATCGATGATGCATCGCCGGATGTCCGGGAGCAGGCCGTACACGCGCTCGGCCGTTCGCGGAGTGCAGAGGCGCTGCCCGCTCTGATGAAAGCGCTCAAGGACTCCTCGCCTGACGTGCGAGAGCAGGCCGCGTTCGCGCTTGGTCACTTGCGGAATCCGAACGCTGTCGACCCCTTGATCGAGGCATTGAAGGACTCTTCACCCGATGTGCGTGAGCAGGCGGCTTTCGCGCTCGGTCAGAGTCGAAACAGTCGCGCCGTCGACGGGTTGATGGCGGCGCTCAAGGATTCGGATGCGGACGTCCGTGAGCAGTCAGCGTTCGCACTTGGCCAGATCCGCGATCCCAGAGCGCTCGCCTCGCTGACCGCGGCGCTGCGCGACTCGGTCGCAGACGTCCGCGAGCAGGCGGCGTTTGCCATCGGTCAGATCTCGAGACAGCAATAGACATCACACGCGCTTTTGACTGAGAGGACAACCCATGCAGACAAATGCCAAATTTTTAGCAGCGATCCTCCTGATCGCGACGTTCTTCGGATCGCGCACCGACGCGCAGACATTGCCGGCCGCCACGATCACCGCGCTCGTGGAAACGCTCAAGGATAGTGATGCCGAAGTGCGGAAGCAGGCCGCCTGGGCGCTGGGCCGCATCCGGTCGGAACAGGCAGTCGACGGGCTCATCGCGGCCATGCGCGACACCGATCAGGACGTCCGCAAACAGGCGACATGGGCTCTCGGACGCATCCAGAACCCCAAAGCCGTCGATGCTCTTACCGCGGCATTGAAGGACGCTAACCTCGAGGTCCGCCGATCAGCCGCGCAGGCACTGGCTCAGATCTACGGTAGCGGGCGTTTTCCGAATCCAAACCCGAACCCGAATCCCAATCCCAGTCCGGCACCACGTCCGTTCTGAGGGAGGCGAGCATGAACCCGATCGCCTGGTGGCGGCGCGCCACGGCCATGCTGATCTGTCTCCTGGCGATCGCCATGGCCCTGCCTGACGCACATGCCCGGCAGACGCCGTCCGCGAAAGACCTGTCGGCAGTGATCGCCATGTTGCGTAGCCCCGATCCCGTCGTGCGCACGGGGGTTGCCTGCTCGCGAAAGGTCTTCGACGCGAGCGCGGCGGCCGCCATTCCTGCGCTCATCGAGATGCTCGACGATGACGAACCGGTCGCACCAGAAGTCTGCCGGGAGGACGGCCGGCCCTGGTGGGGCGACGATCGTCGTCCGATCACGCCAGGACGGGAGGCCGCCAGTGCGCTCGTGCGCATTGGCGTTGCGTCGTTCGATCCGCTGGTGAAGGTACTTGGCGCCATGGGACAGGTCGCACGTCGAAACGCTGCCTGGGCACTTGGTGCACTCGACGATCAGCGCGCGGTTCCGCCCTTGATTGCGTCGTTGAAGGACGCAGACCCGGCTGTCCGCGAGCAGACTGCGTGGGCTCTTGGCGCGCTCGACGATGCGCGAGCCGTGCAGCCATTAGTTGCCGCGCTTCGTGACGGCACACCCGCGATCCGTCGCCAAGCTGCCTGGGCCCTCGGCGCACTCGATGACGCTGCCGCCGTGGATGCACTGGTGACGGCACTGAATGACGACGATGCGCGCGTGCGCGAACAATCCGCGTGGGCGCTGGGGGCGATCGGAGACGCACGCGCCAGCAACGGCCTGAGCGGCGCGCTCGCAGACAGGGAAGCCCGGGTGCGCCGTCAGGCGGCATGGGCGATCGGTGCTATCGCGGACTGAGATCGTCTGGCTGAAGCCGGACACTACGAGTGAGCGATCGGGGGCAATCGAATGAACACCCACATGACTCGAGATCTCCGCGTCGCGGCGCGATCGTTTCTTCGCACGCCGCGATTCACGATCCCCGCGCTTCTGGCACTCGCGCTGGGGATAGGGGCGACCTCGGCGATCTTCAGCGTCGTGCGCGGCGTGATGTTGAGGCCTCTCCCCTACGCCAATCCAGACCGCATCGTCGTGGTGTGGGAGAACAACCTGGCGCGAAACCGCCCGCGCAACGTGATCGCGCCATCCAACTTCGTCGAGTGGCGTGAGCGCAACCGTTCGTTCACACACCTCGGGATGGCCACCTCGACCCGCCTGAACTTCGTGCTCGGCGGCCAGCCCGAAGAGGTGGTCGGGACGACGGCATCCTCGGACCTGTTTCCTGTGCTGGGCGTGGCTCCGGCCCTCGGGCGAGCCTACGGTCCATCGGAAGACGTGGAGAACAACGACCGCGTCATCATCGTGAGCCACGAATTCTGGCGCACTCGCCTGGGCGGAGGCACCGGCGTCATCGGCACGACGATCAACACGAACGGCGTAGCGCGAACCCTAATCGGCGTCATGCCAGAAGGCTTCACGCTGTTTGGAGAGAAGACCGACTTCCTGGTTCCGTACGGCTGGACGCTCTCAGGCCTTCGTGAGACGGCCGGACGAGGATCGTCGTTCGGGCTGGCTCGGCTTCGCGACGATGTCTCGTTTGCGCAGGCGGAGAGCGACATGAAGGCGCTCATGGCGCTACGTGAGAAGGAAAACCCCCGGCTCAACACCGGCTGGTCGATCACGCTGGTGCCCGCCCACGAGCAGACGGTCGATCAGATCCGGCCGGCGCTTCAGGTGCTGGCCGGGGCGGTGCTCTTCGTGTGGCTGGTCGCGTGCGTCAACGTCGCGAACCTGCTTCTGGCGCGCGGCGCCGTTCGCGAGCGCGAGTTCGGACTCCGCACCGCACTCGGCGCCGGACACGCTCGCATCGTGTCTCAGATGCTTGCCGAGAGCTTGCTGCTCGGTCTTGCCGGCGGAGTGGCCGGGCTTGCCCTGGCGTTCGTGTTCCATCGCGGGCTGCTCGCGCTCGTGGCCAACAGGCTGCCGGTTCCCAGACTGGAGCAAGTGAGCCTCGACCCGACGATCGTTGTCCTCACTCTCGGCCTGTCCCTCCTCACTGGCCTGGTCTTCGGGATCGCTCCCGCACTCGTGGCGTCACACCGATTGAACGACACAGTGAGAGCCGGCGGCCGGAGCGGTGGCGGGCGGCGGTCGCGACGAGTGCTTGGTACGCTCGTCGCAGCGGAGGTGGCATTGTCCCTCGTGCTCCTCACCGGCGCTGCGCTCCTGGTGCAAAGCTTCGTTCGGCTCAGCAACATCAGCCCGGGCTTTCGAGCCGAGGGCCTGCTGACGGCGCGCGTCCAGGTGCCGCCCCGTTACGACACTCCCGCGCGCCGTTCGGGGTTCTATATCGATGTCGTGTCACGCATCGCCGCATTGCCGGGGGTTCAAAGCGCGGCAGCCATTTCGTTCCTGCCGCTCGCCGGCGGCGGCATCGGGACCAGCTTCTACCGCGCCGACCGCCCTGAGCCCGCGCCTGGACAGGCGCCTACGGCCGACGTGCGCCCTGTGACACCCGGGTTCTTCCGGACAATGGGAATCCCGCAGGTGATCGGTCGTGACTTCACGTCGGCCGATCGAATCGAATCCCCCCTGGTCGCCATCGTCAACGAAACACTCGTGACACGTTACCTGGGCGGGGAGAATCCGCTCGGCCATCGTTTGAACGTGTTTCTCGGACCACCCGATCGAAGAGTGTTTGAAATCGTCGGCGTCGTCGGAGACATCAAGCTTGCATCGCTCGATGGCGAGGTGCGCCCGACGGTGTACATCGCGCACCCACAGTTCACGATTCCTGTTATGACATTCGTGGCTCGCACGGAGGGGAATCCTGAACTGCTCGTGCCTGGCGTCAGCGCCGCCGTTCACGGGATCGATCCCGAGCTTCCGCTGGCCGACGTGCGAACGATGGACGCCGTGGTGGACGCGACGGTCGCCCGTCCGCGCATCGTGGCCGTGCTGCTCACCGTCTTCGCGGTCATGGCACTGGCTCTGGCGGCAGTCGGCGTCTATGGCGTCATGGCGTACTCGGTCGCACAGCGTACCCAGGAGATCGGCGTGCGAATGGCGCTGGGCGCCACAGCGGATTCGGTGTTCGGACTGGTTCTCGGCCAGGCGCTGCGACTTGTCGGCATTGGGGTCGTGGCCGGCCTCGCGGCCGCCGCGGCGTTGACGCGCCTGCTCGGTACACTGCTCTACGAAACCGAGCCCCTCGATCCGGTTACCTTCATCGTGACGGCAGCGTTGCTCATGGTCGTCGCAATGCTGGCGTCATACATCCCGGCACGCCGCGGCACACGCATCGCGCCGATCCAGGCCTTGCGCGCCGAATAAATAGAGGGTGTCAGGCAGTGAATCGTGAATCCTCGAGTGCTGCCACCATCCGCTTCAACGCAACCAGACGGTAACTGCGATCGACGAGCTCGGCTACAGCCGACCAGTCGATCTTTCCCTCGGCCCAAAGGCTGACCCACTGCCCGCGACCGTAGGGCGTCACAAAAAACTGGCGGCGCGTCAGCAACCTCTCGACGTCCCGTGGCGCAAGACGAAAGGCAATCGACGGGCGCCCCTTGACCTGCTCGAAGGCCACAAACGTCTTCTTCCCCGCCTTGAAGTTCGGATGTCCCCACGACGCCGTTTCGCTCGTCTCCGGGTAGGCGAGGCATAGCGCTCGGAGCTTGTCGATCGTCGATGTCGCTTTCGCCGGCACGTCAGAAGGTCGCGATTGGATTGAGCGGCGATCCCGTTCCACCGGGAATGGGCAAAGGTGCCGCCGTCAACATGAACTCCCAGCGCTTGCGGGATGCCGCCGCTTCCGCCAATGCCTCGAGGTCGCAGTTATCGAACAGGTGGACACCGAGGTACACGAGCGCGAAGTCGTGCACTGCGCCGCGTGGTGCTCCCGCGTAGCCCGGCGATACGTACTGGGGATGATCGCTGCCAAGCAACGCGATGTCGCGAGCCTTGAGCCAGGGGATCACCGACGGATGAAGTCCCGCTGATTGGCCACCGTCGGCCCTTCCGCGCAGCCACGGGCCCATGGCCTTCCGCCGCGCCCACACTCCGGTGCGCACGAACAAGGCGTCACCTGCAGACACCTTCACGCCGGACTGCTTCTCCCACGCCTCGAGGTCCTCCACATAGATCGGTGTTCCCGGTTCCAGATACGGCACCCCCTTCAAACGCGGGATGTCGATCAGCACACCTCGTGTGAGCACACCGTTCTTCACGTTATGAATCGAGTTCTTCGAGTGGCGTTCCTTCACGACCGTCTCAGCGTCGGGCTTGTATCCGTTGTAGAACACACCCTGTTCGTTGATGTGAGCGAGCGAGTCGAGGTGAGTATGCGCAATCCCGTGGTAGTTGATGGCGATCCGGTCCGAGGCAATCCCCTGCATCGTCACCTCATAGGGGCTCGGGTTATCGACCGCCTTGACCGAGTCTGCATCAGCTGCCAACGAAACGGAGATGCCCTCCGTGACGAGCCCTGCAGCCTGACGCCGTTTGGCTGGCGTGATCAAGTTCAACGCACCGATCTGATCCTCCTTCCCCCATCGGCCCCAGTTCGACAGCTCGGTCTTCCAGCGTTGGTACTGCTCGGCGCTGACCGCGTGTTTTTCGCTACTCTGGGCGCGCATCAGCCCACCAGCCGACACAATCAGGACGATCATCGATATAACGATCAGGATCCGTCGGTGCGCATTCATGAGAGTTCCCTCCATCTCCGGAGTCTGCTCTGGCTCAGTGCCCAGGTGTCGCGAGTGATGCTACCGCCCGGTGTTCAGGATATCCACGTCCGGCAATCGGCCAGATGTCGATGACCCGATCGTTTTCAACGACGTAGAAGATGTCGTGCAGATTGATCGTCGGATCGGTGTGCGATGGCAGCAACTCGACGCGGTCACCGATCGCGATCCGCGAATTCGACGGCAAGGCAATCGTCGCGTGCTCGTCGTTGAGGGATGTTACCGTTGCACCTGGTATCCCCCGTACCAACGGGTTGCCGTGATCCTTGGTCGTCGACTTGTGCCCGCAATCGGCGACGCAGCGCTCGCGCGTTGGCCTGCTCACGACCGTCCCCAACAGCCAGAACGCCGGTTCGAACGGCACACCGACAGCGGCATAGTCGGTATCCATCAACGCGTACGAGCCGGCCTGAATCTCGGTAATGCCATCAGTCTGCCCGCTGATGTCGTAGGTTCCCGTGCCGCCAGCAGAGACGACCTCGCACGGCAGGCGAGCCTCGCGCATCTGCCTGGCGGTCGCCACCAGTCCCTGCATCGCCTGTCGCGTCCGCGACTCGCGTTCGGATCGATCGCGAATCGGTTGCAGGTGCCCCTCGTACCCCATGACGCCCCTGAGCGTGATCCCCTTCGACTGCGCCGCCTGCCGTGCGAGCGTCAACGCCGCTTCGCCAGGTTCGACGCCACAGCGCCCCTGACCAACGTTGAGGTCGACGAGGACACCAACCGACAAGCCGGCGTCACGTGCGGCTCGCGACAGCACCTCGAGTCCCTCCAGTGAATCGACCGCAGCCGTCACCCGCACTCTTCTGGCCAGCGCGGCGACGCGTGCACACTTCTCGGCCGTGACCACTTCGTTTGCGAGCAGCACGTCATCACAGAACGCCGCAACGATCTCGGCTTCCCCGACCGTGGCACAGGTCAGACCGGTGCATGACCCGGCCGCAAGCTGTCGCCTGGCGATCTGCGGCGTCTTGTGCGCCTTGAAGTGTGGCCGGAGCTTGCATGGTCTCCCGGCAAAGAACGCCGCCATCCGTGCGATGTTGCGATCGAGGGCCGCGACGTCCAGCACCAAGGCTGGAGTTGAGATGTCACGCGTGGTCATTGACGTATCGTTCAGCGTTCAGGGTTCAGCGTTCGTGTTCATCGTTCCGGTTCGCGGTTCGGGGTTCGGGGATGCGAGTTCGCGGTTCGGCACGCCCCTGCTCGATGCGACCGTAGTAAGAACCGTGCACCCCGAACCGAGAACATCGAACGCGAACCCTGAGCGCGAACCGGGCACCCTGAACCTGGAACCCTGAACGGCAGATTTCATGCAACGTCTTCGTCATCCCCGCGCCGCGAGGGCATGATGCCGAACGCGCGCATCTTCTTATAGAGGTTGCTGCGTTCGACGCCAAGCATCTCGGCGGTGCGCGACATGTTGCCGTGCTGGCTGGCAATTGCCCGCAGGATGTACTGCTTCTCGAATTCGTCGCGCGCGTGGTGCAACGGAGCCATCGAGACCGAACGCGACACCGGTTGCAGCTCGGGCTCGAACCTGTGCTCGAGGAAGCTGAGATCGCGCGACGACACGCGTTCGCCTGGCACCATGATCATGAGCCGCTCGATCAGGTTCCTCAGCTCGCGTACGTTTCCCGGCCATTTGTAGCGCTGGAGCGCCGCAACGGCGTCGGGCTCGAACGTCTTCGGCAGATTGCCGTACTCGCGCGAGAGCATCGCCATGAAGTGATCGGCCAACAGCGGGATGTCCTCGACCCGCTCGCGCAGCGCTGGCACCGAGATCGGTACGACGTTGAGCCGGAAGTACAGGTCCTCGCGAAACCGCCCGGCTCGAATCTCGGTGAGCAGATCCTTGTTGGTGGCCGCCAGCACGCGCGCATCGACGCGGATCTGCGTCGAGCTCCCCACGGCCTCCATGACCTGCTCCTGCAGGACGCGCAGCACTTTCGCCTGCGTCTTCAAGCTCATGTCGCCGATTTCGTCGAGGAAGATCGTGCCGCCGTTGGCAACCTCGAACTTGCCGCGCCGATCGGCCACGGCTCCGGTAAAGGCGCCGCGCACATGACCAAACAGCTCGCTCTCGATCAGCTCCTCGGGGATGGCCGCGCAGTTGACCTCGACGAACGGGCCCGAGCGCCGCCGGCTCATCCCGTGGATATTCCGCGCCACCAGCTCCTTGCCGGTACCGTTCTCGCCGAAGATCAGCACGCGCCCGTTGGTCGGCGCTGCGGTTGCCACCTGGTCGCGCAGCTGGACCATGCCGTAGCTCTCGCCAATCATCAGGTGGCGTGCGTCGACCTTGGCGCGCAGCACCAGGTTCTCGGCTTCGAGGCTCCGTTGCCGCATCGCATTCCGTACGACGAGCATGGTCTTCTCGAGCGACAGCGGCTTCTCGACGAAATCGAACGCGCCCATCTTGATGGCACGCACAGCCGATTCCACGTTGCCGTGCCCGGAGATGATCACCACCTGCGCGTCGAACTGACGTTCGCGCATGCGCGTCAGCGTCGCCAGACCGTCCATGCCGGGAAGCCAGATGTCGAGCAGGATGAGGTCGTAGGCTTGCGAGGCCAGCCGCTGCAGGCAGGCCTCACCACTATCAACGGCGTCGACGCTGTAACCTTCATCACGAAGCACGCCGCTCAGTGAGCTTCGCACCCCCGGTTCGTCGTCGACGATCAGAATGGACGGCATGTTACGACGCTAGCAAGGTAGCTCAATCGCGAACCGCGTGCCACGCGGCTGGTTGTCCGTCACGTCGATGCTGCCGCCATGTTCGGCGACAATGCGACGAACGATGGCGAGCCCGAGGCCGCTGCCGCGCTGCTTGGTGGAGTAGTACGGCAGAAAGAGCTTCTCGCGTTCGGCCGCCGGGATCCCGGGCCCGTTGTCGGCCACGACGACCTGTACCAGGTTGTTCTTCACGTCGTGCCGGGTCTCGATATCGATGACACCGCGCCGATCCATGGCTTCGATCGCGTTGTCCACGAGGTTGTGAATCACTCTGCGGATCTGCTCCGGGTCGATGGAGATCTTGGGCAGACACGCCTCGTAGTGCGTGCGAATCTCGATTTCCGCCAGCAGCCCCCGGTAGAGGGACAGCGCCTCGTCGAGAAGCGCATGCACGTCGGTCGGAACGGCTCGAGGCGCCGGCATGCGCGCGAACTGGGAGAACTCGTCGACCAGACCCTTCAGCGACTCGACCTCGCCGACAATCGTCGTCGTGCACTCGTCGACCAGGTCGCGTGTGCCGGCAGGAGCCTGGGAGAAGTGACGCCGCAAGCGCTCTGCGCTCAGCTGAATCGGCGTCAGCGGATTCTTGATTTCGTGGGCCAGGCGCCGCGCCACTTCCCTCCACGCGGCAACCTTCTGCGCGCGCACGAGCGGGGTGACGTCATCGAACACGACCACCACGCCTTCTGTGGTGTCGTCATCACGCTTCAGTGGTGTGGTCATCACCGCCAGGTGCACCTCACGACCTTCACGGGTGATGGAGACGTCCTGCGGGCGAAGGTCCTCTCGACGCCGACCACCTTCGTCGATGGCGACGGCGAGCGGCTTCAAATCCGGCGAGCCGAGCACGCTGGCGACGGGCAGACCCGACACGCGCTGCTCGATACCTAGCAGCCGCGAGGCGGCGGCGTTCCAGGTGCGAATGCTGCCCGACACGTCGACCGAGACGACACCGGTTGCCAGGCGATCGAGGATCGTCTCGACGTAGCGACGCCGGCTCTCGACGTCGTAGTGCTTGCGCTCGAGATCGACGGAGGAACGTTCGAGGCGGCGGCGGCTGGCGGCCAGCTCCCCTGCCATGCGGTTGAACGCATCGATGAGCGATCCGAACTCATCGTTGCTTTCGGCCTTGACGCGATGATCGAGGTGGCCGGCGCCGATCTCGTCAGCAGCCGCGGCCAGTGTCTGCACCGGGCGCGTGATGCGCTTGGCCAGGTACAGACCCATCCACGTCGCGCCAACCAGGATCATCAGCGTCAGCATGAGGAAGAACGAGAGGTAGACACCGGCCAGCGGCTGTTTGAGCACACGGAGCTGCTGGTAGGCCTCGTAGGCTTCCGTCATGCCGCGGGCCCGCGCGGCGAATTGATCGGTCAGGTATTCGCTCGCGACCACGACTCCCACGACCGGGCCGTTCGGTGAGGAACGGATCGGCATCGACGTTCGGATCAGATCGCCGCCCGTGGATAACTGCTCGACGATCCGCGCTTCCGCCGCGCTGGCCGCCGTCCGTTCCGCGAGGCGATCGGCAGACGCGCGTGAATACTCGCGCGGCAGCGACGGCGATGCGACGTCCACGACCGGCGTGACCTGCGCGCGTCCCTCCGGGCCGGTCGTGAGGCGATACACCTCGACGAGATCGATGCGCTCCTGGCGGACGTCCGGCGCGACCAGATCGCGGACGTCCGACGGACTCGTCGCCATGTTCACCGCTCCGAGCGCACGCGCGAGGCGTCGCGCCTGCTCTGACACCAGCGTCTGCTGTTGTGCGTAATAGTCGCCGGCAATCGCGTTTGCCGATGTCAGCATGACGTCCATCGGCTGGTTGAACCAGCGATCGACGCTCGTGCGAATCAACTCGCTGCCCACGATCAACACGAGCACGGCGGGAACCACGGCCATCCCGAGGAGCACCGCGACGAGCTTCGCCCTGAACCGGGCAAACGGCAGCGCCCGGCGCCGCTCGACCACCAGCTTGAGAATGTTGCGCGTCAGCACGAACGCCAACGCCACGAGGATCGTGAGGTTGGTCGCCCACAGCGCCGACAGCACGAAATCGGTCAGGAAGTCCGGTGCCAGCGTGGACGAACCGCGCCCGATCACGAGCAGCACCGCGAGCGCTGCGATGAGCGCCACGATGCCACCGAGCAGCAACGGAGTGTTGTCGAGGAAGGGCCGCCGGCCGGGCGGCGACGGGTGTGATCGCCCCTGGGAACTCGCGGGTCTGGCCGACGTCGGTCGCTGCTGCAGTGAGAGTGCCACGGGCCTGGCTAAAGCCTACTGCCTCCTGCCGGTTGCCTACTACTCCTTGGCATTGAGGAGATCTTTGAGTTCCGTCATGAACTCGCTGATATCGCGGAAATGGCGGTAGACCGACGCGAATCTGACATAGGCCACTTTGTCGAGCCGCTTCAGCTCGTCCATCACGAGCGCGCCGACTTCCTCGGTCGCCATCTCTTTTTCAGGCCGTTCCTGCAGCGTGGCTTCCACCTTGTCGGCCACGCCTTCGATGGCCGCAATGCTGACGGGACGCTTCTCGCAGGCCTTGAGCAGACCCGCGATCAGCTTTTGCCGCTCGAAGCGCTCACGCGTGCCGTCCTTCTTGATCACCATGTACGGGATCTCGTCGATCCGTTCGTAGCTGGTGAAGCGGCGTCCGCAGTCGAGGCACTCGCGCCGGCGCCTGATGACCTCGCCTTCCTTGCTCTCGCGTGAGTCGACGACCTTATCGCCCAGATGACCGCAAAACGGACACTTCATTCGCGGCGGATCCTTCCTTGGCGCGTGCGGAACTCGCCAGATCTTCGAGCCGGCCGAAGCTCAGGCCGTCTTGAGCCATGAACAAGATGCCTCCGAGAACCGGAGGGATGAACGAGATCGCGTGCGTCACGATGGCGGCGGCAACCGCACGGTCGTTGGCCGCACCGAAGAACGTCGTCACACCGAGCCGGTAGGCCTCATGGAAAGCGCCCAACCCGCCAGGAGTCGGCACCGCCACGCCAATGACCAATATCGACTGCAGCAAGAAGGCTCCGACAAACGGCATGTCGATACCGAACGCAGCGGTGACCGCCCACGCCTGAGCGGCGATCCCGATCCACAGAGCAAAGGACCAGACGAGCGCCATGACGAGTTGGCGCGCGTCGCGAGTCGCGGCAAACCCGGTGCTGAACGAACTCGCCAGGGCTCCCACCCGATGAGACAGCTTGCCGGGCAAGACCCGGGTCAATGCGGCGGCCAGTCCGCCAATGCGTTCCGGATGGGTGGCCAGCACCCACATGATCACCAGCAATGCGGCGGCACCAGCGGCCGCAACGGTCGCTGAGACCTTGACCGGGTTGAGCAGCCGCGGCGAAACCTCCGATCCTCCGGTAAAGCCCCACACATACAGCGCCAGCAGCGCCAGCACGGCGACGAGATCCAGCACTCGTTCCATGACGACAGTCGCAAACACCGATGTCACCGGCAGCCCTTCCTGGCGCGCGAGGAGATACGGTCGAATCACATCACCGACGCGCACAGGCAGCAGGCCAAGAGCTCCGAATCCAATGACTGTTGACCTGAACACCGTTCGAAACCGCGTGTCGCCGAGCGGGCTGAGCAGATAGCGCCAGCGAATCGTGCGGACAACGAAAGTCAGGCAAACCATGAGCAGCGACAGGAGAAGGAGCTCGGCGCGAGCCTGTCGCACCTGATGCCAGACGTCGCTCAGGTTGGTGCCACGGAGAAACCACGCCAGCAGCGCGAGCGCCAGCAGTGAGACGATTGCCGTTCGTAAATGCATCCGAAGAGTGAGCCCACAATATATCAGGCTCCTCTCACACAACGACCGGTGTTGTTGCGTACGGTTGCCTCGATTCTGTCGCCTCGGTAAGATCTCGCCTTCCCACACTTCTCGACGCGGCTCAACGGTGTACCGGGCAGGCGTCGAGAGAGCCAGGGCCACCACGTTGCCACTCGCTGCCCCCCTGATCGAAACGCGCTTGAATGGCCTGGTCCCGCAGCGGCAGGGGAAGGTGCGCGACATCTTCGACTGCGGCGACACGCTGGTCATGGTGGCCACCGATCGCATCTCCGCGTTCGATTACGTCCTGGGCTCGGGTATCCCTGACAAGGGCAAGGTCCTCACGCAACTCTCCTCGTTCTGGTTCGAGCGAACTACTGGTATCGTCGCGAATCACTTCGTCTCGATGGAAGTGCGCGACTACCCGGAGCAGTTGCGGGAGCACGGTGACCTGCTCGGTGGCCGGTCGATGCTCGTACGCAAGACCACACCGGTGCCGATCGAGTGCGTGGCGCGCGGCTATTTGTCCGGATCGGGATGGAAAGAGTACCAGGCCGTGGGCTCGGTGTGCGGCGTGACGTTGCCGAACGGACTGCGGGAATCCGATCGCCTGCCGGCGCCGATCTTTACTCCCGCAACCAAGGCCGACAGCGGACACGACATCAACATCAGCGAGGACGAGGCCGGGCGAATCGTCGGCCACGAGTTGATGCGCCGCCTTCGCGATCTGACACTGGCGCTGTACGACCATGGGGCCGGGCACGCCGAGACGCGCGGCATCATCCTCGCCGACACCAAGTTCGAGTTTGGTCTGACCGAAGACAAGTCAATTCTGTTGATCGACGAGGTGATGACGCCCGACTCGTCGCGGTATTGGCCGAAGGATCAGTACGAGCCCGGCCGGCCGCAACCGAGCTTCGACAAGCAGTACGTGCGCGATTACCTCGAGCAGATTCACTGGAACAAGCAGCCGCCGGTACCCTCGCTTCCCGACGATGTCGTGATCGGGACGCGGGAAAAATACATCGAGGCCTTTCACCGGCTGACAGGAAAGGTACTGCTTTGAAAGAGCAACTCGAACGCCTGGTCGACGAGATGGTCACCCGGGGGGTATGTTTCGAGGACGCCCGGCGGGAGTTCGAGAAGAAGTTCATTGCCAATGTCCTCAACAAATCGGACGGGAACCTCTGTCAGGCTGCCGATGTCCTCGGCATCCACCGCAACACATTGAGCCGCAAGATCGCCGAGTACCGCCTCCGCCGCCACGCTTCTTGACAGTGTTTTTCGCCTCAAATACAATTGGCAGTCGCACGGGTTGAGTGCTAGCGCACAGGGGAACTGAGTGCCAGTGCTGAGAAGCCAGTGCCTGTGAAATCAAGAGCTTAGCCTCGTTGGGCTCCCCGCCCCGAGGCACCCTACCAGACAGCTGGAGTCGAAGAAATATGAAGGTGAGACCGCTACACGACCGCATCATCGTTCAGCGCATCGAGGAAGGTGAACAGAAGATCGGCGGCATCATCATCCCCGACAGCGCCAAAGAAAAGCCGCAGCAGGGGAAGGTGTTCGCCGTTGGTGCCGGCAAAGTCAAGGACGACGGCAGCCGCCAGCCCCTCGACGTCAAGGATGGCGACACCATCCTCTTCGGGAAGTACTCCGGACAGGAGATCAAGATCGATGGTGAGGATTACCTCATCATGCGTGAGGACGAAGTCCTCGCGGTTCTCGCGTCGAAGTAGCGCGGGGCGATAGGCCCTGTCGACGTTTTTCTGCGCGAGGACCTTCTCCCGCGCACCGGATGGAGTGTAGGAATGGCAAAGCAGATCATTTACGGCGAGCAGTCACGGCAGGCGATCCTGCGTGGCGTCAATCAGCTGGCCGACGCAGTGAAAGTGACCCTGGGTCCGAAGGGACGCAACGTCGTCCTCGACAAGAAGTTCGGCTCCCCCACCATCACCAAGGACGGCGTGACGGTGGCCAAGGAGATCGACCTCAAGGATCCACTCGAGAACATGGGCGCGCAGATGGTGCGCGAAGTCGCCAGCAAGACGTCGGACACTGCGGGTGACGGCACCACCACGGCAACCGTGCTCGCACAGGCCATCTATCGCGAGGGCGCGAAGAACGTTGTGGCCGGCGCCAACCCGATGGAACTGAAGCGCGGGATCGAGAAGGCGGTCGAGGTCGTCGTCGACGAAATCAAGAAGATGAAACGCGACGTGTCGGGCAACATGGTCGCGCAGGTCGGCACGATCTCGGCGAACAGCGACGCGACGATTGGCAAGATCATCGCTGAGGCGATGGACAAGGTCGGCAAAGACGGTGTCATCACCGTCGAAGAGTCCAAGACGCTCGAGACGTCGCTCGACGTCGTCGAAGGGATGCAGTTCGACCGCGGGTACCTCTCGGCCTACTTCGTGACCGACCCCGAGCGCATGGAAGTGGTGCTCGAGAATCCGGTCATTCTCATCCACGAGAAGAAGATCTCGTCGATGAAGGATCTCCTTCCCGTCCTCGAGCAGGTTGCGCGGCTGGGTCGCCCACTCCTCATCATCGCCGAGGACATCGAGGGCGAAGCGCTGGCAACTCTCGTCGTCAACAAGCTGCGTGGCACGCTGCAGGCCGCGGCCGTCAAGGCTCCGGGCTTCGGCGATCGCCGCAAGGCGATGCTCGAGGACATCGCGATCCTCACCG
>JALDXQ010000070.1:0-33754 GCA_032156805.1 Acidobacteriota bacterium
CGTGCTGGCGACTTTATCGCCGGTAAGTTGCACCGCTGAATCCTGACGAGTTGCGCCGCGTCCAGGTGTGGCAACGACCACGCTGATTACCGCGTGGCGGGCCTGCATCGATAGGCCATCACAGCTCGTGTCTCTGGCGCCAAGCCGCGAGCCGCTTCGTCGGACACGACTGCTGCCAGCTCGCGACGAAGCTGATCGTGTGGGACCTCCACGAATCCGAGACGTGCGTAAAACGGAAAATTCCACGGCACGGCTCTGAACGTCGTCAAAGTCAGCATCGGGAAACCGGATGCCGTTGCCCAATCGCACACCGCTCGAACGAGCGCAGTCCCGAGTCCACGTCGACCATGCGAGGGGTCCACGTCGACTTCGTCGAGATGCGGGAGATCGGCCGCGAGCATCTCCACGAGCGCAAAGCCAACCGGCGTCTCGCCGGCCAGAGCCACCCAGAGTCGCCCGTCGCGAGCTGCATCTGCAAAAGTGCCGTAGTCGGTTGCCTCGTTCAGGACGGAATCCGGCGCATGTCCTCGGAGCAACTGGGCGGCTGCACGCTCGATCGCGGGAAGCAGACTGAGATCCTCAGGTCGAGCTCGAGTGATCTGGTAGCCAGATGGTGTCACGCCCGACTACGTTACTCCCGTGGTCACCTGAAGCTTTGAGCGGCTGGACGGCCTGGTCTGTCGCGACTGTGCCGGACAGGCCGGCGCCGTTCGGAGCACGCCGCCGCACGGCGCAGCCGGAAAGCGAGTGAAGCGATTCGTTGCCGCGAGTTCGTTCCGCGCGATCCGTGACGCTGGAATCAGCTGTGGCGGTGAATGCCGCGATGACAGGCGTGTGAGACAGGTACTACTCGCGGCAGGTGCGAAGAGTACGAGCGGCAGGAGCTTTCCCGGCGTGCGGAGCGGCGTCCGGACGGCCGGCACGGCCGCGACGTCTTTCGCAATTTGAGAAGGGTCTGCGAGCGTATCGAGCAATCCGCTCTAGAGTCCTTTTAATGTGACTTCGACCTTGGCCTACCGGGTTCACAAGGGGCAAGTCTCAGACTCGCCCCTTTGAACCCTGAGCTACTCGCCCCAAATGATCAGTGTCATGCGCATATCTCCGGTAGATAGCGTCGTGACGACGTCAGGCGCAGCCTGATGTCGTACCGCAGTTGCCGCACTTGTAGCAGCTGCCGCTGCGGATCATGATCGAGCCGCACGTGCTGCACGGCGGCGCATCTTCCTGATTCCGCAGCGCTCCGAACTCGGACTTCTTCGCCGATTCGCTCTTCACGTCGGTCCGGCTGCCACCGTCGGCCCGGCCGAAGCCGGACACTACGGATGGCGCGGCCGCGACTGACGACGGCCCGGACACTACCGGCGCCGGTGCCGGCTCCTCGGCCGGCTCCTCGCGCAGGTTCACACCGGCACGGAACTGCGCCTCGGGCGACAGGAACTTCGTCGCCATCCACCGGAAGATGTAGTCGACGATCGACTTCGCGAACCGCACCTCGGGGTTTTTCGTCATCCCCGACGGCTCGAATCGCGCGTGGCTGAACTTGTCGACCAGCGCCTGCAGCGGTACGCCGTACTGGAGCGCGTACGAGATCGCCTGTGCGAACGCGTCAGCGAAGCCCGAGATCGTCGACCCCTCCTTCGCCATGACCAGGAAGATCTCGCCCGGGGTGCCGTCCTCGAACATACCGACGGTGATGTAGCCCTCGTGGCCAGCCACGTCGAACTTGTGGGTGATCGCGCGGCGCTCGTCCGGCAGCTTCCTCCGCTTCGGCGTCTCGACGATCTTGACGACTTCCTTGACCACCTCGCGCACACCGCCATCTAGAGCGGTGCCCCCGACGTTCCGGGTGTCAGCGACCTGCGCCTTCGACGTGTTGAGCGGCTGCGTGCGCTTGCTGCCGTCGCGGTAGATCGAGATGGCCTTGGCGCCGAGCCGCCAGGACTCGATGTAGGCCTTCTCGATGTCCTCGACCGTCGCTTCACGCGGGACATTCACCGTCTTGCTGATCGCGCCGGAGATGAACGGCTGCGTCGCGCCCATCATCCGGATGTGCCCCATGTAGTGGATCGACCGATCGCCGTTGGCCGCCTTGAACGCACAGTCGAAGACGGGCAGGTGCTCGTCCTTGAGGAACGGCGCCCCCTCGATCGTCTCCTGCTCGTCGATGTGATGGACGATCGCCTCGACCTCGGGCTTGGTGTAACCAAGTTTCTCGAGCGCCATCGGCACGGTGCCGTTGACGATCTTCATCAGCCCGCCGCCCACGAGCTTCTTGTACTTCACCAGCGCGATGTCGGGCTCCACACCGGTGGTATCGCAATCCATCATGAAGCCGATGGTGCCGGTCGGTGCCAGCACCGTCGCCTGGGCATTGCGATACCCGAAGTCCTCGCCCAGCTCCACCGCCTCGTCCCACGCCTGCTTCGCACCGGCAAAGAGATCCGCCGGCACCTGCTTGGCGTTGATCTCGGAGACGGCGTCGCGATGCTTGCGCATCACACGCAGGAACGGCTCGCGGTTGACCTCGAACCCGGAGAACGGACCGCCGTGGTCACGCGCGACCTTCGCTGACTGCGCGTAGGCCTCACCCGTCATGACGGCCGTGATTGCCGCGGCATAGGCTCTGCCCTCATCGCTGTCGTAGGGCAGGCCGCGCGACATGAGCAGCGCGCCGAGGTTCGCGTAGCCAAGGCCGAGCGGGCGGTACTCGTGCGAGTTCTTCTCGATCGCCTTCGTCGGGTAGCTCGAGTTGGGAACGATGATCTCCTGCGCGGTGATGAGCGTGCGGCAGGCAGCCTTGAACGCCGGCACGTCGAACTCACCGTCTTCCTTGACGAACTTCATCAGGTTGATCGACGCCAGGTTGCACGCCGAGTCATCGAGGAACATGTACTCCGAGCACGGGTTGCTGGCGTTGATGCGCGCCGTGTTCGGGCAGGTGTGCCATTCGTTGACCGTCGTGTCGAACTGCATGCCGGGATCACCGCAGACCCACGTGCCCTCGGCGATGCCGTGCATCAGATCGCGAGCCTTGTAGGTCTCCGCCACCAGTCCGTCGGTCACGCGCTTCGTCTTCCACTCTCCGTCATCGAGCACGGCGCGCATGAAGTCGTCGGTCACACGCACGCTGTTGTTGGAGTTCTGGAAGAACACGGACGTGTAGGCCGTGCCGGTGAACGAGCCGTCGTACCCGGCATCGATCAGCGCCCACGCCTTCTTCTCTTCCTCGACCTTGCAGGTGATGAACTCCATCACATCGGGATGGTCGGCGTTGAGGATCACCATCTTTGCCGCGCGGCGCGTCTTGCCGCCCGACTTGATGACGCCCGCAAACGCGTCGTATCCCTTCATGAAAGAAACCGGGCCCGACGCCGTCCCGCCGCCGGCGAGCAGTTCCTTCGCCGATCGGATCGACGACAGATTGCTGCCCGTGCCCGAGCCGAACTTGAAGAGCATCCCCTCGGTCCGGGCCAGCGTCAGGATCGAGTCCATCGTGTCCTGCACCGAGTTGATGAAGCAGGCCGAGCACTGCGGCGCCTTCTCGAACCCGCAGTTGAACCAGACCGGGCTGTTGAACGCCGCCTTCTGATAGACGAGCAGGTGCTTCAATTCGTGGCTGAACGACATCAGCGCATCTTCGCTGGCAAAGTACTTCTGCGCGCGCGCCCACCCGGTGATCGTGTCGACCACGCGGCCGATCAGTTGCCGGACGCTGCGCTCCCGCTCCGGCGTCCCGATCTGACCCCGGAAGTACTTCGAGACGACAATGTTGGTCGCCTGTTGGGACCAAGTCTTGGGAATCTCGACGTCGCGCTGCTCGAAGACGACCTTGCCCTTTTCGTTTCCGATCACGGCGGAGCGGACTTCCCATTCGACCTCGTCGAAGGGATCGACACCGGGCAGGGTGAAATAACGCGGGAACTCCAGACCTGGCACCAGCGGCGCCTTCGACTCGGCTTTCTTGGTCCGGGTCGCTGGGTCGAGAGCTCCGCTCTGAGTTACCTGCTGACCAGCGGCGGCAGCTTCGCGGGCAGGGCCTCTTTCCATGCTCTCCTCCGAATAACGCCGAGCGCACAGACCCGGCCTACCTTTAGGACGCACCTACCCCATCGGTGACGCCCAGAATTCTGTTTGTGGTTGGCGCGCGAGACGTCCTTGTGGGCTTCCCCGACCGGCTGGAGGCTGGGAGCATCCTGCCTTTGTTACACCTCGTTGAGCGCCCGGACATACTGCGCTCCGTTTACCGCTTTGTCAAGACCGAACCACAATATGTTGCGCCTTTCTTTTAGGGCAGGCGCAATATGTTGGCCTTTATTTTACCTTGGAAGACAGGCCGCCGGCTGCGGCCTACAGGCTTGAAGACGTTGAAGTTAGAGGCGTCAAGTGGCGACTGCCGGCTGTTTACCGGCCGCCCAGCAGTTCACTGGCCAGCTTCGCTGCCTTGTCGGCGAGCGTTTCGGCAAAGACATAGTTGCGCTGGGTCAATGCCTCGTTCGCCTGCTCGCCGAAGCTCTTCGCCTGCTCGTACTGCTCGCGGCCCGCAACCGACAGTTTCTGATAGTCGACCTGGTTGAGATTTCGCGATGCCACCTGAAGGAGCGCGAGGATCTTCTTGTTCGCTTCGGCATCCGCCGGCGTCGAGGCGGCCCTCAACTCGCGCGGAGCCTCAGCCGCTGGCGGCGCTGGCTGAGGAGCAGGCTCTGGTTTCTCCGATTCGGTCGTTGTCGCACGCCGCGGAGGACGACGCTGCGGGACTTGCGGTGCTTCCGTGGTCGGAGGTTCAACCACAACCGGTGCGGCCGCAAGCGGCGGTTCCTCGTCAACCGGCAAAAATACCCGGGGCGGCGGCGGCGGCATTGCCAGCGGAGGACCGTCGGGAACGGTTTCGGCGCGCGCCTTGGCGCATCCCGCGGCCAGCGTGGCGAAAATCACAACGCACAATGCAAAATGGAAAAACCCTCGTTGCATATCAAGCCCCGTTTGCTCTGGGCAACAGCACACGGAAGGTGGTTCCTCGTCCTGGCGTGGACTGCACATCAACTTCGCCGTCGTGCATCTGAATGATCCGGTAGACCATCGAGAGTCCGATTCCGGTTCCCCGCTCCTTCGTCGTGAAATACAAGTCGAAAATCCGGCTCAAATGTTCCGGCTTGATGCCAACGCCGGTGTCCTCGACTCGAATCTCCACGCGTTGACGCGAGGCCGGCCGGGCCACCAGACGCAGGCTACCACCCTGTGGCATCGCCTGGCACGCATTGATCGCAAGGTTGAGAAACGCCTGCCGGAGCATTGCGGCATCTCCGTTGACGTTCGGGGTCGAAACCGATAGGTCCGTTGCAACCCGTACGCCGTTCTTGCTCGCTTCAGTCTCGATAATCGGCAGTATTTCTTCGAACATCCCTTGCACACGGACTGGCTGAAGCCTAAGGTCTTCCGGACGGGTGAACTTAAGGAACCCCTGGACGACCTCGTCCAGCCGTCGAATTTCGCTCTCGATGATTTCGACGTGCTCGAGCGCCCCCTGGACGGGCGCGGGCAACGCCGCAGCTCGAGAGGGGCCGAGCCCCAGGGTGCCGCCTGCCGCGGCCACCGGCTCAGGCTGCATGGCAGCCGCAACCGCGCCGCGAATCTTGGTGCGCAGCAACTCGAGGTGAATCATCATCGCGTTCAACGGATTCTTGACCTCGTGCGCGATGCCGGCCGTGAGACGACCGAGCGCGACGAGCTTCCGCGAGTACGCGAGCGTCGATTGCATACGCGAGAGGTTGGCGAGGTTTCGTGAGACGAGCAGGACGCCCACGAGCTCTCCCCGCGTGCCGGCGATCGCGTGCGTCACCACGAGCTCGTCATCCGCCCCAGCCCTCGCTTCAGGTTTTTGTGGCGCCAGCGCCGTCTCCCAATTGCGCGGTATCGACCCTGTATCTCGACCGGGTACCGACGCCGGTTCAGTCGAGTGCCCCTGAATCTGAATCGGGCCGCGTGACTTGCGGGTGGCCAGCGTCTCTTCGACCAGCGTTCTGTAGGGATGCCCAGTCGCCAGCAGTCCATCCAGCACGCGACCGATGGCGTCGGCCGGCAGCGTGTGCTGCATCGCCGGGTTGCTGAAGAGCAGCTCCCCTGACGGATTGAACAGCGCCACCGCATCCTCGAGGTGCTCGACCGCCGACTGCAGGTTGGCCTTCTGGCCGGCCAGCAACGTGCGATCGGCTGACAGCTGCTGGCTGACGGTGTTGAAGAAGTTACCGAGCTCTCCGAACTCGTCGCCCCCGGGCAGGTCGAGCGTGACGCCGAATTCGCCCTTCCCAAGGCGCGTGAGGCCGCTTCGAAGGACATGAATGGGGCGCAGCAGGAGCTGCGCAAAGATGCCTGCCACGAACACCGAGATGGCCAGCGCCGCCGCGCCTGTGAATGCGGCGTCCTTGAGGAGCTCACGCAGCTGGCCTCGCATCAGGAGCGTGGAGAGACCTATACGAATCGATCCGAACGATTCGTTGCCACGTTTGAGCGTTTCGCGCACCTCCAGCGTCTGTCCATCGCCGGCGAAAATCATCCGGAGCTTGTTCATCGGCGTGTCTCTGATGACCGCCTCGAGGTCCGCGCGTTCGGCCAGTGTGCGCCCCACCATCGCGCGGTTGTTGTGCACGATCACCGTGCCGTTGGTATCGACAATGGCGGCGAAGCTGACGGTGTCGCCGTAGATGCTGGATTCGAGAATCGATCGCAGACCCTGATCTTCGCGGAGCGCGATATTCGGATTGATGTCACCCGTGACGATGCCGCCGGCACTGTGGAGGATGGCATTCGCCATCATCTTTCCACGCGACAGGCTTTCCTGGAGCACCACGTTCGCGAGCCGGTTCGTGAAAAGCGCACTGAGCGCCACCACCACCAGTCCGACGATGGCGGTCACGCCGACAATTTGCTTGACGCGAATGCTCAGACGCATTGATCAAAGTGCGAAGGTCACAGTTCAGAAGTCCAGAAGTTCCTTCTCACGGGAAGAACGAACCAACCACTACTGTGGTACCGATTCCTCCTCCGTCCGCTTGCCCCGGCCGCGCAGCTTGTTGAGCTTGTTGTGCAACGTCTTGAGACTGATGCCCAGAATTTCAGCGGCTCGTGTCTTGTTATCGCGCGTATGCTCCAAAGTCATTAGGATCAAGCGCGTTTCCGCTTCCTCAACCGTAGTGCCCGGGGTCAGCGACAGCGTCGGCTTCACGACGTCGGGCGACTCCGTCACCAGCGGCGGGAGTAGCTTCGGGTCGATGAACTCCCCGGAACTCAGGATCACCGCTCTTTCGATGACGTTGCGCAGTTCACGGATATTCCCGGGCCAGTTGTATTGCTCGAGAATGCGCATGGCTGCCTGATCGAGCGCCGACACCCTTTTGTTGTTGCGCGTGTTGAAGTCAGCCAGGAACGACTGCACCAGGAGCGGTAGATCTTCCTTGCGCTGTCGCAGCGGCGGCAGTTCCATCGCGAAGACATTGAGCCGGTAGAACAGGTCTTCACGCAGCTTGCCGTTCTTCACCGCGTCGGCCGGGTTGACGTTGGTTGCCGCGATCACTCGCACATCGACCGTCTCTTCATTGCGTCCACCCAGCCGCCGGAACCGGCGCTCCTGAAGCACGCGCAGCAGCTTCACCTGCGTGGACGGTGTCATTTCCGCGATCTCGTCGAGGAAAAGCGTGCCGTGATCGGCCAACTCGAAGCAGCCGGCCCGTCGGTCGACGGCGCCGGTGAACGAGCCCTTCTCGTGCCCGAAGATCTCGCTCTCGAGAAGTGTTTCCGGGATCGCCGCGCAGTTGATCGGGACAAAGGGCATCTGCGCGCGGGGACTGAGCTGGTGAATGGTCTGCGCCACGAGCTCTTTGCCCGTCCCCGACTCGCCCGAGATCAACACGGACGCCGAGGTCGGTGCGGCCTGCTCGATGACCTGATAGACCTTCCGCATCTGCGGGCTGCTGCCGATCATCTTGCCGTAGGTACCGTGCTCGCGCAGCTGCTTGCGGAGAACCTTGACCTCTCGAAGCGTGTCCTGCCGTTCGACGATCTTGTCGAGGAGGATCTTCAGGCGCTGCGGCTCGATCGGCTTCGTGAGATAGTCGTACGCACCCTCTTTCATTGCCTCGACAGCCGTCTCGACCGTTCCCTGAGCGGTCAGGATAACTACGGTGTAATCGCCGCCATCGTCTTTGAGCGCCCTCAGGAGCTCCAGGCCGTCGCGACGCGGCATGACCAGGTCACTGATGATGATCGACGGCCGGAACACGGTGATCCGTTGAAGTGCCTCCTCGCCGTCGCCGGCGGAGTCCGCTGTGAAGCCCCACGTACGCACAAGTTCCGTCAGGCCGACCCTCGTGCTGGGCTCGTCCTCGACGATGAGGACTCGTTCGCTCGTTGTTGGGGACATTCCTATTGCCTCGCATTGATTCCGAATCTATTGACTGGTCATTTTTACACGGTTCTGGCGCGTGCCGTAGACTGAAACCTTGGCTGACGAGACGACCCCCGAAATTCGGGCCGATGCTCCTGTTGAGCTTACGCCACTCGCAGATCCACCGGTCACCGTCTGGCAACAGCGGATCCAGGCGGTCTTCGAGGTATTGCTGTGCTCGAGCCTGCCCACGCAGATTCTGATTGCGTGGATCCTCGCGACACTCGGCATCGCGCCGCGCACCGCAGACGATCAACTCTCGCTGACGTTCGTCCTGGCGTTGTCGCTGGCTGACAGCGCCCTGCTGATCGCTCTGATGGTTGTGCTTGCCCGGACGCATGGCGACAGCGCGTGGCTTCTCTGGCGCGGTCATCGACCGGTGATCGGTGAGATCGTCCGCGGTCTCCTGTTAGTGCCCGTCGCAATTCTGATGGTTGGCGTCCTGCTTGGATCGATCCGGCAATTCGCTCCGTGGTTACACAACGTCCCGGAGAACCCTCTCGAAATGCTGGCCACCGGCGGCCCAGCTGCGGCCGCCATGTTTGCCGTCGTTGCCATTGTCGCCGGCGGGATACGTGAGGAACTGCAGCGCGCATTCCTGCTGCAACGTTTCGAGCGGCATCTTGGCGGTGCATCAGCAGGTGTCGTCGTCCTCAGTGCGGCGTTTGGCCTCGGGCACGTGATGCAGGGGTGGGACGCCGTCATCGCCACGGGAGCACTGGGTGCGTTCTGGGCCGTCCTCTACCTGCGCCGGCGCAGCAGCATTGCGCCGATCATCAGCCACGCGGGGTTCAATTCGATTGAAGTGCTGCGTGTCGCTATCGGGGGTTCGTAGGAGGAGCGGCGCTTCGATCTGCTCCCACGATGACGACCTCGGATCGTCCGCGCAGATCACGAACCCACTTCTCGATCGTCGAACGCGAACGTTCTGCCGAAGCACGTTGGCGGGCAACGGGCTCGGCCTCCTCGAAGACGATCCGCACGCCATCGCGTGTGAATTCATCGGGATGTTCTTCGTAGTACTTGCGCGCCTCGTCCTCGGTTACCTGGACGGCCGTGCCGAATCGCTGCGCGACGTAGGCGCGAATGCGAAGCGTCTCGCGCGCCAGCTGGCGAAGCCTGGCCTCGTCGAGGCCGGTGGCGATGACGAGCGCATCGAAACCCGATCCCGCTCGTGACCGCATCGCTGCAGCCTCTTCGGTAACCGCTGAGTCGGCGGGCTCCGGCGGTGAGAATCGTGCCACTTCATCGAGCATCAGCTGACGCTCGATCGTCCGTTCAAGAGCAACCGCCTCGGCGTCCTCTCCTGGCTTCGTCTCGATGAGCCCCAGTGCCCGTGCGGTGCGGACGTCGGTCATCGTGACCGCGTTCGTCCCGACTCTCGCGAGCACACGATCGAGCAGCTGCCAGGCGTGGGCTGTCGCACCGTAATTCAGAAGGCAGAAGGCAGAAGGCAGACAGAGGGCCAGTCGATACCACGTGGTAGAGCGCACCGAGTTCACCTGAGTGGCCACGAATGAATCAGCGTTTGCACCCTGAATTCGGAATTCAGAATGACAAGAATCAGAAAGGCTGGCCGAGAAGGATGTGCAGTACCCGGCTGCGCTCCTGCACCCCAGGCACGAGCTCGCGTGGGTTGAGGTTGAAGCCGAGATCGACCCGGATCGGCCCGACTGGTGATCGATACATTACGCCAAAGCCGGCCGTTGGACGAATGTCCGTGAAGTCGAGGTCGCTGGCCTTGAGGAACACATTGCCGGCGTCCACGAAGCCCGTGGCCTGCAATGGCCCGACGACAGCGATCCGCATCTCGGAGTTCAGGATGACAACGCTGTTCCCGCCGGTCGGGAACCCGGTTGCCGTAATCGTGTCCTCATTGCCAAGCCGGTCGAGCGTGAAGCCACGCACCGTCGTGTCACCGCCGGCGAAGAAGCGCTCGCTCGCGGGGAGGTCCTGGATGGTGACGCCTTCGACCTGGCGAGCAAAGCCGTGCGCGAGGCCCACGCGCGCTCCCAGGGCAAGCACGATGCGGCGCTGCGCGGGCAGCCGGTGATAGTAGAAACCCTGCAGGTAGGTCTGCACGAACCCGACCTCGGAGCCGATCGCCCGCGCTGCCAGCTCACCATCCACGATCATCATCGTCCCCGACGACGGATCGAGCGGGTCATCGCGCCGGTCACGAATGAGCGACGCCGACACCTTTGAGAGCCGCACCTCGGGGAACAACCGGTCGATGAGTGGCGGCGGCGCCTCCGGTGTGAAGCGTTCGTCGAACAGCCTCGTTCGCTGGAACGAATACAGCCCGATGGCGCTGTAGATGGGCGACAGCCGGAACCCGGCTTCGACTCGCGCCTCTCTCCGGTCGAAGTTGAAACTCGAGCGGCGGGCCTGTTCGACCAGCGCCGTCACAACCACGTCGGCAGAGGTGTCGAAGGCGCGCGGCTCACGGAACTGGCCGAGCACTCGATATTCGTAGAAGCGACTTCCGAACTCTTCCAGTGGGTCTTCCGGCAACGGTGGAATCGGGTCGGTGATCGGAACGGGAGGTGGATCGCGCCGCCTGACGGCGAGCCGGGTAAACAGATCGACCCGGCGATTCTTCCCCCAGAGATTTCGGCGGCCGATCTGAAAGAAGCCGCGCGGCGCCACCTCGAAGCGTTCCTCCGCCACGCCGGTGTCGCCAGTCCTGAGATACGAACCACCTTCGAGACCACCGCCGAATCCCACCTCGGTCGGTGGCGATTCCTCGACTTCGATGAGCACGTCGCGCCGTGTTTCGCCGCCCTGGCCAAGGACCTCGACTTGTGCGCGCCGGAACATGCCGAGGGCGGCCAGTCGCTGGCGGCTCTCGACCAGCGCCGAGAAGCTGAGGGGTTCTCCCTCGCGCAGCAGCAACTCGCGCTGAATGGTACGTGTGCTGATTCGGCGATTCCCCACGATGATGATGTGATCTACCACCACCTGAGGCCCCTCGGCGATCCGGAAGGCAACATCCGCCCGCGTGTCGCCCTCGCCGAACGTTGGTTCCGACGTCACCACGACACCTTCATATCCGCGATTGCGATACTCGAGATCGATTCGCTCGCGTGCCGCGAGGATCTCGGCTTCAGAGAACGCCTGTCCCTCGGAGACCATCGCCAGATCTCGCAACGCCGGCTCGTCAACGGCCATGTTGCCGGTGAAACTCACCATGCCGATCAGGGTGCGCGGTCCCTCGGTGATGGCGACCTCCACGTCAGTCTCCCGATCCGGATCGGCCGCGTTCTCGGGCACGAGCACGCTTTCACCGGCCTTGACCTGCGCGCGCGTAAAACCGCGCGACCGGTACAGGCGCTCAATCGCGCCGAGTCCGCCTGCGACGGTAGCCCTGACAAACGGCTCTCCCTGTTTCAGCGGGATGAGCTCGAGCAGTTCCGTTTCGGCGATTGCCATATTGCCGGTGAACGAGACGTTGCGAAACAGGTATCGCGGGCCGCGGTCGACGTCGAACGTGATGACCAGCTCCTCTTTCTGCTCCTGGCTCATGTAGAGCGCATTGGCATCTCGATAGCCGCGCGCATGCAGGTAGTCTTCGATCGCCCGGCTCGAATCCTCGAGCAGATCTTCGTCCGCCGAGCCTTCCGTCCGAATCGGCACCAGTCGTTCGCGATCGTCAGTGGGCAGCTGATCACCCGTGAATCTGACCACCACGCGAGGCCCACGCGTGAGGTTCACCGAGACGATGGCGCCATCGTCGGTGATCTCGCTCCCATGGCTGGCGCGTGCTTCGTAGAAACCGCGAGAGTGCATCGTGTCTTCCCACGATCGCAGCTCACGTTCGATCACGTCATCATCGAACTGTTGCCCGGGCCTGATGTTGGGCAACTCGGTCACCGTGCCCTGGACATCGGCATCACGTTGAGTGAATCGACGGTCCGCGATGACGAGCCGGCGGCCGGCCGTGATCTCGAACACGAGCGTGGCGCGATCCGGTTCGTGGGTCTCGATCAGACGGGAGGTGACCCGCGCATTGGCGTAGCCGCGGCGCCGGTATTCCATTCGCAGCGCCTCGACGATCTCGGGCGTGCGCGCCGCGCGCGGTGAGTTGCCGAATCGATCGACGACGACCCGAAGAACGTCGTCCTCCGGCAGGCCGAGCGCGCCCTCGAACTCGATGCGGTCGATTGGATGGAGCGGCGTCAGGACGTAGCGCACACGGAGGCTGCTGCCCGCCTCTTCGGCCGACACCTGCACATCGTCGAATCGATTGAGGCTCATGATGTGCGCGATCGTTTCGCGCACTTCCCTGGCGTCCAGAGGCGTCCCGACGCGTGTCTCGATCAGGCCGACGATGACCGGATCGGTGACGGGCCTGCCTTCCTGCTCGAGGACCACATCCGTGATCTGACGGCCGAACTGCGCATCAACTGGCGCCGCGAAACAGGAGATGCAGAGAGCGAGAGACCAGGCGACTGAATTCCAGCGCATCTAAAAGGTTCGCCTCACCCTGAGCTCGATGGCGTAAGTCTTGTCCTCGTTCCTCGACAGCAGCCACGAATACCGATCCGACTGATCGTATTCGAGCAGGATGATCTGGTCACGCGTGGACGACGAGAGGCTTCGTGAGTAGGTCAGGTAGACGCGATCGGAAATCCGTTTACCGATGGTGACACGCGCGGCCAGGTCCAGCCGCGACGACTGCGTGTTGGGGTCGATGATCGACGGCGTGATCTGAAACGTATCGACGCCGAAGGTCTGCTCGACGACCCGACCGACTTCCGAGGAGACCGGGCTCGTCAGGGCACGGGCCGCACGATCGCGCACCAGCTGCTCCTGGGGCGTCATGCTGCCCTGGTACTGACGGAACTCGACGTCCTGACCGGGTGCGACGTCGCTGAGGAGCAGCGCCAGCAGTTCAGGTTCCGGCAACGGAGGATCCGCTGCAAACTCGAGCGAGGGAACCCAGGGGCCCGTGGCTCGGACGGTGACCCGGTACGTCTCGCCCGGCACACGCACACGCGTCTCGGTTTCGAGATCGAAGAACGGCTCGATCTTCGTCGGGTTGTTGAACTCGATGGTCCCCCGCGTCAGCAGATACCGGCGGCCCTCGAAGATGAACTCGCCGCGCGACGCTTCCGCTCGCCCGAAGAGCAGCGGCCGGTCGAACGTGCCTTGCAGTTGCAGGTCGGCGCTGGCGGTCAGGCGCACACTGCTGTTGCGGACCTGCAGCGTCTGCGGTGCAGTGATCTGGATGTCGTAGCGCAGCGGAATAGTCGGCTCCGCCGGTGCCGTCGGGGGCGTCGCCTCGCCGGTGGCGATGTCGAGAAGACCGCCGCTGGATCCGAACGGCCGCAGGTACACCGCGTCATTGACCGTCACGCGGCCCGATAGCGTCACCGACTCCATGGTGCCCTGTAACGCGAGCTGGGCATCCACAAGGGACTGCATTCCCTCGGCGAGCCTGAGACGCATGCCGGTCCCGGTCATCGTGATGTCGACCTGACCAGGCAAGTAGCCCTGCTTGTCGATGCGCCCGCCGAAGGTCACGTCGCCGCGCGCGAGCCGTGCGGTCAAGCCATCGAACGTGACGCCGCGCGTGTCGAACTGCAGCGTGCCACTGATGTTCTCGAGGGCATGCGGCAGTGTGAAATGCCGGACGCGGCCATCAGTGATATCCAGCGTGCCGCTAACCGCCGGATCCTCGAGCGGTCCTTCAAGCGTCGCCGACAACTGTGCCATCCCGGAGCTTCGGACGTTGGAGACGAAGCCCTGAAGAACGGCGAGGTTGGCATCGCCCGTCATCCGCATCGCGATGCGCGAATCGTCGAGGTTGGCCACCCCGGACACGTCGAGCTGCGTGTCCTGTCCCACGATGCGCATGTCAGTCACCCGGACCGTGTGGCGATCCAGCGCCACGCGGATCGGCCTGGCGTTGCGCAGGGCATAGTCGAAGAGCCGGACGTCGAGCCGATCGACCGTGGCATCGACGAGCAGCTGATCGAGGTTGGCGAGCTCGCCGACGACACGAATCGATCCGCTGGCGACTGCGGTCGTGTATGGCGACAGCTGGGGCTGAAATGCGCGGACGTAGGGATCGAGCGAGGTATCGCTCACGCTGATCGTCAACTCCGCGTCGAGTTCCGGCGTGAGGGCGACGCGGCCGGATGCCGACACGGCGAGGCGGGGCGAGGCAGCCTCGAACCGTACGGTCATCAGTTTGTCGTCGATGCTCAGATTGCCGACGATCTCACCGATACCTTCGTCAGCGACAAAGAGATCACGAGCCGTTCCGCGCACGTCGTAGCGCGGCGCATCGAAAGTCCCGCTGCCACCGGCGGTGAAGTCCAGCAGTCCGGCCACGGGAAGCGTCGACTTCCCGGCGGCTGCGAGCGATTCGACCGGGATCGAGCGCGCGTCGAAATTGAACGAGTAGGTACCGTTCCAACCGATGAAGGCGGCCCCGGTCCCGCGACCGCTCCCCTTGGTCAACTGGATGTTCTCGAGACGCGCCCCCTCCCCCTCGAGACGCACACCGGCCGTGGCCAGCTCGAACGGCTCGCCGTACGCCACGCCATCGACAATCTCCATCTTGCCGAAACCGAAGGGTGTGAGGTACCTGCCGGCCACGTGGAACTCGCCGTTGAGCGTTCCGTCGACGTCGTACTCGTCGATGGTAAACGCATGCCGCAGGTCCGCGACCGGGCGCCCGGCAATCGCAATCTGCGCGTCGATCTCGGGACCACCATCGCTACGTGGATATCCAATCGAGAATCGCCCGGTGGTCCTGATGCGCGACTCGCCCGACGCGATGACGACATCAGAGACATCGACGTAGTTGTTCTCGATGAGGGCGGCGCCCGTGATCGAGCCCCACACGACATCCCACGCGCGCATCTGCTCGCCGGCGAAATCCCCTTCAATGCGCGGCCGCCTGAACGTCTCCGTCATGACGCCATCGAACGTGCCGTATCCTCCGATCGGAATCGCCCGCGTTCGAACGCCAAAGGCCGTGAGCAGACCCGCAAACACGCGATCGCTCTCCTGCCAGTCGGCGCTCGACACGTGAAACGGAATGCGTGACTGACCACCGTAGGCCGTCTCCCCCTCGAACTCGACCAGCGTCGACTCCGTGGCCACTCGACTCGGCGCGAGTTCGATCTGCTCGGGCCCAAACGCATACACGAGGTCGCCACCGATCGGCACCGGGTCGACCGGCGTCAGCGGACTGAACGGTCCGGCCGGCCGGCCACGCTTCTCGACCTCACGTATCCGGTCGAGCGGCATCTCGCGCGTCATCATCGTGACACCTTCGGGCGGAACGAAATGCAATTCGCCCTTGCCGGTGCGGGCCGAGAAGCTACGGATCGGCCACTCGAGCCGATTCTGGCCCGACAGGCGGCCCGCCAACCGGATGCCTTCGAGCTGACGATCGTTGCTGAACTCGGTGAGATCGATGTTGTCCCACGCGGCATCGAAGGTGGCCTTCGGTGTGACGCCAGGAGCACCGAGGGGAGCCATCAGGTAGCTGAAGCGGGCATCGCCGCCGTACACCTTCGTGCTCGCCTCGCTGATCCGCAGGACCTCCGGGGTCCACCGGACGGTGCCTCGAAGGTCGGCGAACTGAAAGTCGTTCACTCCGGCCGACGCGCTGTGGAACGTGCCCTTGAGCTCGCGACCAGTCCGAGTGGTTCCGTCAGCGCGAGGCTCCTTGAACAAGTGGAACGTACCCAGGAACTCACTCTTGCCGTTGAGCGTAAACGTGTCGCCCGCGAAGAACAGTTGCCGCATCCTCGGCAGGTCGATCGTCGACTTCACCTGGAACATCAGTTCCGGGAAGTGCGTCAGGTTGACGTCGCCATTCAGGACCGACTCGGTTCCTTCCGTCTTGAGGTTGATGCGGTCGAAGATCACCCGTCCGCCCTCGATCTTGAAGGTCGATGACATGTCGGTGCGGAAGGGCACGTATCCCTGAATCGCGGTCACCCCGTCGGAGAACATCGCCTGGCCGATGTACTCACTGCCGGGACGGGCGATCGTGACGTTCAAATTGCGCGCGACGATCCCCCACGGCGTGTTGTGGTCCTGGTAGGTGAACTCGCCCCGGCCTGCGTGCACGTAGCTCAACGTCGTCGTCCAGCGGCTCGGCCCGCGCGGCCCGCGCGGTGTCAGTTTCGGGAAGCTCTGGGTCCCGTCGCGGTTGGCCTCGACGTGCATCCGCCAATCGGTCAGCTCGATGGTGTCGAAGACGATGCGCCGATTGAAGAGCGGGCGCCACGACATGGACAGCACGATCCGCTTCGCCGTGAAGAAGGGAATCGAGTCGGCCGTGAGGCCGTCGATGCGGAGGTCCTCGAAGATGTAGGCGCCATCCCACAGCCGGACCTGCATGTCGCCGATGTGGAGCGGTCGCTCCATGTACCGCATGCCTTGCTCTTCCGCAAGCTTGTGCAGCGCCGGGCCAACGTCCGCCGAGATCGTCGTCACGACGGTCACCGCGAGAATGACGGCGCAGACCATCACCGTGCGGCGCACGAACGTGCGCGCGGTGCGAACAACGGGATGCGAGAGGAGCTTGGGGGACTTCACGTGATTACAATGAGCACGGCGTTCGCGTCCACCGGCGCACCTTCACGGACGCGAACCTCGGCGACCGTTCCAGCACGCGGAGCACGAAGCTCGTTCTCCATTTTCATTGCCTCGACTACAACCAGACCCTGCCGCGCCGCAACCGCGGCGCCCGGCGTCACGAGCACCCTGACCACTCGACCCGGCATGGGCGCCACGATGGCGACTGGACCCGACGAGTCCGTTGTACCACCGCCCGAACGAGAGTGCCGTCGTCCGGGAGCGAGTAGCGTGACAGGGACGACGTGACCATCCACGTGAACGAGACGAGTCCCCTGCCCACGCGACTCGATCGCGACGTCGCAACTGACGCCATGCAAATCTGCCACTCGTGAACGTGGACCTTCGTCGGCCTCAGCCTTCCGCACCAGCATCGACCACCGATCGCCGGCGCGCACGAAGTCCACGAGTAGCGGACGTCCATCCACCGTTACGGCCCAGCCACTTCCGGACCGCCTGACCTCGATCGTACGTCGTCGCCGCCCCGTTTCGACCTCGAACCTCACTCGCGCAGACTCTCCCTTCGCGCGCGTGCCTTCCAGCTTTGCCGGGCTCGGGGCATCTCAGGAGATTCCCGGACCAGGCTAGACGCGACCATCTGCGCCGTTTCCTTCGAGGCCTCAGCCAGACACGCAGCCACGGCAGCGACCTCTTCGAGGGACGGCTCGGGCTCGTCGAAGCGCTCCTCAGCACGCTGCTGCAAGAGCTCGTCCAGATAGCCGGTATGAAATCGAGCCTCGGCGAATTCGGGACGGGCGAGCAGCCACCTGGAAAATGCAAGAGTGGAGCGGACCCCCTGAATCTCGTACTCAGCTAGCGCCCGGCGCATCCGGGCTGTGGCCTGCCCACGATCTTCCCCCCATGCAATGACCTTCGACAGCAGCGAGTCGTAAAAGATGGGGATCTCGGTGCCCGACTCGACCCAGCTGTCGTCGCGGATGCCCGGGCCGCTCGGAGGGCGCACCGACACGATGCGACCGGGTGACGGCAGGAACCCAAGATCGGCGTCTTCTGCATAGACGCGACATTCGATGGCGTGGCCTGAGGGCGTCAGTGTATCCCGCGATGACAAGGTCAGGGGCGCGCCGGCCGCGATCTGAATCTGCCAGCGCACCAGATCGACTTCCGCAACGGCCTCGGTCACCGGATGCTCGACCTGTAGCCGGGCATTCACCTCGAGAAAATAGAACCGTCCATCCTCATCCACCAGGAACTCGACGGTTCCGGCATTGGTGTACTCGGCAGCCCTCGCCACGGCAACTGCTGCCTCGGCCAGTTGCGCGCGTAGCCTGGAGTCGACGGCTGCCGATGGTGATTCCTCCAACACCTTTTGATGTCGCCGCTGGATCGAACACTCGCGCTCGACGAACGGAACGATGCGCCCGTGATGGTCGGCAAGAATCTGAATCTCGACATGCCGCGGGCGCTGCACCAGGCGCTCGAGATACACGGATGCGTCGCCAAACGCCGTCGCCGCCTCGGAACGGGCGAGTCGAACCGCGCCCTGGACGTCGTCGGGCTTCGACACCACACGCATTCCCTTGCCACCGCCTCCTGCCACCGCCTTGATGAGTACTGGATACCCAATTCGTGCGGCGGCCTTGACGATCGCTTCTTCAGAGGCATCCGGGCCGAATGGTGATTCCGTGCCTGGCACGACGGGTACACCAGCAGAGGCGGCAATTGATCGTGCAGTCGTCTTGTTTCCCACGCGGCCGACCGCGTCCGGACCAGGACCGATGAAGATCAATCCCGCAGCGCGGCAGGCTTTTGCGAAGGCTTCGTTCTCGGAGAGGAACCCGTAGCCGGGGTGAATGGCGTCAGCGCCCGTCGCTTGCGCCGCATCGATGATGCGCTCGATGCACAGGTAGCTGTCAGCTGGTGCATTGCCACCGATCGCAACGGCCTCGTCGGCCATTCGAACATGACGAGCGAGGCGATCGCATTCGGAAAACACCGCCACCGACCCGAGGCCGAGATCGCGGCACGCGCGAATGACGCGTACCGCGATCTCCCCGCGGTTGGCGATCAGGATCTTGTGCAAGATCCTGGTGATTCTACCCTACGCACCCGCTGCGATCGGGGTGCGCTCGACAGACGATTCGTCCTCGACGAGGCGCTCGACGGCACCCGGGACGTCGACCGCCTGGTAGACGTGGATCGACGCTCCGGCATCTTCACCCGTCCGCTCACGATCGAGCCATACGTGATGGAGCCCAAGCGCGCGCGCCGGCGCGATGTCGTGATACCAGCTGTTCGCGACGTGCACCCACTGCGACCTCGCGACGTGCGTCAGCATCTCGAACCCGCGGAAGTGCCATCGTTCCGGCTTGTATCCGCACACTCGCTCGGCCGTCAGCACGAAGTCGAAAGGCTTGCTGAACAGACGGTGCGTCGACCAGAAGAGGTCTTCGTCACAGTTCGTCAGCACGGCCAGCCGATAGCCCCTCGAGCGCAGCTCCGCCAGCATCGGCTCGACATCGTCAAAGAGCCGCATCCTCGGCCAGCTGCGCATCAGCATGCTTCGCGCATCCTGGTGCGTCAGCTGCACACCTCGCTCGTTCGCGGCACGCGCGAGTGCCATGACGAGCACCTCCTTGTACGACCGCAGCGGGGACTCGCGCTCGACCTCACGCTCGTGGACGTGATATGCACGCGCGACCGCCCGGGCTTGACCACCCAGCGGGCCGAGCACTTCGGTGAACCACGCCTGCCAGTCGACAAGCGTACCGAAGCAATCAAAGCTGACCCACCGATGACTGACAGACACAATAACCTCCTCGCAACAAAGCCCAGGACTTCTTCGCAGCAAAAACAAAAGGGCCATCACCCCGCTCGGATGATGGCCCTTGGATTTCGAAGGGAGGTCCTGATTTACATCATCCGAACGGACCCGGCGGCGCCAGGTCGATCCAGCTGTCCACCTTGGCGACGCGCGCGGCAACCGGGCTGGTAACCAGCACAGCGGTCATCGGCTCACACGTTGGGACAGTGGTAACTTTCACGGTTCGCTCCAGATGATGCGTTGCCTATGATAACGCCGCCGCCAGTGAAACCGAACAAGGAACTTTGCAGGTAAGACAAGAGCCGAGAAGAAGCCTGGAGCCTGAAGCCCAGGAGCCGAATGTCACAGCGGGATGTTGCCGTGTTTTTTGGGGGGATTGCGGTCCCGCTTGGTGTCGAGCGCGATCAGCGCGGAGATCAGCTTCCGGCGAGTCTGCCTGGGCAGGATCACCTCATCGATGAACCCACGCTGCGCAGCGATATATGGGTTGGCGAACTTCTCCCGGTACTCCGCCGCCCGTGCGGCGCGAACTGCGTCTATGTCGCTCGCCGCGTCGAGCTCCCGCTTGTAGAGAATGTTCACCGCGCCCTCGGCGCCCATCACCGCGATCTCCGCACTCGGCCATGCGAAGTTGGCATCGGCACGAATGTGTTTGCTCGACATCACGCAGTACGCCCCTCCGTACGCCTTGCGCGTGATGACGGTCAACTTCGGAACGGTGGCTTCAGCAAACGCGAACAGCAGCTTGGCGCCGTGCCGGATGATCCCACCCCACTCCTGGACCGTGCCGGGCAGGAACCCTGGCACATCTTCGAACGTGACGAGCGGGATGTTGAACGCGTCGCAGAAGCGCACGAAGCGCGCGGCCTTCACCGATGCGTCGATGTCGAGAGTCCCCGCCAGGTGCGCCGGCTGATTGGCGACGATGCCAACCGGACGGCCGGCGAGCCGCCCGAATCCCACGACGATGTTTCGCGCGAAGTGTTCGTGCACCTCGAGCAGCGCGCCATCGTCGACCACCCCGCGAATGACGTCGAGCATGTTGTACGCCTGGTTCGGGGACTTCGGCACGACGGTGTCGAGCGCTTCATCCTCACGATCGGATGGATCCGACGTGGCGCGGCGTGGCGGGTCGTCGACGTTGTTGCCCGGCATGAACGAGAGCAGCTCGCGAATCAACTGAATCGCCGAGGCGTCATCGTCTGCCGCGAAGTGCGCGACGCCACTCTTCTCGTTGTGCGTCAGCGCTCCGCCGAGTTGCTCTTTCGTGACCTGTTCGTGAGTGACTGTTCGAATCACATCCGGGCCGGTCACGAACATGTAGCTGGTGTCCTTCACCATGATGGTGAAGTCCGTGATCGCCGGCGAATAGACGGCGCCACCGGCGCACGGGCCCATGACGGCCGAAATCTGCGGCACGACACCAGAGGCGAGCGTGTTGCGAAGAAAGATGTCGGCGTAGCCGGCCAGGGAGAGGACGCCCTCCTGGATGCGCGCACCACCGGAGTCGTTCAGGCCGATGACCGGCGCGCCCATTTTGAGCGCCAGGTCCATGATTTTGACGATCTTGGCCGCGTTGGTTTCCGAGAGGGATCCGCCGAAGACGGTGAAGTCCTGCGCGAAGGCGTAGACGAGCCGACCGTCCACCCGCCCATGGCCCGCAACGACACCGTCGCCAGGCACGATCTGATCCGCCATGCCGAAGTCGCGGCAGCGGTGAGTCACGAACGCATCGGTTTCCTCGAAGGTCTCGGGATCGAACAGGAGGGTCATGCGTTCGCGCGCGGTCAGTTTTCCCGCTTCGCGTTGGCGGCGTAGTCGTTCTTCACCGCCACCGGACGCAGCCTGGCGCCGCATGTCCGCCAGTTGTGCCAGCGGATCGACCCGGTTCACGACGTTGACAGGAGAGTCACTATCGCTCACGCGCTGTGGCGCCGAGCCTTTCCGGTTCGTGCTCACGTTCGACTCGGCGCGCCACTCACACTTTGGCGGCCTGGGCCTTCTCCCAATCCTTCAGGAAGCGCTCGAGCCCGATGTCGGTCAACGGGTGCTTGAAACACTGCTCGATCACCGCGGCCGGTACCGTGACGACGTCAGCGCCCATCCGCGCCGCTTCCACCACGTGAATCGGATTCCGGACGCTGGCGACGAGGACTTCGGTCGAGAACTCGTAGTTATCGAAGACGTCCACGATCTCGCGAACCAGGTTCATGCCCGTGGTACCAACATCATCGAGCCGGCCGACGAACGGGCTCACGTAGCTGGCTCCGACCTTCGCGGCCAGCCATGCCTGCGTCGCAGAGAAGATCAAGGTCACGTTCACACGATGACCCTCCGACGCGAGCGTCTTGCACGCCTTGACGCCCTCCTTGGTGAAGGGCACCTTGACGACAATGTGCTCGTCGATGCCAGCGAGGTCGCGTCCTTCGCGAATCATGCCGGCAGCATCGGTCGCGACCACTTCGGCGCTGACCGGGCCCTGGACGGTGCGGCAGATCTGCTTGAGGATCTGGCGATAGTCGCCGGATTCCTTGGCCAGCAGCGACGGGTTGGTGGTGACACCGTCGAGGATGCCGAGTGCTGCGAGCGCTTCAATTTCCTTGAGGTTGCCTGTATCGACGAAAAGCTTCATACCAGTGCTCCGCGCGCGGGGGACCGCGCTCTACACGACAACAGCCGGATACAAGGTCAGTGTGTCATCGGCAGCGTCGCGGTGCAAGGTTGACAGAACTGGTACTGAGCAGCGAACGAACTCCCAACATCCAACGCCCAACCTCCAACCCCAGTGTCGGCGCATCTTCTGGGGAGTTGGACGTTGGACGTTGGGAAATTGGCTTCGATCTAGGTCGTAGCGCGGACGTATTTGTTGAACCAGGCGATCGTCCGCTTCCACGCCTCATCGGCGGCCGCCTTGTTGTAACGCTGTGGCGTCGCGTCGTTGTTGAAGCCGTGAACCGCGTTCGGGTAGATGTGACCCTCGTGCGTCACGCCAGCGGCTTTCATCGCGGCGTCGTATGCCGGCCAGGCGTCGACCAATCGCTTGTCCTCGCTCCCATGATGCACGAGGACGGCGGCCTTGATCTTCGGCACCTCTTCGAGCGGAGGCGCGCCGCCATAGAACGGTACGGCTGCGGCGAGATCCGATCCCATCCTGGCGGCGAGCGCATTCGAGATGCCGCCGCCGAAGCAGAAGCCGGTCACTCCGAGACGTCCCGTGCTGTCGGGCCGGTTCTTCAACCAGACGGCCGCGGCGAAGAGGTCTTCCGACATCTTCGCGCGATCGACTTTCTGGAACAGCTCCCCGCCCTTCACGTCGTCTCCGGGATAGCCGCCCACTGAGGTCAAGCCATCCGGCGCAAAGGCCATGAAGTTCTCGAGGGCGAGACGACGGGCAACGTCTTCGATGTGCGGATTGAGGCCGCGATTCTCGTGGACGACGAGAATCGCCGGCAGCTTGTTGGTGCCGGCGCTGGCCGGCCGCACGAGGTACCCCTTGATGCTGCCGTTGCCATTCGGCGACGGCACAGTTGCGTACTCGGCCTTGAGACGCGAATCCGATGGAGAGACCTGCTGCGCAGCAGCATAGTTGGGCATCAACTGGTCCACGATGGCCGCGGCCGCGACAGTCGATACTGCCACTTTGTTCACGCGGCTCATGAAGGACCTGCGGTCGATCTCGCCGTGGATGTACTGGGTATAGGCTTCCACCGCCTCGGCAGGTATCTGTATCTTCGTCTGCTCCATGGCCTCTGGCTCCTTTCGCAGATTCCTCGTATTTGAAGACGGATGAATCGCGGCGAAGAATATCACTCCGTGACGGCCGCCGTCTTGCACCCTACGGCTGAGAAGCCTGCTTGGCGACGGTCCAGGATTCCGCTTTCGTCGTTGCGGTATCAAGGCTGTAACTCGATACCTGGCTGCCATGTCGATTCTGCGACGTCTCCACTGGCCACGATCGGCGCGGCACGCGAAAGGACATGCCATTGTCCTGGCCGTCATTCTGTGGATTGCGGCGGCCGTCATCGGGTTCACGGGCGCCAGCGATCGCGGCATTGCGGGTCCGCTGAAAGGCGCGGACTTCGTGCAGTTCTACACTCTGGGTCACCTCGCCAGCTCACAGCGGATCGCCTCGATGTACGACGGCGCCCGGCTGCACCAGGCGCAAGTCGAGCTCATCCCTGAATCGAAGCGCGAGATCTATCCTCCCGTTTATCCACCGCAGGCGGCTGTCCTGTTCGCGCCGGTAACGGGCCTCTCCTACCAGCGAGCGCTGCTCGTCTGGTCTCTCATCACGATCGCCGGCTACGGGTTGATCGTGTGGAGCGCGTGGAAGCCAGTCGCCGATCTGCTGCCGGATCGCACGTTCGTCGTCGCTGCTGCGGCCGCCTTCGCTCCCTTCTGGAGTCTCGTGCTCCACGGTCAGGTCACCATCATCCTGCTCGCGGCCTTCTGGGCGGGTTGGCTCGCGCTGGAGCGGCGGCGCCATTGGCTCGCGGGTTTCGCGTTTGGTCTCCTCGCACTGAAGCCACAGTTCGGCATCCCGCTCGCAGTCGTCGTCCTGATGTGTGGGGAGTGGGCCATGCTGGCCGGCGCGGTCTCGTCGGTGATGGCACAGGCGGCCGTCGTCTGGCTGGTGCTGGGCACGGGAGCATTCACGGCATTTGCGGAGAGCATTCCGATGACGGTGGCCTACGCCGACATGCTGGAAGCCAAGCCTTTCCTGAGCCACTCCCTGCGGGCGGTCACACGCCTGACACCGAACTGGATCGGCCTGCCGGCGTGGGCAGCTGTGTCGGCGGTGGTGTTGTGGTTCATCGTGCGCGTGTGGAAGAGTCGCGCGCCGATCCGGGTGCGCCTCGGAGCCGTGGTCCTGGCGTCGGCCCTCGTCAACCCGCACATGATCATCTACGACCTCACCGTGCTGGCACTGCCCCTGCTCTGGTTTGGCGCCTACCTTCAGGAGCCTGCCAGGCGGGAACAAGCCGAACGCTACTGGGTCGCCGTCTACTGGTTGTTCGTGCTCACCTTCATGCCCACGGCGGCAGCGATTGGCGTTCAGGCGTCGGTGTTCGTGATGGTCTGGCTGCTGATACTGGTAGTGCGCACCGTCGAAGGCGACTCGTCACCCCTCGTCCCGCAGGTCGATATCAACGGTCCAATCTCTGCCCGCGTGTAGGCCGGGTCCCGCACTTCTGACCTGGCCTACCGGGCCGGACGTCCACCGGCGTGCGACGCTCGTCCAAAGGACCGTGATCTGTGGAACTTTCCCGCGCCAGGCTGCAATCACGCAGCAAATGCCAGGAGCGGACCGCGCGACCGCCGGGGATCCAGCCGACGCCGACCTGATGTCCCGTACGGCACTGGGCGATCGCGACGCATTCGCCACGCTGTATCGCCGTCATCACGCCATCGTGTACCGCTTCGCGCGATTGATGACCGGATCGACCAGCGCCGCTGAGGACATCGTTCAGGAGGTCTTCCTGGTCGTGATGCGCGATGCCGGACGCTACGACGCCAGGCGAGCCGCCCTGACGACCTATCTGTACGGCGTCGCTCGCCACCAGACGCGCCGTCGACTTGCACGGGATCGGCACTTCGTGGCGTTCGACGGTGACACGACCGATGTTTGTTCACAGATCACCGACGATGATCCCTCCGCCACGATCGAACGACGGGAGTCGCTGCAGCGGCTGCGCCGCGCGATCGTGTCGCTTCCGCGGCGATACCGGGAAGTGATTGTCCTCTGCGACCTGCAGGATGTGACCTATGCTGACGCTGCGGCGGTGCTGGGATGCGCGCTCGGAACGATTCGCTCGCGTCTCTATCGCGCCCGCCACCTGTTGGGACGGAAAATGGCCTCTGCAGCTGCCAGCGAAGAGGATCGACAACGGCTGGCCATGAGGTGCGCGATATGAAGCCAACGCACTGGGACGCCCATCTCACCTCCGCGCTCGACCGTTTGCGTGACGCCGAGGGGAACATCACGGCACCGCCTCACGTCGAGGCGGCGGTACTGGCCGCGTGGGATCGAGCGCATGCACGGCAGGTGGTGCCCCCGGCGCGCCGTTGGTGGCGACCGGTGGCGGCCCTCGCAGCGGCCGTCACGATAACGATCGGGCTGGCGCAACTGGGCCTTGCGCTCCAACAGGCCGTTCGCCCTCCCGCAACAGCGACGAACAACGGCACGTTACTGCTGGTCGGCGAGCCTATCCTGCAGGGTGAACCGGTGCGCGTGGTCCGGATGCGCATCCCGGCCTCGACGTTGATGGGACTTGGCGTGCGCGCAGCTACTGACGTCGCGCAGGTCGATGTCGATGTCATTGTCGGAGAAGACGGCGTGGCGCGGGCCATCCGCGTCGGCATGTAACTCAATTCTTCGGAGACTGACGGTATGACTTCCCGAATCTTCATCACGCTCGCGATCGTGCTCGGACTGGCGCCTGTGAGCAGCGCGCAACAGGTGGAAACGCAGCTCATGCTGCAGAGCGGCACCGTGATGGCCTCTCCCGTCGGTGTCATCGAGTCGGTGCCGCTCGAGTCGGTGACGAGCGTGCCCAACGCCCCGTTCACGGCCGACGCCGAGACCGAATTCACACAGGTCCTGGGTGACGGCAACCGCATCGAGCGACGCTATTCGTCGATGATCGCGCGCGACAGCCAGGGACGGACGCGGCGCGAGGAGGAGATCGCGTTGATCGGCCCGCTTGCCGTCGATGGCGCCTCGCCACGGCTGGTGACGATTCTCGACAACGTCGCGGGCCACTCGTACACGCTCGACGAACAGCAGCGGATCGCGTTTCGCAATCCAATGGCGATGACCAAGATCGGTGACGGACACGCGTTCGCCTTTGCGTATCACGCCGATCAGAAGGGCGCCGCAACCTGGGTACGTGAATCAGGCGGGAATGCGACCTGGACAGCGGCGGTCAAACCGAATGTCGCGATCAACGCCGGCCCGGGCCAGCGAGTGATTTTTGGCGAGGCCGCGGCGTCGAAAGTGACGACCGAGTCTCTCGGCACCAGGTCCATCGAGGGCGTCATGGCCGAAGGCACACGCACGACGTCCATCATTCCCGCCGGCGCGATCGGCAACGTGATGCCGATTGAGATCATCAGCGAGCGTTGGTATTCGCGCGAACTGCAGATGGCGGTGTTGATTTCCCGCAAGGATCCGCGCAGCGGCGACTCCGTCTATCGGTTGCGTAACATCGTGAGGGCGGAGCCTCCGGCGGATCTCTTCGTGGTGCCCGGCGACTACGAGGTACGTGGTGGTCAACTCGGTGGAATCAGGGTCCGCAAGCTGGAAGAAGAGAAAGTGCAGCGTAAATCGAAGGAGTAGGCGCTCGCGCGGCTATCGTGCCGTCACTTCGACCCGTTCTGATTCGGCGCTGACGTTTGGTTCCGGAGTCCGGTTATCGACGGCGGTGACGGCATACACGTAGCGGACGCCGGGTTTCACCGTCTGGTCCGTGTAGCGCGTTTCCTTCACCACCTCCTCGGTAATCCGCGTCAGCGTCTCGTTGCCCTCTTCACCACGCCACACGAGGTATCCCTGGAGGTCGCGCTCGTCGTTGGCCTCCCACACGAGGCTGATCGCCCCCTCGACGGCAATCGGCGAAACGCCCGTCGGTGCAGAAGGCGGAAAGATGTCGATTGGCGTCACACACGTTGACTCCGATGCATGACCTTCGACGGTTCGCTCGCTTCTGCCGCGAACGGCCGATACGGCATAGCAACGGCGACGTCCGTCGACTGCCAACGGATCAGTAAAGCTGAAACCGTCGACCGGCATCGCGTTCACGGGCGACAGAGGGCGCGGTGCCGATGGCGGCTCTTTCGTCTCCGCATCGGGCTCGGGTGGAATCTCCCGATACACGTTGTAGCGAGTGGGCCCGGTCAGTACGGCACCTGGTTCCGCGGACGGCGGCACATCGTCGAGCGGCGATGCCGATGGCAGCGGCGCACGCTCCAGCAGGAAGCCGAGAATGCCACCCGACGGCGCCCATGTCAGCGTGACGGCCTCGGCGTCATAGATCGCGTGCAGTTCCGTCGGCGCCTCTGGCAACGGCGTCAGCACGATGTCAGTCACCGTGCTCGGTGGGCCGCCGCGACCGCGATCGCTGTACGCAACCACCATGTAGTAACGCCGGAGCGCACGCGACTCATTACGGACCGGGGTAGCGCTGGCTGTCGTCGAACCTGCGAGGCGAGGCAGCGGGGGGCCTTCGACGAACTCGTCCTGCGTCAACGTGTCACGCCACGTCGTCGGCAGAGTGCCATCTGCTGCGCGCTCGACCATCCCGATGCGTTGGGCGACTTCAGGAAACCGTGCTGGTGGCGGTGCAGTACGCCCTGTGTAGGCGTACACGTCTACTCGCTCGAGGTTGACTGGCGTCGATTCGTCGACGTTCCGTGTCGGCAGCGCCAACGTGAGCACGACATCGTCTCCGACGCGGCGCGCAGAGAGCTGGCTGACTGCAGCGGGTATGTCGACGAATGGTGCTAAGGGTGGGCCCTTCTTGCCACAGCCTGTCAGGGGCAGGACCATCAGGGCCCCAATACCAACCCCCAACCTCCAAAGTGCTCTTGGGAATCGGGAGTTGGGAGTTGGATGTTGACCAGCAACGTTCATTTAAGAAGCAGCAAGCGGCGCCTCTCGAACCATATCGTGAGCCGCAAGGTCGCTCGAGCTGCGCCGCGAGACATCCGGAGTCTTGAATCGCCTCACGTCTATGCCGTACCCGCGCACCTTGTAATTGAGGATGCGCTCGGTGGTGTCGAGCAGGCGTGCGGCCTTGGCACGATTGCCTCGCGTGGTCTTCAGCGCATCGATGATCAGATCCCGCTCGTAGCCGGCGACGGCGTCCTTCAGAGACACGCGAGTGACGGTTCCCGAGGAATCGGCGGTCTGTAGCGACGGCGGCAGATGGTGTCCGTGCACCACGGCACCGTCGCACACGAGCACCGCCCGCTCGAGCGCGTTCTCGAGCTCACGAACATTGCCGGGCCAATGATAGGCCGTCAGCATGTCGATGGCCGGCGTGGAAATCCGCTTGATCACCTTGCCGTGCTCGCGCGAGAACTTCTCCAGGAAGTGATCGGCGAGGAGCAGCAAGTCGGCTTTTCGTTCGCGCAGCGGCGGCACGAAGATGGTGAAGACGTTGAGCCGATAGTACAGGTCCTCGCGCAACGTGCCATCGACGATCGCCTTCTCCATGTCCTTGTTGGTGGCCGCGATCAGCCGCACGTTCACCTTGACGGTTTCGGTTCCGCCAAGGCGCTCGAACTCGCGCTCCTGGAGGACGCGCAGCAGCTTGACCTGCGTGCCGAGGTTCACGTCGCCAATCTCGTCGAGGAAGAGCGTGCCACCCTCCGCCATCTCGAACCGCCCCTTCTTGCGGGCATTGGCGCCAGTGAACGCACCTTTCTCGTAGCCGAACAACTCCGACTCGATGAGGGTGTCGGGCAGCGCCGCGCAGCTCACCTTGACGAACGGCTTCTTGGCGCGCAGCGAGTTGTAGTGGATGGCGTGCGCAATGAGCTCCTTACCGGTGCCCGATTCACCGCGAATCAGCACGGTGGTGTTGGTCTGCGCCACCTGCGCCACCTGCTCGTACATCTGGCGCGTTGGACCGCTCGTGCCAATGATGTTCGAGAAGTCGTAGCGCTCTTTCAGTTCCTGTCGCAGGTGCGTGTTCTCATCGACCAGCCGCCGCCGCTCTTCCTCGACGATGCGTTGAATGTTGAGTGCCTGGGCGATCATCGAGCTGACGATGCCGAAGAACTTCACGCTGCTGTCGTAGTCGCGATCGGCCTGGAAACGCAGGTCGACGGCAAGCGCACCGACGGCCGCCCGGTTCAGCGTGATCGGCACGCAGATGTAACTCAACTCCTGCTTGGTGCTCTCAGGACGGCGGGGTGCCAGGTTGAGAAACGCCGGCTCCTTGCTGATGCGCGGGACGACAATCGGCTTTCCGCTCTCGACCACCTTGCCGGTGATGCCCTCACCGATTCGAATACGAATGGTGCGGGCGCGGTCTTCGAAGCCTTCGACCGCTTCGACGTGCAGTTCGCCGTCGCGCAGCAGCGTGACCATGCCGCGCGCGACGCTGTGGTGGCGCATCAGCGTGATCAGGACGCGCTGCAGGGCCGACTTGAAATTGAGTGTGCCCGACAGGGCCTGGCTTACTTCGAGCAGCGTCGAGAGCCGGCGCGCATCGCGTGTTCCGGCATTGTCCGATCCGAGTCTGGCGGCAGGCATAAGCGTCTCCTACATTTCTGCGCGGTGATTCGACGTTCGAACCAAAGCTGTCGTCGCTCGGTGCGAGGAGCAACTCGTTGACCCGCCAGCGCGTCTTGGGGCCTGCGGCCGGGGAACTGCATCGTTCCGCCGATGGTGACTTTTTTGTAGTAACGAAAAGGTCACACCACGATTCTGTGCCCTTTTCCGATCTCTCCCGGTCCCTGCATTCTACCGAAATTCCAGCGGAAAGCTAGTGATCGGCCGGATTTCGAGCGTTTTCGCGCGTGGCGCGTGCTTTGCCATCACCGATGTGCAAGATGACTTCGTCCCCGGTCCGTATCGTTCTTCTGTTCCTCGTCGTGCTGATCTCGTCGCGTGCGCTCTCCGCTGAAACGATCCCTGACGACCGTCGCCGCCACATTCGAACCACCGATCCCCACCTGATTCGGCTCCTGCGCGACGGCGTCCGCACCTCAGACACCTTTCGCCGGCTCGTCGATCGACTCAATCGATCGGATGTCGTCGTGTATCTCGATTGCGGCGGCGGCACCGCCGCATCGGACGGCCGCCTCACGTTCATCTCCGCGGTCGGCGGGTACCGCTACGTGCACGTGCGCGTGGCCCGCCTGCCGTCGGCGGACGTCCAGATTGCGTTGATCGGTCATGAACTGCAGCATGCCGTCGAGATCGCCGACGCGCCGGACGTGATCGACTCTCTCTCGCTCGCCCGTGAGTATCAGCGGATTGGGTTCCTCAGTCCGCGCGTGACTCCGGGCGTGTCGTTCGACAGCGATGCGGCCGTGACCGCGGGGAATCGCGTACTGCGCGAGCTGTCAGGAAAAGAGGCACGCCAGCCGCCCCTCGGCGCGCAGTTCCCGACAGCCCGCTACTGAGTTGGCAGGACGAGACTCAGTGTCTGCCTTCAAGCGGCGGGACGAGACGTAGTGTCCGCCTTCAGGCGGACCTCGGCGACGAGATCACAGAATGTAACGCGAGAGGTCCTCGTTCTTGACGATGTCGGCCAACATGCGATCCACGTAGGATGCATCGATGGTGATCGACTTTTCCGAAAGCTCCGGGGCATCGAACGACAACTCATCGAGCAGCCGCTCCATGACGGTATGCAGGCGACGGGCGCCGATGTTTTCGGTCGTGTCGTTGACGCGGGCGGCAAAGTCGGCGATGCGATCGACGGCGTCCGGGGTGAACGTCAGAGACAGCTCCTCGGTGCCGAGCAGGGCGGTGTACTGCTTGACCAGCGCGTTGCGTGGTTCGGTCAGGATGCGAACGAAGTCGTCGCGGGTCAGCGGCTCGAGCTCTACCCTGATCGGAAAGCGGCCCTGCAGCTCGGGAATGAGGTCAGACGGTTTCGACACGTGAAAGGCGCCGGCCGCGATGAAGAGGATGTGGTCGGTCTTGACCATCCCGTGCTTGGTGTTGACGGTCGTGCCTTCGACGATCGGCAGAATGTCACGTTGAACGCCTTCGCGACTGACATCCGGGCCGCGGCCGCCGCCGCCACCACCACCGTCACGGCTCGCGATCTTGTCGATCTCGTCGACGAAGATGATCCCAGCCTGCTCCACGCGCTGCACGGCGGTGCGGCTGACCGAGTCCATATCGACCAGCTTGGATTGCTCTTCCGCCAGCAGGTGTTCGAACGCCGCTGGCACCTTGAGCCGCCTGGTCTTCGGGCGTCCGCCGAACATGTTGCCCATCATGTCCTTGAGGTTGACGCCAATCTCTTCCACCGATGACCCGGCGATGATCTCGAAGGACGGCATCGCGGTCGCCTGCACGTCGATCTCGACGACGCGCTCGTCGAGCCGTCCCTCACGGAGCTGATCGCGGATGCGATCACGCGAACGTCCCGACTGCTCCCGAACCACGGCGGGATCCTCGCCAGGCATGGGCGGGCGTGGGGGCGGGAGCAGCAGGTCGAGCAGGCGATCCTCGGCGGCGGCGCGAGCTTTCTCGCGAACTTCTTCGCCCTTCTCGGCGCGCACCATGTCGACCGCAAGCTCCACGAGATCTCGGACCATCGACTCGACGTCACGACCGACGTAACCCACTTCGGTGAACTTCGATGCTTCGACCTTGATGAAGGGCGAGTGCGCCAGACGCGCCAGGCGCCGCGCAATCTCGGTCTTCCCCACACCGGTCGGCCCGATCATCAGGATGTTCTTCGGCGTGACCTCGTCGGCGATTTCGGGCGCCAGCCGCTGGCGGCGGAGACGATTGCGGAGGGCGATGGCCACGGCGCGCTTCGCCTTGGCCTGTCCGATCACGTACTTATCGAGCTCGGCGACGATCTCGCGCGGTGTCAGCGAGCCCACCGCGGTCGTCGTACGTTCTGGAAGGGAGATAGCCATAGATCCTGGAACGGGACGTTGGCCCGCGTCATTCAGAGTTCTTCGATCGTCAGATTCGGGTTCGTGTAGATGCAGATGTCGGCGGCGATCCGCATCGACTCCTCCGCGATCTGCCGCGCGGACAGCGGACTGTGCCTCACCAGCGCGCGTGCCGCGGCCATTGCGTACGCACCGCCGGAGCCAACGGCCACCACGCCGTCATCAGGTTCGATGAGGTCGCCAGTGCCGGAAAGCAGAAACGTCGACTTGCGATCCGCGACGATCAGCATGGCTTCGAGGCGGCGAAGATACCGATCGGTACGCCAGTCACGCGCCAGTTCGACCGCCGCCCGCTCGAGATTGCCGCGATACTGTTCGAGCTTCGACTCGAAGCGGGAAAAGAGCGCAAACGAATCGGCCGCCGATCCGGCAAAGCCCGCGAGAATCGTCTCGTTGTAGAGCCGCCGAATCTTGCGGGCGCTTTGCTTCACGACTGTTGCGCCCAATGTGACCTGGCCGTCGCCCGCAAGTACAGTTTGCTCCTTGTGGCGGAGTGCCAGAATCGTCGTCGCATGCATTACCTGCCAGTATATAGACTCGGCACTCGGACCTCTGGATTCGACCGGCTGACATTCAGAGTGTCCTCTTGGTCTCCCAGAGAGAGGACACTTGGAAGCCGGAGCGGGCTGGTATCGGCTGTTGTGGCGGAAATCCGGCGGAATAGACTGGCAACTGTGTTGCTCACAAATTGAGTATGCGCGCCAAACCCCTCGCCATCGCAGCGGTAGTGGCCTTCATGTCAGCCGCACTCGTGGCCCCGGTTGAAAGCGCTCAGCGGCAACGCTCGCCGGGTGGGGAGTCTCGGAGTGGAGGCGGAAACGGCGGCGGGGGGAACGGCGGAGGCGGTAACGGCGGTGGTGCTGAACGTCGGGCTGCAGGGGGCGGCCAGCGACAGGCCTCAGGCGGTGGTCAGCGGCAAGCCTCAGGCGGCAGCCAGCGGCAAGTCTCAGGCGGCAGTCAGCGGCAAGCCTCAGGCGGTGAGGCAAGGCAGCGTCGGGCTGAGCCTCGTAGCGGAGATGGCCGAAGGGAATCCGGCGGCCGGGCCGAGTCCGGACAACCACCGCAGGACCGCCAGGCCGGAACTGTTCGGCAGCAGCCCGAGTCCGCTCAACAGCCCGAGGCCCGTCAACAGCCCGAGAACAGCCGCCGCGCTGTCACACGGCAGCCACCGCCTCGCGCAACCACGCTGGCGCCGTCAGAGGTCCGTGAGCGGGAAGCGCGTGCGGACGCTCAGCGCGTCGCCGCTGTTGATGAAGCCGTCGGCGTTCACATCA
>JALDXQ010000071.1:0-33726 GCA_032156805.1 Acidobacteriota bacterium
CGCGCACGCGACGCACGTCCGCGGCCGAGAGGCCTGCGTTCTTCGCGATGTCCTCGCGAGTGCGGAGCTGACGGCGATAGCGATCGAAGAAGCCGACGAGATCGCCGCCGTATCCGAAGAAGTACATGATGTCGTCGAAGTCGGCGGTGTGACTGAGGCCGACGGCATGCCCCAACTCGTGCAGGCACGTTAAGTAGACAATCGTTTCGCGCATCAGCGCATCGGCACGCGCGGCACTTGCCATGTCAGGACCGAGCGCGGACACATCCGGCCGGATGAATACCGCAGCCCCGCGCCGCCCATCGAGCGTGAGCGAACGCATCTCACCATACTGACCCGAGGAAGCCGGCACGAAGTAGACGCGCAGCAGTGCCTCGCGTTCCGTCGCCGCCGGTTGAAACTGCAGCGCCCCACCAATCGTGCGCTCCCATACCTGAAGTGCCCAGCGAGCAAGATCGTGATCGCCGGGCCTGGCGTCTGATCCGGTCTCTGCTTCCGCGATGAAGTACGGCACGCGGCCGTTGTCGAAAGGCTGGAGTGTTGGTGGGCCTTGCGCAACGGTCAGGCTCGCACTCTGCACGAGCAATAACCCTGCGATGGCTAAGCCAATCTGTATCGACGGGTTGAGCATCGTGTCACGTCTAGCGGTTCGATGGGGCGATGGTGCGACGGTGCGACGGTCCGGTACGAGAGTCCAGTGCGATGGTCCGAAGGTCCGCTCCGAGGGTTACCGCCGGACCATCGGACCGGACCGCCGGACCATCGGAGTGGACCCTCGCACCAACGAACCCTCGCACCGTCGCACCGCAGGTTTAGAAGTCCATATAGAGGCCGAAGCGCAACAACCGTGGCGGCAGAACACCGGTTCCGGTGACGTTCCCCAGGGCCGGACCGTAGGTGTTGACCTGCTGAAGCACCGGATTGGCGTTGAGGGCATTGAATAGGCTCATCTCGGGCCGGAAGACATAACGGCCCGCGCGGAACGTGCGCGACACGCTGAAATCCAGCTGGTTCACCCGGTCGTTGTACTCGGTGCCAGGCTCGTTGAGCCTCACATTGACCGAGGCCTGAGTGAGCGTCGGTATCTGGGTTCGCGTCACCTGATAGGTGATCGATCGCTCCGTTCCCGGAGTGCTCTGGATCGTGGCGCTCAGACGGATATCCCATTTCATCGGATAGCTGCCCGCAAGCTTGAACTGCGTGGCCATGGGAACGTCGTAGTCACCCTGCTCGCAGAAGCGAAGACTGTTGGGATCGTCGACCTCACACGTCCCGGCGATCACGTGCCCCGTCGACGTGCCGCCGTAGAGGCTGCCGCCGTTGCCGATCCGATAGTTGAACGAGACGTCGAAGCCGTTGTAAATGCGGGTGTTCACGCCCGAGTTCGTATCGAGCTCGTTGACCTGCCCCAGCTTCGCGCGATCGAGGTTGTACACCGGCAACAGTTCGCCGTTTCCCCGCGGATCGGGCGTGAACAACAGCGCGTAGTCGGAGTGGCTGATCGCCAGGTTGTCGGTCCAGATCAGCTCCTCGTAACTGCGACGGTTGTAGCTGACGGCCACGGATAGTCTGGGTAGCAGCTCGTGCTGGACTCCGATGTCCCCCAGCCACTGATACGGACGCTGGATGCCCGGGTCGGCATTCTGATTGCGCCGGACGCCGAAGTTCAAGTTGCTCGTGGGGCCGAGCTCGCTCTCCTGCGCGATGTCGTCGCGGTTGAGGTCTGTCCACGTTCGGATGTCAGTCGAGAAGATCTGCGGATTGTAGGTGTTGGCGAAGCCCGTTCCTTCTGACTGGAGGTAGAGACCGATGTTGCCCTTGAGCGCGGTCTTGCCGTTGCCGAACAGGTCGTACGCTGCGCCGAAACGAGGCGACACATCCTTCCAGTTCGGCACGTTCTTGATCGCTTCGAACGTGCGCTCAGGAACAAAGCGGCCGGCAGGAGCTGACATCGCGGGGACTTCCGAGTTGAAGTAGTCGAACCGGATGCCCGGGCTCAGCGTGATTCGCCGCATCGTCCAGGTGTCCTGCGCGTAGAACCCGAAGTCCGCGTTGAGATTCACCTGGTTGTTGAGCGGGGTGTTCAGAACCTGCACCTGGGACGGGGCGCCGTTGCGGTACTGCTGGACGATGTCGCCGTTGATGTCACGCCGCAGGTCCTTCAACCATCCCGAGCGGTTCTGGATTCCGACCTTGAGGTTGTGCGCTCCCGAGATGTACGACACAGAAGCCACCACCACGTGAGACGTGCCCGGCTGGTGCGCCGGCGCGGTGGCGACGTTGGTCGGCATCGATGCGCTCCAGCGCGTGCCGAGAATCAGATCCTGCTTGGCGATGTTGCCGTAGCCCGTGCCCGGAGCACAGTCCGCAAAAGCCGATCGGCAGGTCGCGAGAGGAATGTCCGGCTGGTACTTGAAGAGCGACCCGATGTAGGTGTTGTTGTATCCGGCTTCGATCAGCAGCTTGCTGCTCTGCGTGCGCGTCCACTTGGCCTGCGCAACGTGAGACGCCGGCTGCGTCTGCACATCGGAGGCTTCTGGCGAAACGGTTGCAGAAAGACCACGGTGACCGCGAATCTTGTTGGCCCAGTCGAACATCACCGTGACCCTGTCGTTCCGCGTCGCCTGCGCCGTGATACGCCCCGGGAAGGACTTGACGGTGTTGTCGTCGACGGCGCGGCTGCCGTCAGGGTTGAAGGCGTTGGCAACGTAGTTGTTGTAGGCGTTGTTCCTGCCGGAGACGAAGAACCACACGCGATCCCGCACGATGGGCCCGCCCAGGCTGTAGTTCAGATCGTACAGGCGATAGAGTTCATCGCCGAACCGGATCCCGCGTGCGTTCAGCTCCTCGTCGATGTTGTCGGCCTGCAGGCTGCTATTCGAGAACAGACCGACGAATTCCCCTCTGTACTGGTTCCCGCCGGTCTTCGGGATGCGGTTGACGAGCACGCCGCCGGTCTGGTTCTCGGCCGATCCACCTGACACCTGGACCGAGACCTCCTGCGTCTGCGCCTCGTTGTCGTAGATGCACGAGCACTGGCCGCCACCGAACATCGCGTCAGCCACCATGCCGTCGATGAGCGTCCGCGAATCGCGCGTCTGCGATCCGTGGGTCAGGAGGCTTCCGCCGGTCCACATCGTGCTCGAGCCACCAACGTCGAACACGCCGGTGCTGACAGCAGGAACGGTGCCCGCCAGCAACTGGAAGTTCCGCCCGGTTGGAAGCGATTCGATCAGTTCTTCCGACACGACCTCGCGCCGGCCGCTCGTCTGCACATCAACCACCGGGCTCTCACCCGTGACGGTGATGCTTTCCTCGAGTGAACCAACGCGCATCTCGACATTGATCGGCGCGGTGAAGTTGGCTTCCAGCTCGATGTTCTCGCGCACCACCGTGCTGAAGCCCGGCAGCTTGAACGATACGGTATACACACCGGGACGCAGATCGACGACGCGGTACTGACCGGCCTCGTTCGTCGTTCCGGTTCTCACTTTTTCAATGAGTGCAGGGCTGCTGGCTTCAACAGTCACGCCTGGGAGCACGGCGCCGGATGTATCGCGCACCGTTCCAGCAATAGCGCTCTGAGCGCTGACAATGCCCGGAAGCGTCAACATTGCTCCCAGCATCAGGAGGGCAACGACCGCGGACCGTGGACGCATGACTAGGCCTCCTCCTCGAGGGTTGGGTCGTGTCCGGCTTCAGCCGGACCCGTCGATTTGTGGTGCGTAGACTATCGCCAAAGGGTCTGTTTCGATCAAAAAAATGTCAATTTCCTGAATCCGTGATCCATCTGCGACGGACCGGGTTGGGAGTTGGCCTTCGACGACGCTCAGGCCAACCCCGAGCACGTCGAGGGGGTGGGAGTTGGGAGTTAATATCGCCCAATGCGTTGGGTGCTTCTGGTGGCAGTGCTGTTGGGCCTCGCAAGCGTCGGGCACAGTCCGCTTGTGCTCGCAGGACCGGCCCTGACCCCAGCCAGTCGATCGCAGGCCGGCGCCACGACGGCGTCAACCACTTTTACCCGGGACGTCGCTCCGATCGTCTTCTCCTCGTGCGTGACGTGTCATCGTCCGTCGGGCTCGGCGCCTTTCAGCCTGCTGACCTATGACGAAGTAAAGAGCCGCGCAGCTCAGATCGCGGCTGTCATCGAGCGACGGGTCATGCCTCCATGGCCGCCCGAGCCCGGCCATGGTGAATTCGTTGGCAACCGTCGGCTGAGTGACGCGCAGATCACCACCATCAGGCGATGGGTGGATGGTGGTGCGCTCGAAGGCGATCCCTCCCTTCTCCCACCACTACCGAGCTGGAGCGGCCGATGGCAACTGGGCGAACCCGACCTGATCCTGCAGACGGGTCAATACACGCTGCGGGCAACCGGCGACGACATGTACCGGAACTTCGTCCTGTCCATTCCGGGCGGTGAAACGCGGTACGTGAAAGCGTGGGAGTTCCTTCCGGGCAACACACGCGTCGTGCATCACGCCACGATGCAGTTCGACACGGCGGGCTCATCGCGGGATCTCGACGCACTCGATCCGGAGCCGGGTTACGAAGGGCTCATCCCGCATTCAGTTGCCAGTCCGGATGGCTTCTTCCTGGACTGGGGGCCCGGTCATTCGCCGTACGTCGCGCCTGACGGCATGGCGTGGGCGCTTCGCCCGGGCACCGATCTGGTGATGATGCTGCACCTGCGTCCAAGTGGCCGCGCCGAAACACTGCAGGGAACGCTCGGCCTGTACTTCAGCAAGGAACCACCGACGCGCACTCCGACTCTCGTGCGCCTGACTCGCCAGAATCTCGACATCGCCCCCGGGCAGGCACGCTATCCGGTGATCGACTCCGTCACGCTGCCTGTCGACGTGGATGTCTACACCGTGCAGCCGCACGCGCACTACCTGGCGAGAGAGATCAAAGGCTTCGCCAACCTTCCCGACGGGACGCAGCGTGCGCTGATCTACATTCGCGACTGGAACTTCGACTGGCAAGGGGTGTATCGCTACACACAACCCGTGCGGCTTCCGGCTGGCACGACGATCAGGATGGAGTACGTCTACGACAACTCCTCGGCCAATCCTCGCAACCCTCACTCGCCCCCGCAGCGCGTCAGCTATGGACAGCGGACGACTGACGAGATGGCCGAGTTGTGGTTCCAGGTCGTCGCTCGCACACCGACGGATCGCGCGACGTTGACCTCGCACATGCAGGCGCACGTGTTCCGGGAGGAGATCGTCGGACACGAGAAGATGCTCGAGGCCGATCCGCACAACACGTCGCTTCACAACGGCGTGGCGTTGCTCCATGCGACGGTCGGCAACCTGGACCGCGCCACGGCACACTTCCTCGACGCACTGCGCGACAATCCCAACTCGCCGCCGGCACACTACAACGTGGGGATGGGGTTGCTTCTTCAAGGGAAACATGGCGACGCCGAGGGCTACTTCGAGAAGGCGCTTTCGCTCGATCCCAACTACGCGCAGGGCCATGACGGTCTCGGCCAGGTGCGGCAGCGGCAAGGCAATCTGAGTGAGGCGCTCCGGCATTTCCGCGAGGCGGTCCGGCTGGCACCTGGCAACGCGGACGCGCGACAACACCTGTCAGCTCTCGAGCGCGAGCTCGCCGGAAAGCCGAACGCGAAATGACCGTGGGCGTCCCCGAACGCCCCGGGCTGGCGAGGGGCCGCTTCGATCGCGCGTTCTACACCGGCATGGCGATCGCAATCGCCTTCGTCGTGCTGGTCGGCTTCGCTCGCACGTACTATCTGCGTCCCCAGTACGTCGATCAAGGACTCCCGCTCTACCTGCACGCGCACGGCGCAGTCTTCACCGGGTGGATCGCGCTGCTCGTCGTGCAGACGACGCTCATTGCGACCCGCAGAACGCCGCTACACCGCACGATCGGCTGGGCCGGTGCTGGCATGGCGGCGCTCGTCGTGATTGTCGGCGTCACGACAGCCATCGTGTTCGGTCGCGGCAACATCGACGCAGGGTTTGGCGACGAGGTTCGCGCGTTCATGACGACGCCGTTCTTCTCGATGACGGCCTTCGCGATTCTCGTCACTGCGGCCATCCTCTATCGCGCACGTCCACAGACGCACAAGCGCCTGATGCTGCTCGCCACCATCAACCTGCTCGACGCGCCGATTGCACGCTGGCCGGGCGCACCCGGGCCTATCGCCGTCTACGTGCTCGTGGATCTCTTCATCGCGGCAGCGATTGCCTACGATCTCGCCATGCGCCGGCGCGTGGAACCGGCGTATGTGTGGGGCGGCGCGATCGTCGTTGCCGGGCAACTGCTGCGTGAGGTCGTCGGACAGACGGCCCTATGGAACGCTTTCGTCCGCGCGATCATCGGTTGAATGCGCGTCGCGGCAACTTCACTCGAGTTGACGATCACGACACACCGAGGCACCAAGGCACAGAGGCAGGAAAGCCAGGAATCTGAGCGTCTTGGTGAGTTACCCCTGTGCAAACGCGACTCGGACCAAGGACCAGGGACCTGGAACGGACCAAGAACCAGGCACAAAGGACCAAGGACAATTGGCTACGCTCGCGCCGCGTCGAGTCTCGACTCCACGAATGGCGCCTCGTTCACCCTCGGCGCCTTCTTCCCCGCCGCGATCAGGTACCACTCACGCGCCGAGGCAACAATCACGACGACCACGATGATCATGAAGAAGAGCGCGAGCCCCGCATCCAGGCGGTCGTTGAAGATCATCCGTGCCGTCGCCGGGCTGTCGGATCCGGCCAGCGACTGAGCGTGCGACAGGAACCCGAGCTTGGGGTCGGGTGAAAACACCTTCTGCCATCCTGCGGTCAACGTCGCCGCGGCCAGCCATGCCAGCGGCATCAGCGTGACCCACGAGTAACGCAGCTTCCCCATCTTCACGAGCACCGTCGTCGCGACGCAGAGGGCCACCGCTGCGAGAAGTTGATTGGCGATGCCGAAGAGTGGCCACAGCGAGTTGATGCCCCCAAGCGGATCGACGACACCTTGATAGAGGAAGTAACCCCATGCGATGACGACGAGGAACGACGAGAACAGGATGCTGGGATACCAGGAGGTACGCCCAAGCGGCTCCGAGACGTGACCCAGCAACTCCTGCAGCATGAAGCGGCCGACGCGCGTGCCAGCGTCGATGGTCGTGAGGATGAAGACTGCCTCGAACATGATCGCGAAGTGATACCAGAGCGCGAGGCCGGGACCGGTGAAGACGTTGCCGAGGATACCGGCCATGCCGACGGCGAGACTCGGCGCACCGCCGGTTCGTGACAGCAGCGTCGACTCACCCATCTGCTTGGCCAGTTCGTCGAGATGCTGCGGGCTCACCGTGAAACCCCACTGCGCGATTGCCTGCGACGCTGACGCTGCATTCGTACCGAGCGTTGCGGGACCGACGTTCATCGCGAAGTAAACGCCAGGGTCGAGCGTCGCGGCTGCCACCATTGCCATCACGCCGACCAGCGACTCGGTCAACATGCTCCCGTAGCCGACGAGCCGCGCGTCCGGTTCACACCGAACCATCTTTGGCGAGGTGCCGCTCGAGATCAGCGCATGGAACCCGGACACCGCGCCGCAGGCGATGGTGATGAACGCGAACGGGAACAGCTTGCCCGCGAACACCGGCCCGCTGCCGTCGATGAACTGCGTGACGGCCGGCATCTTCAGTGGCGGCATCACGAAGAGGATCGCCACCCCGAGCAGCAGGATGGTGCCAATCTTCATGAACGCCGACAGGTAGTCGCGCGGCGCGAGCAGCAGCCACACGGGCAGCACGGAGGCGATGAAACCGTAGACCATGATGGCCCACGTCAGGCCGGTTCCCGACCAGGTGAACGCCGGTCCCCACGTCGGGCTCTGGGAGACCCACTGCCCGCCGACGAGCGCGACCATCAGCAGCACGATGCCGATCCCCGTGGCCTCGGCGACCTTGCCCGGCCTGACCGTGTTCATGTACCAGCCCATGAGCAGGGCGATCGGGATCGTCATCGAGATCGTGAACAGGCCCCACGGGCTGTCGCGCAGCGCGTTGACGACAACGAGCGCGAGGACAGCGAGGAGGATGATCATGATCGCGAAGATCGCGATCATCGCGGCCATCCCGGCGACTGGATTGACTTCCTCCTTCGCGATCTGGCCGAGCGACTTGCCGTCACGCCGCATCGAGGCACACAGGATCAGGAAGTCCTGCACCGCCCCACCGAGCACGACGCCCGCGATGAGCCAAATCGTGCCCGGGAGAAATCCGAACTGCGCGGCGAGCGTTGGACCGACCAGCGGCCCCGCGCCGGAGATGGCGGAGAAGTGATGGCCGAAGAGGATCCACTTGTTGGTCGGCACGAAGTCACGGCCGTTGTTCAGGCGCTCGGCTGGTGTCGCCCGCCGCGGATCGAGCCCGAAGACCTTGTCGGCAATGAAGCGGGAGTAGAAGCGATACGCGACGAGGTAGGTGCAGACCGCGGCGACGACGAGCCACGCAGCACCAATCGTCTCGCCGCGCGAGACCGCGATGTAGCCGAACGCACCGGCGCCGATCAGCGAGATGGCAACCCAGACGGCACCGCGAAGCAGTCGATTCATCGCGTCGGGAGTCGAGCCTTGAAGGTTGGGCGTCATTTGAAGCTCAAGAATGCAATCGAGTTATCGCCTGATTGAGCGACCCATAGTCTATTACTCAGCCGCGCCGGTGGCTGACGGTCGCTCCCGGCGGTAAGCCCAGTCCCCCCGGCACTTGGTGAGGACAGAGGAAACTCGGTGATCACGCCATCGGAGGTGACACGTCCGACAATGCCTCCCTTGGTGAACCAGATGTTGCGATCGGGGCCGACGGCGATGTTGATCGGCGAGCCGGTCTGACTCGGGATCGGAAACTCGGTGATCTCGCCTTTCATCGTGATCCGTCCAACGCGATTGCCGTCGGGACGGCGGCCGTCCATCGTTCCGGCAAGCTCGACGAACCACATGTTCCCGTCGGCGCCTGCGGTGATGTCACCGGGACCGGAGTTCGGTCGGGGAAGCGTGAACTCCGTGATCACCCCGGCCGGCGTGATGCGTCCGATCTTGCTGGCGTTGAACTCGGAGAACCAGATGTTGCCGTCCGGTCCAGCGGCAAGCGCACGTGGACCGCTGTCGGGCGTCGGAATAACAAACTCGGTGATGACACCGGCCGGTGTAATGCGACCGATCTTCCCGCCCGCAAACTCGCCGAACCAGATGTTCCCGTCAGCACCCAGCGCGATCGCGCGCGGCATGCTGTTCGGCGTCGAAATCGGATACTCCGTGATCGTGCCGTCGGCCGTGATGCGCCCCATCCGATTGCCGGTGTGCTCCGAGAACCACATGTTGCCGTCGGCGCCGAGCGCGATGATGCGAGGGGCGCTGTTGGGCTGAGGCAGCGGGAACTCCTTCAGACCTGAGCCGTCGGGATTCATCCGTCCAATGCGGTTACCGGCGCTCTCGGTGAACCAGAGCGTGCCGTCCTGCGCAAGGGCGATAGTGGTCGGACCGCTCTTCGGATTCGGAAGCGGAAAGGTGGTCACAACCCCATCCGTCGAGAGGCTCCTGTCAGCCGGGGTGGTCCAGCGCTGCTGCGCCATCAGCGCTCCTCCACAGGCCAGCATCCCTAGCGCGCACAGCCACTTGCGAGTCATAATAAAGGCTCCGCCGCCCCCCCGTTCGGGGCGGGTCGCTATGTTATAGTGCACGCCCTTTGTGAGGAACGACGAACTGCGTTCTTCGTTCCGAGCCGGGCAGTCACTGGGAGTGTCGATGGGCCGCGTTTGCCTGCTTGCATGCTGTACGGTCTGGGTTCTCGCAGCTGCCTCGAGCGGTCTTCGAGCCGATCGCGCGCTCGCCGAGGGTCAGACGCCGGCGGCGGCACCGGCTCCGGCTCCGCAGACGACCACGGCAACCAGCCAGCCACCCGCATCCGATCAGGCCCTGATCCAGAAGTACTGCGTCACCTGCCACAACGCTCGCGTGAAAACGGCGGGGCTCTCGCTCGAAGGCGCCAACCCGGCTGAAGCGGCCTCACAGACCGAGCTCTGGGAGAAGGTCACGATGAAGCTGCGCGGCGGAATGATGCCGCCGCAGGGAATGCCGCGACCCGACGCGGCGACGCTGGAAGCGCTGGCCGGCAACATCGAGAAGACGATCGACGATCGCGCGCTGCGTTCACCGGACCCGGGTCACAAGCCGGTCCATCGACTGAATCGAACCGAGTACGGCAACGCTGTTCGCGATCTCCTCGACCTCGACGTCGACGTCACGAACCTCCTTCCCGCTGACGATGAGAGTCACGGTTTCGACAATATCGCAGGGGTGCTGCGTGTGTCGCCGTTGCTGCTCGAGCAATACCTGGCGGCCGCGCGCACGATCAGCAGCCTCGCCGTCGGCACCGACACCGACCTGGTTCGATCGGACTACCGCGTGCCACCCGACGATGGTCAGGAGGATCACGTGGAGGGTCTGCCGCTTGGCACTCGCGGCGGGTTGCTCTTCAAGCACAACTTCCCGCAGGACGCCGAATACGAGTTCAGCATCAAGCTGCTCCGCAACATCGTCGGATATCTGACCGGCCTGGAATTCGCGCATCAGGTCGAGATCAGCATCGACGGTGAGCGTGTCTTCCTGGAACAGGTGGGCGGCGAAGAGGACAACCGCGCGTCGGACCTCGCGATGTCGGCAACGGCCGACAAGATCGATGAGCGGCTCAAGAAGAAGGTGTTCGTCAAGGCCGGGCCGCGAATGGTTGGCGTGACGTTCATCAAGCGGAATCACGCCGAGTCGGATGAACCGCTGCAGCAGCACGAGCGCAATCACGATCTGCAGGACATGAATGGCCTGCCGCTCATCGATCATGTCAGCGTGATCGGTCCGTACAACGGGCAGGGACCGGGGGATACACCAAGCCGGCGCCGCGTATTCACCTGCCACCCTTCGACAAGCCCAGGGCAAGGCCCGTCGGCAGCGGCGGAGACGACCTGCGCGAGAACGATCCTGACGAACCTGGCGAAACGGGCCTATCGGCGTCCGGTCACCAACGCCGACATGGATCCGATCCTGGAGCGCTACGCGGCTGGACGCGGGAAGGGTAACTTCGACAACGGTATCGAGCAGGGGCTGCGCCTGATTCTGGCCAACCCGAAATTCATCTTCCGGACGGAGTCAGCTCCAGATGCGACCGCGCGCGTTACGGACCTCGAGCTCGCGACGCGACTCTCCTTCTTCCTGTGGAGCTCGATCCCTGACGATCAGCTTCTCGACGCGGCGGCGCAGGGCAGACTGAGCCGGCCGGCTGTCCTCGAACAGCAGATTCGCCGCATGCTTGCCGATCCCAGGTCGAGCGCGCTCGTCGACAACTTCGCCAGCCAGTGGCTGATGCTCCGCAACCTGAAGAGCCACATCCCGAACCCGGGAGACTTCCCGAACTTCGACAACGAGCTGCGCGACGGCTTCCGCACCGAGACCGAGCTCTTCTTCCAGAGCATCGTGCGGGAAGATCGCAGCGTCCTCGATCTGCTGAACGCCGACTACACCTTTGTGAACGAGCGGCTTGCCCGGCACTACGGGATCCCGAATGTCTATGGCAGTCACTTTCGGCGCGTCCGCCTGCAGCAGGAAGAGCGGCGCGGCCTGCTCGGTCAGGGCAGCATCCTGACGGTGACGTCTTATCCCAATCGCACGTCACCGGTGCTGCGCGGCAAGTGGATCCTGGAGAACGTGCTCGGCACGCCGCCTCCGGCGCCGCCGCCCAACGTGCCGGCACTGAGCGACAACGAGGCCGGACAGGAAGCGAAGTCGCTTCGCGCACGCCTCGAAGAGCATCGCCGTACGCCGGCATGCGCAAGCTGCCACCGCGTGATGGATCCGCTCGGGTTTGCGCTCGAGAACTTCGACGGCATCGGCGAGTGGCGCGTCAAGGAGCAGGGCGGCAACGTTGACCCGGAAGGCCAGCTCGCCGACGGAACGAAGGTGGACGGGCCGGTCGCGTTGCGGCAGGCGCTGAACAAGCACCCCGAGATGTTCGTGCGCACCGCCACTGAGAAGCTGATGACCTACGGGCTGGGCCGGGGGCTCGACCACCGCGACATGCCGCTCGTCCGCCAGATCGCGCGTGACGCGGCCAGGAACAACTACAAGTGGTCGTCGCTGGTGCTGGGGATTGCCCGCAGCGCCCCGTTCCAGATGAAAAAGGCGGCGGCTCAGGCGGTAAGCACGAACTGAGGGCGAGGGCGTAGATCCTCGTGGTGTCCGGCTTTAGCCGGACCAGGGAGCAGATCGCGTAGTGTCCGGCTTCAGCCGGACCAGGGAGAACCGAGATGTTCGTCACCAAGAAACATTTGCCGCGCAGGACCTTCCTGAAGGGCGTCGGTGTGAGCATGGCGCTCCCACTGCTCGACTCGATGATTCCGGCGCGCACGCTGCTGGCCCAGACGGCCGCCCGGCCTCTCCCCCGCCTTGGCTTCGTCTACATCCCCCACGGCGCCATCATGGACAAGTGGACGCCGGCGACTGAGGGAGCGGGGTTCGAGTTCACGCCAATCCTCAAGCCGCTCGAGGCGTACCGCGATCGCATCAACGTCGTGAGCGGCCTCGGCCACCGCGCCGCGGATACGACCGCCGTGCACTCCCTCAGCCCGACCACGTGGCTGAGCGGCGTACGGCCGAAGGCGACGCAGGGAGTCGATGCGTTTGCCGGCGTGACCGCGGATCAGGTTGCGGCGCAGCAGATTGGTCAGGATACGGTTCTCCCGTCTATGGAGCTGGCGACCGAGGATCACTCGGGACTGATCGGCTCATGCGATCGCGACTACGGCTGCATCTACATGAACACCCTGTCGTGGCGGACGCCGACGACACCAATGCCGATGGAGATCAATCCTCGGAAGGTGTTCGAGCGGATGTTCGGCCAGGGCGGCAGCGCCACCGAACGCCTCGCGCGCATCCAGGAGGACAAGAGCATCCTCGACGCGATCACGAAAGACGCGGCCAGCCTGCAGGTGCAGCTCGGCGCCTCGGACCGCGAAGTGATGACGCAGTATCTCGAGAACGTGCGCGAGATCGAGCGGCGGATTCAGCGCGCGGAGCAGAGCCAGGGAGACGAGGATCTGCAGTTGCCGTCACGACCGGCCGGTGTGCCGTTCGATTACGAGGAGCACGTCAAGCTGATGTACGACCTGATGGTGCTCGCCTACCAGGCGGACGTCACGCGCGTCATCACATTTATGGTGTCGCGCGAAGTCAGCAACCGGACGTATCCACAGGTCGGCGTCACCGACGGTCATCACGCCATCTCTCACCACCAGAATCGTGCGGAGAAGATGGAGAAGAACGTCAGGATTCAGACCTACAACATCTCGCAGTTCGCCTACTTCCTCGAGCGGCTGCAGACGACGCCGGACGGGGACGGCTCGCTGCTCGATCACGCCGTGCTGCTCTACGGGAGCAACATGAGCAACAGCAACGCGCACGATCACTACCCCCTGCCAAACCTGGTGGTGGGCGGAGCCGCAGGCAGGATGAAGGGCGGGCGTCATCTCAAGTACGCGGATCGCACACCCATGACGAACCTGCTGGTCAGCATGCTCGACAAGGTCGGCGTGAAACAGGAGACGCTCGGCGACAGCTCCGGAAGGTTGGACACTCTGTAATTCCGAATTGAGAATGCAGAATGCAGAACACATGCAATTTCTGAATTCTGCATTCTGAATTCAGAATGACGGGAGTCATGATGCGAGCGACGTTCACAGTTCTTGTCGCGATCCTGCTGACGGCTTCGACGGCACTGGCCGCCGAGACCGTGGTCAAGGACACGCGGCTCGTGCAGGCCGCAAAGACCGGTGACACGACGACCGCCGTCGCGCTCCTGAACAAGCGCGTCGATCCGAACAGCGCCGAGCCCGACGGAACCACGGCGCTTCACTGGGCTGTCCGCAACAGCGACCCGGCGCTCGTCGATCGGCTGATCCGCGCGGGAGCGGACGCGAAGGCAACGAACCGCTACGGCGTGACGGCGATTGCGCTCGCCTGCGAAAGCGGCAGCGCAGGAATCATCGAGAGGCTCGTCACGGCGGGAGTGAGCGTCAACGCAACCGGACCATATGGGGAGACGGCCCTCCACACCTGCGCGCGCGCAGGAAACGTCGACGGCGCGAAGGCGCTCCTCGCTCGCGGCGCGTCGATCGACGCCGGCGACAGCTGGCGCGGCCAGACGCCGCTCATGTGGGCGACCGCGCAGAAACATCCCGACGTGATGCGCGTCCTGATCGAGGCGGGCGCGGATGTGAACGCCCGCTCCACGATCATCGCGTGGGAACGGCAGCGGACATCGGAACCGCGAGACAAGTGGCTGCCGCCAGGTGGGCTGACACCGATGCTCTTCGCCGCGCGCGAAGGATGCGTCGACTGTACGAAGGTGTTGCTGTCGGCCGGCGGCAATCCGGACATCGTCGATCCCGATCAGTACACGCCGCTGATCATCGCGCTCATCAACGGGCATTTCGATGTCGCCGGCGCCCTCATCGATGCCGGCGCCAATGTCGACATGCAAGACAAGGTTGGCCGGACGGCGCTATGGGCCGCGGTCGATGCGCACACGATTCCCTCGTCCAATCGACCCGCGCCGCGCGAGACCGACGACACGCTGGGCAGCATGGACATCATCACGAAGCTGCTCGATCGCGGTGCGAAGGTCGATCTCGCACTGCGTGCGCAGATTCCTTATCGGACGAAGCTCGATCGTGGCGGTGACGGTGTGCTTGGCCCGGGGACGACCCCGCTGCTTCGCGCCGCCAAGGCCGGTGACCTCCCGGTCATCAAGATGCTGCTGGCAAAGGGCGCGAACCCGCGCGCCGTCACGACACGCGGGAACGTCAACCCGATCATGATGGCGGCCAACGTTGCCGCGCGCGAAGAAGACATGACGGGCAGGAACAAGACGCAGAAGGAAGCGATTGAATCGATCCGCCTCCTGCTCGCAGCGGGTACCGACATCAACGGCGCGGATACGCAGGGTCGAACGGCTGCGCATGGTGCTGCAATGTGGGGATGGACTGACGTCGTGCGGTTCCTCCATGAAAACGGGCTCAAGCTCGACATCGAGGACAAGCGGGGATACACCGCGCTCGACACCGCGCTCGGCCTGGCCGGTGGCTTCGGGTTTGGCGGATCCGCAGGAGTCGTGCACGAGGAGACCGCCAAAGTCATCCGCGAGCTGGGCGGTGTCCCCGGACACCCGAAGCCGGGCGCACCCGCACGGGCGACCGATCGCAACCAGGACGACCCGCAGGGCGGCGGCGACCGGAATTAAGTTGGAAGTTCAAAGGTCAAAGTGAAAAAGTAGTGTCCGGCTTTTAACCCGCCGTAGCCTTAGGCGAAGGCGGTTAGCCGGACACGCCATGGCCACAAAATCACAACCAGCCCGCGACAACCTCACGCCAGGCTCAACAGCCGATCAGCGCGCTGAATCGGCGGAAGTCTACGTGCGCGCCCTGATGGCGCAGGGTGTCGACTGCCTGTTCATGAATCCCGGCACCGACACGATTCCCATTCAGGAAGCGCTTTCAAAGCTCGAGCAGCTCGGGCAGCCTGTGCCTCGCACGGTTCTGTGCCTCTTCGAGCTGGTCGCCCTCGCGGCTGCGCACGGTTATTACCAGGCGACCGGACGGCCGCAGGCGGTGCTGGTGCACGTCGACGTCGGAACACAGAACCTGGGCGGGATGCTGCACAACGCACAGCGCGGACGCGCTGCGGTGCTGATCTCGGCGGGCCGCACCCCGTACACGACCGATTCGGATGTCCGCGGCACCCGCGACACCTACATTCACTGGCTCCAGGAACAATTCGACCAGCACGGCATCGTCCGCAACTTCGTGAAGTGGGATTACGAGCTCCGCCGCCCCGAGCAGATGGGCGAAGCCATCGCGCGTGCGTTTCAGATCGCGGCCAGCGATCCACCCGGGCCCGTGTACCTGACGCTTCCGCGCGAAGTCCTCATGACCGAGGTGAGCGACGTCAGGATCCCGAGCCTCCCACAGGCGCCGCCGGCACGGCTGGGCGCCGGCGATCCCGATGCCTTGCGCGACATCGCAGCTCGCCTGGTTCGAAGCGAGCGGCCGGTCGTCTTCACTGCGACCTCAGGGCGGACGAAGCAGGGCTTCGACGCGCTCGTCCGGCTCGCGGAACTTCTGGCCCTGCCAATTGTCGAGCGACGGGAACGCACCAACTTCCCGACCACTCACCCTCTGCATCAGGGCTTCGTGCCGGGGCCGTTCGTCGATGCCGCCGATGTGATCCTCGCCCTCGACAGCGACGTACCCTACATCCCCACGCAGGTCACACCTCGAGCCGACGCTACGATCATCCAGCTCGATCTGGACCCGGTGAAGGATCGCATCCCGCTCTGGAGCTTCCCGCTGACACATGCCGTTCGCGCGGACAGCGCCCGCGCGCTCGAGCTCATCGCGAGCCATGCCGCGGAACTCCTGACCGACGAGATCAGGCAGCACATCGAGACGAGACGCACGGAGTTGACTGCGCGCCACAACGAGCGGCGTGCTACACGACGGGCCGCCGCCCTGGCCACGCGTGACGCTCGCTCGATCAGCACTGAATGGCTCGGCTACTGCCTGGGACAGTTTCAGCGTGACACCCCTGATTGCGTCTTCGTGGACGAATCGCTGACCAGTCACGCCGCGGTGTGGAACCATCTCGATACCGACGAACCGGGCACCATGTTTGGCAGTGGCGGGTCGTCGCTCGGCTGGGGGCTCGGCGCCGCGCTCGGGATCAAGCTGGCTCGGCCCAACCGTCCTGTGGTGCTCGTGGTCGGCGACGGTTCGTTCGTTTTCGGTGAGCCGCTCGCGGCGCTGTGGGCGAGCCAGATGAATCAGGCGCCCATACTGGTGGTCATCTTCAACAACGGCTGCTACAACGCGAACAAGGCGCCGCTCATCAGCGCGTACCCGCAGGGTTACTCGGTCACGGGCGAACGCTTCGTCGGCACCGACCTGATGCCGTCGCCTCGTTACGATCTGCTCGCTGCCGTCGTCGGCGCCGCCGGCGAACGGGTCGAAGCTCCCGACCAGGTATTGCCGGCACTGCATCGCGCGCTCGATCAGGTGCGGGCAGGCCGCTCTGTCGTCGTCGATGTCATCCTGGCGCGTGCGTGATCGCGCGTGCACCAGCTTCTACCGACCTGGTTCGATGACGGAGACACCCGCTGGAGCAGGGTCGAAGTGTCGTCGATTGAACGTCAACAAGACATCGACTGCTGCCGCGTGGGCACATTCTCCGATGACGAGGTCGTATGTCCGTCCGCCGGAAACGTCCTCGCGCGCAGCTCGTCCGAGAAGCTCGATAATACGATCCGCGCGCAGCGCAATCACTGTGGCAGCGCTCACGAAGTTGCCTTCGACAAGCGCCCACGCATCGGCGGCGGAAAGTCTGTGCGGCGAGGGAAGCCGGGTCAGGACGGCGTAAGCCTCCACCAGGGCTGGCGCCGGAGTGCATAACTGCTCTCCACGATCGAGCCGCCGGTCGATCTCTGAAGCGGCCCGGGCGTGATGCTCGTGCCACGAACAGACGGCGGCAACCATGCAGCTCGTGTCGACAGCGAATCTCTTCACTGACGTGGATTATCCGCGGCGCCTGGACAGGTCGCGGCGCACGCGCTCAACGGCAGCGCCGCTGAGCCGAGACAGCCTCCGATTCGGCTTGGCAACGAGGAGGCGCCCGCGTCGTTCGAGCGACACCGCAAGCGGCCGCGGCTCGATCTCGATGACACCATCACGCCAGCGGACGTCCAGCGGGGTACCTGGCTCGATCGCGGCCTCGCGGCGGATTTCGGCCGGGATCACGAGTCGACCCGCTGCGTCGATGGTCGTCGTCATGGTAGGAACTATACCATGTCATTTGCCATAACGGTCCGCGCTCTGCACCGTTCACAGATACGACTTGAGTCCCATTTCGTCGATACTCATCGCGACAGAGCCATCGGCATCCGGGCTATGCTGTGGGCCCATGAGTGAACAGCGCCCCGGCCGACGGCTGTTTCTGGCAACGCTCGGCGCCGCCAGCGCCGGCTCGCTTCTTCACACTTTGCCCTCCGCCGCGCAAACGTCTGCAACACCTGTGCGCCGGATCGACATCCATCAGCACTTCGTCTCGCCGAGCTTCTACGCAACCTTGAACGCGAAGAACAGTGCGGCCGCGCCGATTCCAGGCCTGGCGGCATGGAAGGGATACTCGCCCGCCAGCGCTGTCGAAGCGCTCGACCGCGTGGGCATCGCGACGGCGATGCTGTCCATCACGGCGCCCGGCGTGTGGTTCGGCGACGTGCAGGAAGCACGGAAGCTCGCCCGCGAGATGAACGAGTTCGCGGCGGCCAGGATGGTCTCCGATCACAAGGGCCGTTTCGGTCTCTTCGCGGTTCTGCCGCTGCCGGATGTCGAAGGCAGTCTCAAGGAGATCGAGTACGCGTTCGATACGCTCAACGCGGATGGGGTCGGACTGTTGACGAGTTACGGGACTGCCTGGCTCGGCGATCAATCCTTTGCGCCGGTGCTGGCAGAGCTCAATCGTCGAAAGGCTGTCGTCTACACGCACCCGACCGACGCCGCCTGCTGCCAGAACCTCATCCCGCGCGTCGCGAACCAGATGCTCGAGTACCCGATGGACACGACGCGCACGATCGCGAGCCTGATCGTGGGCGAGACCGCCGCTCGCTGTCCCGATGTCCGGTTCATCTTCTCTCACGCCGGTGGGACGCTCATCGGGGTCGCCGGTCGGCTCCTGGGCGCTGAGATGACAGCAGACAACCTCGCGAAGCCGGCAGCGCCGAACTCGAGGTTGCATCACCTTCGCCGCTTCTACTACGACACGGCGGGCTCGGCGAATCCGGTCAACATGCAGGGGCTCAAGACGCTGGTCGGGACATCACAGATCGTCTTCGGCACCGACGCGCCGTTCGTCGCTGGCGCACCACAGGTCGAGGGATTGCAGCGCGCCGGTTTCTCTCCGGACGAATTGCGTGGGGTCGAGCGTGACAACGCGCTGAACCTGGTGCCGCGCCTGAAATAGACAGCCACGTCTTCACCGGCGCTGTGACGCGGGCTCAGACCCGTCGGCGCAAACGCCTCAACAAGTCTGCGAAGTCCTCTGCCAATGGTGCCTCGAAGCGAAGCTCGCGCCCATCGACAGGATGTCGAAACACCAGGCGATGGGCGTGCAGAGCTTGCCTCGGAAAGTCGATCGGCCGAATCTCTGCCGGGCCGTAGATATATCGCTGCTCTCCGACCAGCGTGTGGCCACGCTTGCGCGCCTGGACACGAATCTGATTTCTCTTCCCTGTCTGCAGGCGGACCTCGAGGAGCGAGGTGTCGGTCAACCACTCGACGACTCGATAGTCGGCCACGGCTTCCTTGCCGCGTGGGTCGGACGGATGCGTCGCTCGCTGGATGAGATCGCTCTTGTCCCAGACGAGCACATCGCGCCAGGTCCCGGCCGATGCCGACGGGTGGCCGTAGACGAGCGCCAGATATACGCGCTCCGGCTCGCGACGCCGAAACTGATCCTTGAGCGTTTCCTGTGCGCGGAGCGTCTTGGCGAAAACCACCAGGCCCGACGTATCCCGATCGATCCGATGGACGATGAACAGGCGTCGATGACGGTCGCCGCGCAGATAGTCCGTGAGGAGCGAGTAGACCGATGGGGCCAGGTCTCGGCTCGGCAGCGGCACGCTCAACAGGCCGGGTGGTTTGTTCACGACCAACAGCGCATCGTCTTCGAAGAGAATCTGGAGCCGGCCCAGGTCGGACCGCGACGTGCGACGCCTTGCACTGCCCGGCCGGTCCATCCACACACGGACGACGTCTCCGGCGTTCAGGCGTCGCGAAGCGTCGGCTAGTGCGACCTCGACGTCATTGACGAACACCTTGCCTCGTTCGAGCGCCGCAACCACGCGACTCCGCGAGCCAAGGCGTTCGGACGACGCCAGGAACTTGTCGAGCCTGCTTTCCTGATCGCCGGTCTGGACGCGCCACTGGGAAGGCAGGGATCTGGGCACAGCTCAGCTAACGATGCTCACCCGCATAGGTCCAGAAAACCGTCCTCGAAGTCGCGCCCGAACCATAAGAATGGATTATTACTCGGCGATGATCGCCGGATGATCTGACACTCGCGCAAGGCACAGAGCTTGCAGTCTCGTGATGCGCGAAGACGAATATGATCACGATCCTCTGTCGCGGCCGGTACGAAGGCCTCAAAGCAGGCGTCCATGGTGCGGCGCTTGGTCTTGCGGCGGTGTGTGCTGCCTACAACTTTTCCGCGTGGCTCGCTCGACGACAGCGGCATTCGTGGATCAACGCGGTCGTGTACGGAACGCTCACGGCCTGGGAAATTCATCACGTTCGCCATCATCTGAATTGCCGCATCGTCGACAGCGAATCGAGCGACGACCAACGCGCGGCATGAGTCAGGGAATCTGGTAGACGATCTCCCCCGCAACGATCGTCTGGCGCACGCTGGTTGTCAGGATCTCCGGCGCCGGGACGCGCATGATGTCGCGCGAGAGCACCACCAGATCGGCCAGCTTACCTGATTCGATCGACCCCGTGAGCATCTCGGCGTGGCTGGCAAACGCCGCTTGTCTGGTGAAAGACGCCAGCGCCTCTTCGCGCGTCATCCGCTGCCGTGGCATCCACCCGCCACGCGGGTTTCCGGCTGCATCCTGACGAGTAATCGCAGCATGAAAGCCGAGCAACGGGTTCGCGTCCTCCACCGGGAAGTCGGAACCGGAGGCGATCACGGCGCCTGAATCGAGAAGCTTGCGCCAGACGTATGCGCCCTCCTCGACTCGCGCCTTGCCGACGCGATCGGCCGCCCACGGCATGTCAGACGTGGCGTGCGTCGGCTGCATCGAGGCGATGACACCGAGCTGTGCGAATCGCGGGATCTCGGCCGCATCGAGAACCTGCGCGTGCTCGATGCGCATCCGCAAGCCGCGCGCCCCCGGCACTTCACGCTGCACGCGCTCGAAGACATCCATGACCTGTCGATTGGCGCGATCGCCGATCGCGTGAATGCCCACCTGAAACCCTGCTCGCGCCGCGGCCAGCGTCTGCGCGTACACCTCTTCGGGCGGAGTCGTCAGCAGCCCGGTTGTTCCCGGCTCGTCCGCGTAGGGCTCGAGCAACGCGGCGCCGCGCGACCCGAGCGCGCCGTCTGCGTAGACCTTGATTGCTCTAACGGCCATCCGATGATTCGCGTAGTTACTCACCGGGCCGCGTTCGAAGAACGGTGTTAACGCGCGGAGGCTTCCACCCAGCATCACGTACAACCGCGTCTTGATCGTGCCGCCGTCGATCAGGCGTCGGTAGGCATCGACTGTCTCTGCGCCCGCACCCGCGTCGTGCACGGTCGTGATGCCAACCCTCCGCAGCTCGCGATCGGCCAGTTGAATCTGATCCTCGAGCTGCTCTCGCGCAACGGGCGGAATGCGAGAGGTCACGAGCGACTCTGCCGCGTCGATGAGGACGCCCGTGGGATCGCCGGCCGTCGATCTGATGATGCGGCCGCCCGCCGGATCTGTCGTCGACCGCGTCAGATTGGCGGCCTCCATCGCTTTCCGGTTGGCCAGCCCGGCATGCCCATCGACGCGGGTCAGATAGACCGGATTGTCCGGTGACGCCGCGGTCAGGAGCTCGTGCGTCGGCCAATCCTTCTCGGCCCAGTCATTCTGGTCCCAGCCGCGACCGACGACCCACTCACCCGGCCGGGCGGTCGCCAGCCGGCGACGAACTCGGCCGACAACCTCTTCGTAGCTGCTCGTTCCCCGCAGATCGACATCCTGCAGGGACGCGCCCAGCCCGACGACATGTGCATGGGCGTCATGAAAGCCGGGAACGACAGTCGCCCCGCGCAGATCGACGACCCGCGTGGATGGCCCCTTGAGCGGGACGACGTCGCGGTCACTTCCAACCTTCACGATGCGGTCGCCCGCGATCGCCACTGCCTGTGCAACGGAGTTGCGAGCATCGACCGTGTAGATCCTGGCGTTGTGAAGAATCAGGTCGGGTGTGCGTTCCTGGGCGCTGACGAGCGCAACGCCGCACGCAAGTGCAACAGCGACGAACCACGAGGATTCCAGGGCGCGAGTCACGCTATCCATCATAACTGCCGCCTCCTGTGGCCCGGCTTCGACCGTGGTTATTGACCCTCGGCGGGGTGCGATAATCCGACATGCTGTCCCGCGATCAGCACGAAGTGCTCATCTCGGTTCGCGTCGTGACACGACAACGCCTTCAGCGATGCACTCCTTTACGAACTTGACTCTGCGCGATCTGATCGATGCCTTCGCATCCGCCGCTCCGGCTCCCGGCGGCGGGTCGGCGGTGGCGCTGGCCGGAGCGACTGGTGTGTCGCTCCTGTTGATGGCAATCGCGGTGCGACTTCCTAAAGCAACTGACCCGGATCACGAGGCGGCTCTCACCACCGCTGCCGATCGCCTTCGGTCACTGCAGACCGCTTTGACCGCGCTCGTCGATCGTGACGCCGATGCGTACGCGTCGGTCGTCGCCGCTCTCCGCATGCCGCCTGACCCTGGACAAGACAGAAGCCGGCAAGCCGCAGTCGATTCGGCACTGCGCAGCGCAACCGAGGTACCGCTGGAGATGATGCGCGCATGCCGCGATGCGCTTCGGCAGGCACCGACCGTCGCGGCGTACTGCACGAAGAGCACGCGGGGCGACGTGGCTGTTGCGATCGAGCTTCTGAACGCCGCCGTGCGTGGTGCGGGTCTGACTGTCGCCGCGAACCTCGGATCGCTGGGGGATGTCGATTACGTCAGTCGCGTCAAGGGCGAACGTCAGGGGCTGGAGTCCGAGAGTGCCGCCGCCGCGGAACAAGGGCGGTCACAGCTGTCCGCACGATCGGCCTAGTCTCGGCGGACCTTCGAGTCGCTGTAGATCGGCGGATACTCTTCGTCGTCAGGCGCTGCTCCGACGCTCGGCGTGTCGACGTTGAACGAGAACAGGATTGGGTAGGGGTAGTTGGGAAGGAACTCGATCTGCTGTGTATAGGAGGCCAGGGCGAGCCGCCGGCCGGACCGCCAGCGGACACTGAGATCTTCGTGCTTCAGCGGAAGCCTGAGCTCGCCGGCCGTCTCCATGACCTGCTGGTGGATCTGCTGCGACGACAACTTCGAGCCGAACAGGAGCGCCCGTTCCGCCGCATCCTTGAGCTGGTAGTAGTTCCAGGCGGAGTCTGCCGCACGAACCACGGCATTCACCAAGGCGATCGCGATCACCAGCTTCAGAACGGTCTTCATCTCTCGGTCAGTGCACTCCGCCTCTGTCGGTTGCTCCGAATCTGAGGGTCTGCACTTTCCTCTATCGGCCGGTCAGTGAATCTGGTGCAGGATCCGGCTCCAGCGGACGTTTCCGAGCAGCGGCAGGCCAGACCCTTCCTCCCCGAAGGAGAAATACACAAAAAGGGCCTTCCCTTTCACATATTCGCGCGGCAGGAAACCCCAATAGCGGCTGTCCTGGGAGTTGTCCCGATTGTCCCCCATCATGAAAAAATGTGCGTCCGGGACCGTTACCGGGCCATAGGAGCGCCGGACATCGAAACTTCCTTCGCTGGTATCCGGGCTCGAAGGGTCGAATGGAAACAGAAAGTGGACGTACGGCTCGTCGAGCGCTGTGCCATTGACGTAGACCTTCTTGTCCTTCACCTCGATGGTTTCGCCTGGCAGCCCGATCACGCGCTTGATGAAGTCGCGCTCGGGATCCTCGGGATACTTGAAGACCAGGATGTCGCCACGCTGGATCGGATCGATCGGCAGCAGGGCGTTTTCGGCACGGGTGAGCGTAGGCGCGAACACGAACTTGTTGACCAGCAGATGGTCGCCGATGAGCAGGTTGTTCTCCATCGAGCCGGTTGGGATCTTGAATGCCTGCACCACAAACGTCCGTACGAACAGGGCCAGGATCACCGCGACGCAAATCGACTCGAAGTACTCGCGGGCAGTCGATTTGCGAAACCCTGCCGTGTTCGTGTCGTCAGTCTTGCCTTTAGCCATACTGTCCCCGGCGCCTATTATTCGGTTCCAACCTTCAGGACCGCAAGAAACGCTTCCTGCGGAATCTCGACCCGGCCGACGCGCTTCATCCGCTTCTTGCCTTCCTTCTGTTTCTCGAGCAGCTTGCGCTTGCGAGTGATGTCACCGCCGTAGCACTTGGCCAGCACGTTCTTGCGCAATGCCTTCACGCTCTCGCGGGCGATGATCCGGTTGCCGATTGAGGCCTGGATGGCCACCTCGAACATCTGCCGCGGAATGAGCTCGCGCATCTTCGAGGCCAGAGCACGTCCTCGATCGTATGCCGCATCGCGGTGAACGATGATCGACAGGGCATCGACTGGTTCGCCGTTCACCAGGATGTCCATCTTGACCAGCGGAGACTCCCAGTAGCCGGTGACGTGGTAGTCGAGTGAGGCGTAACCTCGCGAAAGCGTCTTGAGCTTGTCGTAGAAGTCGAGCACGACTTCGTTGAACGGCAGCTCATAGGTAATGAGCACGCGATCCGACTTCAGATACTCCAGCTTCTTCTGGATCCCGCGCTTGTCCTGACAGAGCTGCAGGATCCCACCGACGTGCTCAGACGGCGTCAGGATCATGGCCGTAATGACCGGCTCCTCGAGCTTCGCGATCCGGCCCGCGTCCGGCAGCTTGGCAGGACTGTCGATCTCCTGCACGTCGCCATCGGTGGTCGTCACCCGATACAACACGCCGGGCGCCGTCGTCACCAGGTCCATGTCGTATTCGCGCTCGAGACGCTCCTGCACGATCTCCATGTGCAGCAACCCCAGGAACCCGCAGCGGAATCCAAACCCGAGGGCAGCAGATGTCTCCGGCTCGTAGAAGAACGAAGCATCGTTCAGCCGCAGCTTCTCGAGCGCTTCGCGCAGCTCGGTATACTTATGGCCTTCCACAGGATAGAGACCCGCAAAGACCATCGGCTTCAGTTCCTTGAAGCCGGGGAACGGTTCGGGGGTGGGGCGTGCGGTCTCGGTGACCGTGTCGCCGATCTTCGCGTCGGCCACGCGCTTGATGTTCGCCACGATGAAGCCGACTTCACCAACACCGAGCTCATCGACCGGGGTCGCCTTCGGTGAGAAGACGCCAAGGCCGTCGACCTCGTAGTCCTGCGCGGTCGCCATGAGCCGGATCTTCTGCTTCGGTCTGAGCATGCCGTCGATGACGCGCACGACGATCACGACGCCGCGGTAGGCGTCGTACCAGGAGTCGAAGATCAGCGCCTTGACCGGTGCGTCGGGATCGCCGCCAGGAGGATGAAACCGCTCCACGACCGCCTCGAGGATGTCGCGCGTGCCCGTGCCTTCCTTGGCGCTGGCCAGGATCGCCGTTGACGCGTCCAACCCGATGATGTCCTCGATCTGCCGCTTGCACTCATCAGGCTGCGCGCTCGGGAGATCGATCTTGTTGATGACCGGAATCACCTCGAGGTTGTTGTCGACGGCCAGATACGCGTTGGCGAGCGTCTGCGCCTCGACACCCTGCGAGGCATCGACGAGCAGCAGCGCGCCCTCGCACGCAGCAAGAGACCGCGTCACCTCGTAGCCGAAATCGACGTGACCGGGGGTATCGATCAGATTGAGGACGTACTGCTCACCGTTCTGTGACGTGTAGTTCAGACGAACGGGATGCGCCTTGATCGTGATGCCGCGCTCACGCTCGAGGTCCATGGCGTCGAGGACCTGCGCCTCCATCTCGCGGGCCTGCAGCGCACCCGTCAGCTCGAGGAAGCGATCTGCCAGCGTCGACTTGCCATGGTCGATGTGCGCGATGATCGAGAAATTGCGGATATGACGTTGATCCATTGAGGCTCGGAGGCGGTCCTATGAATTGTATCAGGCGGCCCCCGATCAGGCCGTGGGCGGGGAGTCGAGCTCGCGCAGCAGGACAGCGACATCCTGGTGGCCAGTCTCGTTGGCCGCGCGCAACGGCGTATAGCCGAAATTGTTTTCCATGTGCACGTGTGCGGCAGCGCCGGAGCGCAACAAGAGCCGAATCGTGTCGAGGCTCGCGCCGCAACCGGCCGCGAGATGCAGTGCAAACGAACCGAATCGGTTCCTGGCACCGACGTCGGCGCCTCTCTCCAGCAGTTCCGCGACAGTCGCTGAGGAACCTGGCGCGGATGATCCCTTCAGCGCGTGCATGAGCGGCGTCATGCGATCGCGCCCGGTCATGGCGTTCAGATCAGCGCCACGGGCAAGTAGGGTGCGACACAGGTCCAGGTGTCCCCCTTTAGCCGCCCCGCCGAGTGCCAGCGCGAGTTGATCGGCCGCCGGCTGATCGCCGAGCAATCGAGAAAGGAGATCGTCATCTCCAAGAAGCGCGGCTCCGTCGATCCGGTGCGGCAGATACTCCATGAACACATCGTCCAACCGCGCATCGCCAGTGGGATAGTTGAGGGCATCCCACGGGCTGCCCGCCTCGATCAGCGACTTCGCGACGCGGCCGAATTCACCCTCGGGGTGACGCTTTTCGACGAGGCAGTCGTAGATCGCGAAACCCAGCGGCGTCGACTCGAAGCGTGGATCGACCAGATCGACGGGCGCACCTTTCGCGATCAGAAGATCCACGAGATCGCCCGACCCGGACCACGCGGCGTTGTGAAGCGCGCTGTAGCCGTGACTCATCTCCGGATGCGCGATTGGGAACCCGAGGTCGAGCATCAGCTTGACTGCGTCGTAGTTGGTGTTCGTCTCCCAGCAGTAGCGAGGCAGCAGCTCGAGGTCGACGGGCGGCAGGCTGGCCACGGTGCCGGGATGACGAGCGGCAATCGCTTCGGCCTCGCTGCGTCGAGCCAGCACACACGAGACCAGCAAACGTGTTGTGTCATCGCTGCGCGCGTAGAGCAGATCGAAGACCTTGGGGTGTCCCTTGGTCAGCGCGATCTGATGAGGGTACGAGTTGAACGCGAGGCTCCACTGGTAAATCGTCCCGCCGCGCCCGTTGTGACCGATGGGCGGAAAGTCTGGCAGCCGTCCGGTGCGATATGCGACACACGATGGATTGGCGTCGATCAGCCGGTTCGCCAGTTCCGTATCGCCAAGCGCAGCGGCCAGGAAGATGTCGGGCGAGGCGCCGCGGTCCAGCAGGAAACGCGCGACTTCGGGCGCTTCTCCTATCAACCACTGCGCCGGCGTCGACTCATGATCCTCGTCACGCGCGTCGATGCGGGCGCCGCGGTCGAGCAGCAGCTGCGCCGTCGCGACGTTCCGCGCGAAATGGAGCGGCGTGCAGGCGTCGCACCCCTTCGCGTCGATCAAGGCCGGATCGTCCGCGAGCATGCGCGCCAGATGATCGGTGAAGCCGAGGCCAGCGGCCGCATGAACCGATAGCGTTGCGCCCCGCTCGACGAGCGTTCGCGCCACAGCCGGATCGACCTTCCGCGTATGCAGGCCGGAGGCCCACCACTCGCTGACCGCCTTCAGGTCCTCGGCAGACCCCGATTCAATCGCGCGCGCCAGGATCGGCTCCATCACCGCGAATGTTAGCCCTGTCGGCTGTCGAACTGCCCAATTTTCGACAGCTGACGCCTCGCTTCGACAGGATCGTTCTTCGTCAAACCCCTGATGCAGCGACAGTTACGTGTATGACGATGCCGGTACATTCGTTGCGCATAGGCGGATCCGCGGACGCACTGAAGGTGGCTTGCCTCAGCCCGCAATGAATGGAGGCTTTCGATGAGCAGAATTCTGGTTTTCGCATACGGGGTGATCTCCTACCTCGCGTTCTTCCTGACCTATCTCTATGCGGTTGGATTCGTCGGCAACCTGGTCGTGCCGAAGTCACTCGACTCGGCGCCCACCGCGCCACTTGGAACGGCCCTGCTGATCAATCTGGGGCTGCTGGGGCTGTTTGCTGTCCAGCACAGTGTGATGGCGCGACCGGCGTTCAAACGTCAGCTTCTCCGCTTCATACCAGCGGCGGCTGAGCGCAGCACCTACGTACTTCTCAGCAGCCTGGCGCTCATCCTGCTGTTCTGGCAGTGGAGCCCGCTCGGCGGAGTGATATGGGACGTCCAGAATCCAGCGGCGCGAGCAGCTCTCTACGCGGCCTTTGGGTTCGGCTGGCTCCTCGTCCTCGTGACCACGTTCCTGATCAATCACTTCGACTTGTTCGGACTGCGACAGGTATGGCTGCAGCTGCTCGGCCGGGAGTACACGTCACTTCACTTCGTCACGCCTGGACCGTATCGCCTCGTGCGACACCCTCTGTACCTGGGATGGCTGTTCGCCTTCTGGGCCACGCCGACCATGACGGTCACCCACCTGCTGTTCGCGGTGATGACGACCGGCTACATCCTGATCGCGATTCAGCTCGAGGAACGCGACCTGATCGACGCGCACCCGGAGTACGCAGAGTACAAGCGCCGCGTCCCGATGATCATTCCGGTGCCGACCAGACGGTCGCATAGCGCGGTGCGCACGGCATCCACGGTCGGTGCGTTCCTCGTGATCTGCTTCACGCCGTCGCTGGCGCTCGCGCAGCTCCATTCGCACGGTACGTCAGACCGGAGAGGCATCGCGAACGAGCTGGTACGGGTGGTCCGCGAAGCAACCGAGCGCTTCAAGGACGTGTCCGTGGCGGAAGGCGAGGATTATCACCTCATGTTCGGCTGCGTCACCGGCGACTACAGCGGCGCGATGGGTCTCCACTACGTGAACACCGATCTGGTTTTCGACGGTGGTGAATTGGATCCGACACGCCCGGAGATCATCCTGTACGAACCGACACCAAGTGGACGCCGACGGATAACTGGCGCGGACTTCCTCGTGATAGCCGAGGACTGGGACAAGAAATACCCGAAGGGACCGCCGCCACAGCTCATGGGTCAGCTGTTTCATCGGTTCGAAGCCCCCAATAGATTCGGCTTGCCGGCCTTCTACACGCTGCACGTATGGGCGTGGAAGGAGAGCCCGACCGGCACATTCGTGAACTGGCACAACAACGTGTCCTGCGACGGATTCAAGGCTCAGTAACAACGGACTCCCATCACTGCCACGTGGAGCACGTCATGACGATCATGGGTAAGGGCCGCAAGGCACGCCGGGTCTTCTTCGCAGCACTGGGAATGCTGTGCCTCGCGCTGGGGATCGTCGGGGTGTTCGTCCCCGGGCTGCCAACGACAGAGTTCGTTCTCGCGGCGTCGTATCTGTTCTCGCGCAGCTCGCCCACTCTCGACGCATGGCTCGAACGACAGCGATGGTTCGGGCCACTGCTGCGGCAGTTCAAGGCGACTCGCGGCATGCCGCGCGAAGCCAAGCTGGTGGCACTCGCCTCGACGTGGACCGGCGTTGGAATCAGCCTCTACTTGCTGGCCGCACAGGGCGTGGGTATTCAGCTGATGATCGTGGCGCTTGGCCTGATCGGGACCGTCACGATTCTCTTCTTCGGCCGTTATGCGGCTCGAAACGCCAATGTCGTCCCGGTCGCACGACAGCCGCTCATCCTGTCGTAGCCGGGTCCGGGGCGAGGCGCGTGCCTCGCCCCGGTTCCATTGCGGTAGGCCGGGTCTTGCTCTTGAGATCAGGCGTTCAGGAAATCACCACGAGAGATTGAATGAGCTTGAGATCCGGGTTCTTGTCGAAGGCATTGCGCAGGCGCTCTTCGCGCAGACCCTCGCGCACGCGCTGCATCAGCACGAGTGCACGCGCGAAGGCGTGTTGTGCTTCATCGCGACGCGCTGTGTCGTTCAGATACTGCCCGAGCACGATCTCCGACTTCCACTGCTGCACCGGGTTGGCCAGCGAGATCGCCAGCTCTCGTGCCTTGCGGAAATGACCTTCCGCTACATCCCAGCTGCGTTCCGCTCGCGCGATCTCGCCCGCCAGCCGCCACCCCTTGACGAGGTGCTTTCGCGAGCCCGTACGAGTTGCCAACTCCAGGCACTCCGCGCCATGCGAGCGCGCGCTCGCGAGATCACCTCGCGCGACAGCCAACTCACCCAGGCTGGCAAACATCCGGATCGAATATCGAAATCGCATCCACTGGCTGCTGGAAGGGTTCCTCGAGTATCGCAGCACTCCATCGAACTGGTCCTGCGCACGCAACAGATCGCCACGCGCCCAGAAGATCTCACCGAGATTCAGCTCCGCATTGGGCTCCGTGCCGGGATCGGAACGGCGTCGTCCGATCTGCGCGCTCCTGGTGTTCAGCGCCTCTGCCTCATCGAGATCACCCAGCTCCGCGTACAGCCACCCGAGACAATTCAGCAGCCGATGGTAAACCGCTTCCTCGCCGGCCCGCTCGGCGAGCGCGAGACCTTCGGTGAACAATGCGAATGCCTCGTCGTAATCACCCTTACCGGTCAGCGTCAGGCCCCGCATGAAACATCCCAGGAGCAGCGGCAAGAGCGCGCCGCTGTCGCGCGCGAGCGTCATCGCCTTCGTCTGCAGTTGTGCCGCCTCGGAATAATCCCCGGACCAGTTGCGCAGGAGACCGGCCGTCGAGAGCGAGAGCGACTCATGCATCGCATCTCCTGCCGTCCGGCTGATCGCCATCGCCTTGTCGAGAGATGCCTGCCCCTCCTCGAGCATTCCTGTCACCGATCGGACGAAACCCAGCACGAACTGCGCGCGCCCCTGTGCCGCGAGCGCGCCCACTGGCTCCGCGACCGCGAGCGCCTCCCGGGCAAACCGCAGAGCGCCGTCGATGTTGCGCGCCCACGTCGACGCCCACGCGATCGCCGCCAGCGCATCGGCTTCGGCGGTGCGATCACCGATCAACCTGGCCAGCGGCAGGATTCTTTCCGCCTCTGCCACCGATAGCTCGAACGCACTCGTGAGCGCGTACAACCGCGCCTTTGCCTTGTGAACTCCGATGAGCGTCGGCGGATCGCCGACACCACCAGCGAGACGGCCGGCCGCCTTCGACGCCTCGTCATACAAGACGAGCGCCTCGCGCGATGCAAACGTGCGCTCGGCCTGCTGTGCCGCCGCGAGGAGATACTCGAGCGCCTTGTCCCATCGCTGGGCCTCGACGAAGTGATGCGCCAACACGCCGTAATGCTCCGACAAGCGATCGGCGTACACCTGCTCCACCGCTTCGGCGATGCGTGCATGCTCTGACCGCCGCTCCGTCTCGCTCCGCGCCTGGTACGCGACCTCGTGCGTCAGCGCGTGTTTGAAGACGTAAACGACTTCCGGCCATACACGTGCGTTGTGGATCAGCTCGGCCGACCGCAACGTGCGCAGACGCTCTTCGAGCGCCTGGGGCGTCGCGGACACCACGCGCTCGAGCACCCGACGTGGAAACTCGCGGCCGATGACCGCGGCCACTCGAAGCACATCGCGCGACACAGAGTCGAGCCGTTCGAGCCGTCCGAGCAGGACATCCCGGACGCTGTCCGGGACGTCGATCCGCCCGATCGGTCGCGCCAGGCCGACCTCGTCTCCACGCCGTTCGATCAGCCCTCGCTCCTGCAACGATCGCAGGACTTCTTCGATGAAGAAGGGATTGCCTTCCGTTTTCTCGTCAACCAGGCGCTGCAACTCCGGAGACATCGATGACGCGCCAACCAGCGAGATGCCAATGGACGTCGTGTCCGCGCGTGAGACCCTGGACAGGGTGAGCTGCGTGCCGAATGCGCTCTGCGCAAATGGCAGCACGTAGCCGCTCCGATGCGTCGCGCACAGCAGAATCCGGTCGGACACGACGCTCTCGGCCAGCATCGCCACGAACTCGCCCGTTGCCTGATCCATCCAGTGGAGGTCTTCGAGGACGACGATCAGCGTGCGCACGTCGGCGATCGCGTGCAGCAGACCGCCGATCGCTTCGAAAGTGCCTGCGCGCCGCAGCTTCGGGTCGAGCGACGCGAGCGAGGAGTCGCGAGCGTCTATCGACAGCAGCGAGCGCAGGAACCGCACCGACGGTTGAAACGCCTCTCCGAATGCGACGGTCGCGTTGTCGATCCGCTCGCCGATGACGTCATCGGAATCACCGGCTTGCAGTGAGAATGCGTTCCGGATCAGATCGATCAGCGGGTGAAACGGCAGGGAGCCGCCGAACGACACTGCCGATCCCTGCAGCCATGCCGCCCGATTCCTGGTGACGCGGTGGAACTCGTGCAGCAGGCGCGTCTTCCCAATCCCGGGCTCACCAGCCAGGAGCACGGCCTGTCCACGTCCCTCCTCCACCTGTGCCAGCAGGTCCTCGAGCACGGCCATCTCGCGCGCTCGCGATACGAACGGCGTCGCGTGGCGATCGGTATCGACCAGCCCGACGACCCTCCACGCCCGCTGCGGTTCCGCCGCGGCAGCGAGCGGCTCGACGTCGAAGCGCCGCTCGAGAAACGCCTTCGTCGTCGCCGACGCCAGAATCCCGCCACTCGGGGCGGCCGCCAGCATCTCGTCGACGATGTGCTGGGCCGCTTGCCGCGCCTGCGCATCGAGCTCGACGCGATCCTCGAGCCGGCCGACCGACATTTCCTCGGTATGAAGCGCGACGCGCAACGCGAGTGGCTGCGACTCCGACGTGCCGACGACGCGGGTGATGGCAAATGCGGCGTGCGCCGCATGTCGTGCTGCGTCCTCTACGATGTCCAGCCCGAACGCCGCCTTGACGCAATGGGTACCCAGCTCGAGAATGCGGCCACCGAAGTTGCTCGTTTTCGCGGCAATCTCCTCGAGCACCCGATCGCGCTCGTGCTCCACCCCGTTGCCTCGAGCATCGGTCACCTCCGCCTGAAGCAGCGTGATTCGCGTCCGCTGCCAGCGCACCGGCGGTGAGCCCGCCCGATCCGCGGGCACATCTGGCTTCCGTCGGTGACTCGAGGCATCACCGGCGTCCATCAGGCCGTGACGCTCCATCCGATAGCGCAAGGTGTTACGGGGCAGACCGAGCCGTGCCGCCGCGCGCGAGAGATTCCCTGCCTCGACACGCAGCGCTTCCTCGATGCGGCTACGTTCGAGCGACGCCACCTGGTCGTTCACGCTCTGAGCGCTCCGAGCCACTGTGGCCATCCGTGGTGCGCGCGGCAGGCGCAACGCTGCGGCCGTTACCTGCTCGGCTTCCGACAGCAGCGCCACGCGCTCCATCACGTTGGCGAGCTCGCGTACGTTGCCGGGCCACGAATAACCCAGCAGAGCCGACTCCGCATCTGAGGAGAGCGCCTTGGCCGGCAGGCCGTAGTCGCCGCAGCAGCGATCCAGATAGTGGCGCGCGAGCAACAGGACGTCGGTGCCGCGTTCGCGCAGCGGCGGCAACTGCACCGTCACGACCGCGAGCCGGTGATACAGATCCTCGCGGAACCGGTGCGTGCGAATCGCCGCGGAAAGGTCTTCACTCGTCGCGGCGAGCACCCAGGCATCAGCCGGCTCGGGCCGTGTGCCGCCAAGCCGCCGCACCGCATGATCCTCGATGGCCTTGAGCAGCTTCACCTGCAGCGCATCGGGCATGAGGCCGATTTCGTCCAGGAAGATCGTGCCGCGATGCGCCACCTGGAGGAGGCCGGCTTTCGCTTGCCGGGCGTCGGTGAACGCGCCACGCTCGAACCCGAAGAGTTCGGCTTCGAGCAGTGTGTCGGGAATGGCGGCGCAGTTGACGTCGACGAATGAGGCGCTCGGCCTCGGCCCCATCTCGTGAACCAGATGCGCGACGAGACCCTTGCCGGTTCCTGTCTCGCCCTGAATGAGCACGGG
>JALDXQ010000072.1:0-33592 GCA_032156805.1 Acidobacteriota bacterium
TATTGACGTCCGTTGAGGGTGAACGACGACGCCTGACCGATGACACCCGAGGTCGTTGGGTACTCCCAGAGGACCTTTCCCGTCCGTGCGTCGAACGCCCGGAACATGCGATCCGAGGTGCCGCCGCCAAAGACCAGTCCGCCGCCGGTGGCGATCAGCGGTCCCCAGTTCGACGACGTGGCGAAGGTGTGGGTCCACACGCGCACGCCCGTGTCCACGTTCCAGGCCTGCACTTCCCCGATGTGATCGGCACCCGGCACGATCGACATCACGTTCCTCGCGCCGGTAAAGGCCGAACCCGGCGCGTACTTCACGGGCAGTCCTTCCATGGTCGCGCACAGGTTCTCGTTCGCCGGCACGTAGACGAGACGCGTCTGCGGGCTGTAGGCAATGGGCGGCCAATTCTTCCCTCCCCAGTGCGAGGGGCAGAACTCCGCGACCTTGCCAGTGCCTGGCGTGCGTGCGGGATCGACATCGGGCCTGCCAGTCATGGGATCGAGACCGCGAAACACCGTCTGCCGCACGTGGGGTACGCCCTGGACGAACTTGATGGGTCCAGTCCCGCGCTCCAGGAACCACAAGTAACCGTTACGGGCCACGTCGATGAGCCCCTTCACGGTGCGGCCGTTGCGTTGGAAGTCCACCAGGATGGGCGGCGACACCTCGTCCCAATCGAACGACTCATTCGGCGTGTACTGGAAGTGACCCTTGATTTGCCCCGAAGCGACGTCCACTGCGATCGTCGAAGCGGTGTAGAGGTTGTCACCAGGACGCTGATCGCCCATCCACGGTCCACCGTTGCCCGTGCCCCAGTAGGCCAGGCCCATCTCGGGATCGTAGTTGCCGGTCACCCACACCGAGCCTCCGCCGGTCTTCCACTGCTCGCCGCCTTTGGGCCACGTCTCGCTTCCAGGTTCACCCGGCGCCGGAACGGTGTAGGTGCGCCACAGTTCTTTGCCCGTGTCGGGATCGTAGGCCGCAATGAACCCGCGGATGCCGAGCTCCCCGCCGGATGTACCGACGAGCACTTTGCCGTTCGCCACAAGCGGCGCGAGGCTCATGTAGTGGCCGGCACGGTTGTCGGCGACTGTGGTGGACCACACCGTGCGTCCCGTGCGCGCGTCCAATGCCATCAACACAGCGTCGCTCGCAGCGAGGAACACCTTGTCACCGAGAAGGGCGACGCCGCGGGTCGTCGGATGCCGATTGATGACAGTCGGCGCAAGCGGGCGGCGATAGCGCCACAGGACCGTGCCCGTCGCAGCCTCGATCGCAATGACCTGGCTGCCCGGTGTTGCGACGAACATCACGCCGTCGTGCACGATGGGAGCAGCCTCGTGCCCATTGATCGCGCCCGTGGATACCGACCACACCGGCTTCAGCCGCGAGACGTTCGCAGGCGTGATCTGCGTGAGGGGGCTATAGCCCCATCCGTCATAGGTCCGCCGGTTCATCATCCAGTCGCCGTCGTTCGGACTCCGCAACCGCGCCTCGGTGACCGGTGTGTAGTTGCTGAGCACGGCCGGCATGGGCGTCGGCCCGGACGGAGCCTGCGGCGGCATCAGCGGCGGCGGCGATTCCTGGGCCCACAGCATCGCTGCAACGACGAGCACGAGCGCGAGCGAAACGGGAATGAGAACCCTGGTCATGGCGGGGCGGATCGTACCATGCCAGGAGCGACGCGGTTCACGCCTCTCTTCGGGCGTCGACGGAACTGATCACACACTCGGCCGGCGAAGAGATACCCTGAAACTGATGCCCGTGATCAAACCCGCCAACTTCGATGACGGCCGAGTCAAGGCGCTGCTGGCCCGGCACCTCGAAGGCATGCACGCCAGCTCGCCGCCAGGTCACGTGTTCGCACTCGACTGGTCGGGGCTGCAGCAGCCAGAGATCAGCGTCTATGCGTTGTGGGAGGGCGAAGAGCTTCTTGGCTTCGGTGCCCTGAAAGAGCTGGGGCCACGAGCCGGTGAAATCAAATCCATGCGTACTGCCGATGCGCATCTGCGGCGCGGAGTCGCGGCGACAATTCTCGATCACATCGTCGCTGAGGCCCGCCGGCGAGGTTATGCGCGCCTGTCGCTGGAAACGGGCTCCGGCGCGTCATTCGAGCCCGCTCTCACGCTTTATCGCAAGTACGGTTTCACGGAAGGCGGAGCATTCGGCGATTATGAGAAGAGTGCCTTCAATCAATTCCTGCATCTCGATCTGATCTCTACTCAGCCGACGTAGGTCGCGATGACCGACGCTCACTTCCTACTCCGTTCGGGCACCCATTCCAGCAGATCCCCTGGCTGACATCTGAGCTCGCGGCACAGCGCCTCGAGCGTCGAGAAACGAATCGCCCTGGCCTTGTTCGTCTTCAGGATCGAGAGGTTGACGATTGTCACACCGACGCGCTCTGCCAGCTCCGTGAGCGTGAGTTGCTGATCGACCAGCAGGCGATCGAGGTTGATCCGAATCCCCACGTGTGTGCGCTCAAATCGTCAGCGATTGCTCTTCATCGAGCCGCGTGCCGACCCGGAAGACTTCGGCAATCACGAAGATGATGAGGCCGTAGCCGACCGAGACGACGTCCACGCGCGGCCAGGCGTCGAACTGCAACCCTGGAATGGTCATGTACGTCATCGCGTAGTAGTTTTCGGCGAAGACGATCGCCGAGCTCGCGAGCTCGCCGACAATAACAGCAAGTGCCACGCGCCGGATGCGCATCGCATTTTCGGGGACGAATGGCCGTCCGGCAATCAGTGTCCAGAACACGCCTCGGAGCTGAGTCACCACGTAGAGTGCGAACGCCAGGATCACGATGACGATGAGGGCGTTCGCAACGATGAACACCCGGCTGGACGTCGGGACCTTCAGCGATCCATCGACGCTATCAATGCGCCCCTGACTCCGCCTCGCATCCTGTTTCGGGTTGAGGATTTCAAACCCGAACCCCGAACGGCCAAGGCGGACCGACATCGGTGCATCCATGCTGAAGGAGACCGGCACCATGACGGTCATGTTCGGATCCCGCTTGAATGGCACTGCCATCGTCAGGCATACCGCTGCGAGTAATGCGACGGCGAGACCGACCTTGATAAACCCCAGGACAGCCCAGATGAACGATGCGACGGACCATCGGCCGATTGCGTTCATGGCAACCTCGTTTTATCGATATACGATAAACCCGGTGGGAAGTTCAAATGGGCAAGAAGAGCTGTATCGGATGGCGTTTTCTTCCTGGCGTTCCTCCCGCAGTTCACCGATCCGGCGCGTGGGTCGTTGGCCTTCCAGATCACCGCGCTCGGACTGATCTTCATCGCGAACGGGACCGTGGTCTGTCTTGCATACGCACTCAGCGCGAGCTGGCTTGGGGATTGGCTGCAGATGCGATACGACATCGCGACGTGGCTCAACCGCGCGATGGGTGGGCTGTTCGTCGCTCTCGGCCTGAGGCTGGCGCTCGAAGGTCGCCGTTAACGAGACCCGACTCGCGCGGGTGTGCTGGCGTTTCATCGCAACATATAATCGCGCCGTGAAGGCAGCTGCCGCCAGGTCCGTCGTCGCGACTGTCGCCCTCTTTGTCCTCGTGGCTTCGATGCCGTTTCCGCTCGGGGCGCAGTGGCCCGCATATCCGACCGCTGGCATCCCGCGCACGGCTGATGGCAAGCCTGATTTGACCGCACCGGTGCCACGGACTGCCGACGGCAAGCCAGATCTCTCGGGCATCTGGAACTACGCAGGCATCCTTGGGTTTCCCGGCCGCGGCCGGCCGCCCGAACCACCGCCGGGCACACCGCCCGAGGCCACGTTCTGGAACATCGAGCTTGGCATGAAAGAGGGACTTCCTCTCAGGCCGTGGGCCGCCGACCTCCGCAAGCAACGCATGGCGGTTGACAGCAAGGACAACCCGGACGCCGCCTGCCTGCCGCTTGGCCACATGCAATTGCACACGCACTCGCAGCCGAGGAAGATGATTCAGACGAAAGATCTGATCGTCATCCTCTACGAAGCCAATGCCGGCGTGCGCCAGATCTTTCTCGACGGCAGACCGGCGCCTAGCAACAACCCGCAGCCGTGGTGGTTCGGCTATTCACGCGGCTGGTGGGAAGGCGACACGCTGGTTGTCGAGACGACGAACTTCAGGGATGGCGGCTGGCTCGACGTGGACGGTGCCCCGCTGACCTCGGAGGGCAAGATCATCGAGCGATTCCGTCGCCCCTCGTTCGGCCGTCTCGAGATCGACGCGACCATCGACGATCCCAAGGCATACACGAAGCCCTGGACGGTTCGCGTGAACCAACGCCTCCTTGTCGACACCGATCTGATCGAGTTCATCTGCCAGGAAAACGAAAAGTTCAGCAGCCAGTTCGGCAACTGATCGAAGCGCCTCCTTATCGCTGAGGTACAAGCAGGCGAGCAAGGTCATCCACTGCGCGCTATCATTCCGCCATGCGCGCTTTCATGAGATTCATCGTCTTCCTCCTCATCCTCGCCCTCGTTGTCGGCGGCGTTGCCTGGTTCTGGGCCGGACGATCCGCAGGTCCGACGATCGCCATCCGTCAACCCGGCCAGTTCATCGGGCAGAACTCGTCGCTCGAAATGAGCGTGGAAGCACCGGAAGGAAAATTCGCTGCGGTCGATGTCACCGTCGAGCAGGGCGGCAAGACGTTCCCGGTGTTCACCCTCAACCAGCCAGAGGGTGACATCAAGCAGGAGTCCGCCGAACGGCTTTACATCATGCGGCCCGTCGGCAAGCGCACACTGACCGACCTGCAGTCTGGCCCTGCACGGATCGTCGTGCACGCGTCACGACCGGTGCTTTTCGGCCTGCGCACCGTCAGCTCGACGGCGACGCACGATGTCACGGTGCGACTCGACCCGCCGCAGGTCGCCGTGCTCTCGACGTTCCACTACGTCAACCACGGCGGCAGCGAATTCGTCGTCTATCGGGCGACCCCTGACGATGTCGAGTCGGGGGTGCGCGTCGGCAACATCGAGTATCCGGGGTTCCCGGCATCGGCAGTCGGGATCACAAGCGACCCGGCGTTGCGCGTGGCCTTCTTTGCGTTGCTCTTCGACCAGGACCTGAATACGAGCTTCCAGGTATACGCGCGCGATCCAGCCGGGAACGAGGCGCTGGCCGCGCTCGATCATCAGGTCTTCCCCAAACCGTATTCGAAGAGCCGCATCGAGATCGACGATCGCTTCATGGCACGTGTGGTGCCTGCCATCGCCGGCAATTCACCTCAGGAGAAAATCCCAACCGACGATCCTCTCGGAGGATTCCTGAAGATCAACGGCGATCTTCGGCGCAAGAACAATCAGTACCTCACCGACCTGGCGAAGAAGTCCGCTCCGCAGATGCACTTCAAGGGACCATTTCAGCAGCTCGGAAATTCCCAGGTCGAGGCCCGTTTCGCCGATACGCGAACCTACATCTACCAAGGCAAGGAGATCGATCGACAGGTGCACCTCGGTTTCGATCTGGCCGTAACCGCGAATGTCCCGATCGTGGCAGCGGAACGCGGCACGGTCGTCCATGCCGCGGACCTCGGCATTTACGGAAACTGCGTGGTCATCGATCACGGCCTGGGCGTGCAGTCGTTATATGGGCACCTCTCATCGATCGGCGTCAAAGTGGGCGATACGGTTGAAAAAGGGGCCGAGATCGGCCGGAGCGGGATGACGGGGCTCGCCGGCGGCGACCACCTGCACTTCACGATGCTGGTCGGCGGGCAGCAGGTCACACCGGTCGATTGGTGGAGCCCGCAGTGGTTCCAGGACCGGGTGCAGCGCAAGATCACCGCGGCCGGCGGCGTGTGATAATTGACTGGATTGCTACGCTTCTCTCTTGCCCTGGTCGCGGCGGGCTCGATTGCCTGCGGCGGTGGCACTCCTCAGGAAACCGCATCAGCGCCAGCGCCGGTCGTGTCCAACCCGGTGGACCCTGCCACTGCTGGCGGTCTGACGGGGTCGATCAAGCTCGAGGGCACGCCGCCGGCCGCTGAAACGATCAACCGCCGCTCCGATCCGTACTGCGAGCAACTGGGTGCAGCCCGGACGCAGAACTTCGTCGTCAGCGACGGCGGACTCCAGAACGTCTTCGTCTATGTGAAGGATGGGCTCGGGCGGGTGAAATTCCCGGTTCCCACCACGCCCGTCGTTCTGGATCAACAGGGGTGCACGTACGCGCCCAGAGTTTTCGGCATCCAGGCCGGCCAGCCGCTCTCGATCCTGAACAGCGACGAGACGCTGCACAACATCCATGCGCTGCCGATGAACAACCGCGAGTTCAACCGTGGTCAGGCGCTCAAGGGACTGAAGCACACCCACGTGTTCACGACGGCAGAAGTCATGGTGCCGTTCAAGTGCGACGTGCACAACTGGATGAACGCATGGGTGGGTGTCCTCGACCATCCCTTCTACGCCGTCAGCGGTACTGGCGGCAGTTTCGCGATTCAGAACCTGCCTCCCGGCACCTACACGATTGAGGCGTGGCACGAAAAGCTCGGCACGCAGACGCAAATGGTCACGATTGGACCGAAAGAAACGAAGGAGTTGTCCTTCACGTTCAAGCTGTAAGCGCGAAGCCACGCTTCGCCATCCGAATCAATGCTCCTCCATCTCTACGCAGTGATCGTCGCCGTTGCCACGGGCGTACTCATCTTTGCCGGCGGTCTCGTCACGAGCACCGGCTCCGGCCTGTCGGTGCCCGACTGGCCAACCACGTACGGCTGGAACATGTTCACCTTTCCGCTCGAGAAGATGGTGGGCGGAATTCGTTTCGAGCACTCGCATCGACTGATCGCGAGCGGCGTCGGTTTTCTGATCGTGGTGCTCGCGCTGTGGCTGCGACTTGCCGAACCCAGGCGACTCGTGCGCCGGCTCGGTTATGTCGCGCTCGCCGGGGTCATCACACAAGGCATCCTGGGCGGGATCACCGTCCTGTGGTTCCTGCCGGACCCCATCTCCATCGCGCACGCCAGCCTTGCGCAGCTCGTCTTCTGCCTGACCATTTCGATCGCACTCATGACGTCACCGGGGTGGAAGCGCGCCTACGCGAATCACGGGCCCGTGCCTGACGATCGCACCCTGCAGGCCGTTGCGCTGGCCACCACGGCCCTCGTGTACCTACAGATTGTCGTGGGCGCAACGATGCGACACACCGACGCGGGATTGGCGATCCCGGACTTCCCGCTCGCGTTCGGACAGCTGCTTCCACCGACGTGGGATGCCAAGATCGCCGTGCACTTCGCGCATCGTGTCGGAGCACTGGTGGTGACGCTCTTCGTGATCGCGACAACGGGCCACGTGTTCTACCATCACCGATCCCGGCCGGAATGGTGGCGCCCATCTGCGCTCCTTCTCGTGCTGCTCGTCGCGCAGATCACACTCGGAGCGCTGACGGTCCTCTCCCAGAGGCAGTTCATCATCAACTCCCTCCACGTCGTGACGGGCGCATCCGTGCTCGCGGCTTCGCTGGTGCTGACTCTTCGTACGCGTCGCGCGAAGTTCGAGCGCATCGACGACGCCGCAGAACAGGGCCGCGCCGGGTCCCACAAGCAGGACCCGGCTTACGGAGTGGGCATGGCACGGGGACGCGCATGAAGATAACCGCGCCGATCATCGGCAGAGCCTCGGTCTCTGCTGCCGATCGCACCAGCGCGGCTCGTTCAGAGCGCGCGCTGGATTTCCTCGCCCTGACCAAGCCGCGGCTCAATCTGCTCGTTCTGGTCACCACGCTGGCGGGCCTGTACCTCGGCTCACCCGGCGGCGTCGCCCTTGCGCTTGCTGTTCACACGCTCGTCGGAACCGCCCTCGTCGCGGGTGGTGCGGCCGCGCTGAATCAAGTGTGGGAGCGCGAGACCGACAGACTGATGAACCGCACACGCACTCGCCCGTTGCCGCGCGGCCGGCTTCGTGTTGCGGAAGGCATGTGGTTCGGTCTGCTGCTGGCGACGGCAGGGCTCGTGGAACTCGCGGTCTGGACGACACCTGCTGCGGCCGCTGTCGCGGCGGTGACGCTCCTGAGCTATGTGCTGGTCTACACGCCGCTCAAGACGCGCACGTCACTGGCAACAATTGTGGGCGCCGTGCCCGGTGCTCTTCCACCAGTCATCGGATGGGCCGCCGCAACGGGCGAGATCACGATGCCTGCCATCGTTCTCTTCGGCATCGTCTTCTTCTGGCAGATGCCGCACTTCCTCGCGATCGCGTGGATGTACAAGGAGGACTACGCGGCGGCCGGCATTCCACTTCTGCCAGTCGAAGAACCTGACGGCCGCCGAACAGGGCGGCAGGCCTTGCTGTACACCGCAACACTGTGGCCGGTCAGTCTTCTGCCGGCCGGAGTCGGTCTCGCGGGCGTGACCTACAGTGCCGTGGCTACATCGCTCGGGATCGTGTTCATCTGGCTGAGCGTGGTGTTTGCGCGCGATCGCTCCACCGAGAATGCACGCCAGTTGTTCCTCTTCTCGATTACCTACCTGCCGTTGCTGCTGGGAGCTCTCGTCGCAGATCGGCTCTGGATCTGAGTGGCCATCTCCGATTTACCCACCCTGAATGCGACGCTGAACGGCATCGCCGCAATTCTTCTCATGTCCGGGTACGCGCTGATCAAGAGCGGCAGGCCACGCCAGCACCAATGGTGCATGATCGGCGCGCTGGCCACGTCGGCGCTCTTCCTCGTCAGCTACGTGATTTATCACCTGAACGCGGGATCGCGGCCGTTCGAGGGGCAGGGGCCGGTGCGGGTGGTCTACTTCGCGATCCTGATTACGCACGTGATCCTGGCGGCCGTCATCGTGCCGCTGGCGCTGGTGACCGCGACTCGTGGCCTGTGGGCGCAGTTCGACAGACATGTCAGGATCGCGCGGTGGACACTGCCAATCTGGCTCTATGTGTCGGTGACGGGGGTCGTCATTTACCTGATGCTGTACCAACTCTACTGACCCCGGAAGCCAACCTTCTGCGATAGAATTGCGGGCGCACCACTGGCGATGCCAGTCCTGGAGGATTTGTGATGTCACGCTTTCGGCTCGTTGTCGGCGTCGTCCTCGCGGTCTTCCTGTCCTCGACGGCCTTTGCCCAGTCGGCACGGGCTACCGGTACTGTGCGGGATACGAACGGACGTCCGATCAAGGGGGCGACCGTACGTGCCAGCAATCGCGACGCCCGGCCGTCGCAGATCACGTCGACCACGGATGACAAAGGGCGCTGGGCGATGATCGGTCTGCGGACGGGTACGTGGACGTTCAACGTCGAAGCGCCAGGGTTCGTCGCCGTTGAAGCGCCTGCCCCGGTGCGTGTCGCGGGAACGCCGCCGATGGCCTTCACGCTCGCTCGCGATCCCGGCCCGATTCCGGGCGCGCTCGACAAGAACGTGATTCAGCTCGTGACCGCAGCAAATGGCTTGCGCGATCGTGGTCAGTTCGACCAGGCGCTCAATGCCTATCAACAGATTCGCGAGCAGAATCCCAAGCTCACGGCCGTGTCGTTTGTCATGGCGGGCGTCTACCGTCAGCAGGCGGCGAGTGCGACCGAGACCGAGGCCCGTCGTGTGCTGCTCGATCGCGCCATCACCACCTACACGCAGTTGCTCGAGGACGAAGCCACGAGCGGGCGTGCAAAGGCAGAGATCGAATCGACACGCGCTGAGTTGCAGGCCCTTCCGCGTTAACCATGACACATCGCGCGCCTGTGCGAGCCCGCCGCTGGCTGGCCTCGCTGATCATTGCTCTTTTCTTCGTGGCAGTAGCCGGCGCAGCGGCAATCGGCTGGTGGTATGCCCGCGAGTCACCACCACACCAAGGACCGATACTGCTCGTCTCGATCGATGGCGTGCCGGCTGCCGATCTGTCGGTGTACGGCGCGCAGCGAAGCGATACGCCGGCAATCGAGTCGCTCGCGAGCGACTCCGTCGTATTCGATCGCGCCTACACCCACTCTCCGCAGAGCCTGCCTGCGCACACCTCTCTGCTGACGGGCCGGCTCCCGCTCGAGCACGGTGTCCGTGACGACGCGGGGTTCTCGCTTTCCGAAGACGCGAGCACGCTGGCGGAACTGTTGCGCAATCGCGGGTTCACGACCGGCGCTTCGGTCTCGTCGTTTCTCCTGCAGTCAGGTACGGGAATCGGGCAGGGCTTCTCCTACTTCGACGACGAGATGCCCACCGGGCCGTCCAACGAACTCGCGGCGATCGCACGTGGCGGATCGCAGACGATCGACAGCGCCGAACGCTGGGTGGCGACGCAGGACGGCCAGCGATTCTTTCTGTTCGTGCAGGTCCCCGGGCAGGATGCCGACGCCGCGATCATGCGGCTCACCGCCGCGCTCAAGGAGCGTGAGCTCTACGACGACGCGACCATCGTCGTCGTGGGGGATCGCGGCGACGTCGGCTCGGGGCTGACGCTTGACGATCGCGCTCTGCGCGTGCCGTTCATCGTCAAGCAGCCGGACAACCAGGGCGGCGGCCGCCGGGTCCCCTCGCCCGTACAAAATATCGATGTCGTGCCGACGATTCTCGATCTGGTTCGGGCGCCGGTTCCGGCAGGCATCTCCGGACGCTCACTGCGGACGGCGCTCGACGACGAAGACGCAGTCATTCCCTCGGTTCCGATCTACTCGGAAGCGTTGACGGCCTACTTCAGGTTCGGAGGAGAGCCGGTCTACGCGCTCACCGGAGACCATTTCCGCTTCGTACGCGGAACGGGTGAAGATCTGATCCCGCTCGAGACGGAACAGGCACCCGTCGGCGAAGCCAACGAGGCCGCGCAGCTACGATCTGAACTCGATGCGCTCGTCGGCACAACGGCGATCGCGTCTCCGGCGGCAATTCCGGCGCGTGAGGAGGATCGTTACGCACAACTCGGATACCTGAGCGACAGCGGGCTGACGACAGTCGTCGACGTTGCGCTCGACGGCGCCGCGCAGCGCGTGCTGGTCCAGGAACACCGCGCTGCGGCCGGGCTCATTGGCCAGAAGAAATACACCGCGGGGATCCGGGCCCTTCAGGCGATCGTGCGCACCCATCCGACGCTGGCATCGATTCATTTCCAGATCGGGGTGCTGCTGTCGCGAACCGGGCGAGTCGAAGAAGCAATCGTCGAATTCGGCAGGGTGCGGGAGCTTCGGCCCGAGGCGTCGTCGGCCGCGCGCGCTCTGGCTGACGCGTTACTGAAGACCGGGAAGACGGACGCCGCGGCAGAGCAGGCTGGTGTTGCCGTGATGCTTGCCGAGGAAGAGCGCCCTGCTGACGTGTTCGCCGCACACGAAATGGCGGCACGCGTCGCGCTGGTCAGCGGAGACAAGGACGCTGCAGTGCAGCACGCCGAGGCCGCATACAAGGCCGACCCCTCGATGCCTGTCCAACAGTTCGTGCAGGGGCGCCTCCACTACGAAGAGGCGCGCTACGACGAAGCGGCAGCCAGCTTCAAGGAGGCCGTGGAGGCTTTGAGCGAACATCGGCGATCGCTGCCGGACCTGCACTTGTACCTGGGAGAGGCGCTGGCTCGTCTCGATGAGTACGACGAAGCCGAGGCACAGTTCCGCGAGGAGCTGCGCGACTTCCCGCGCAACATCCAGGCGTACACCAGCCTTGCGATGTTGTACCGCGCCTCCAACCGGGATGGCGCGGTCGAAGATGTGTTGAATGAGATGGTCGCGTCGACTCCGACGCCCGAGGGCTACGGGGTCGCGGCCAGGCTGTGGACAATCCTGGGTGACCCGTCGAGGGCGGAAGCGCTCAGGTCCGATGCGCGAACCCGCTTCCGCGGCGACCCCTCCCTCGCGCTGCTTGGCCGGGGTGTTCGCTGACGCACGGCTCTGGGCTTTAGGCTTCAGGCTTTAGAACCCAGAGCCGAAAGCCAAGAGCCATCTAACTGGGTCGTCGTTCTTCGATCTGCTTGAAGGTTTCTTCGATCAGCCGCTCGTTGTCCGCTTTCGACAGGTTTCGTTCGAGCAGCTTGGACGCGATCGCCACCGACAAGTCGACCGCCTCGGTACGAATCTGCTGCAGCGCGCGCGCCGTCTCGAGCTCGATCTGACGCTCGGCATTCTTCACGATACCAGCGGCCTCGGACTGCGCCTTCTGTTTCAGCTCTTCGCGAAACCGATTGGCGTCAGACCGCGTGCTCGACAGAATCTGCTCTGCCTCGGTCCGTGCCGCGGCCAGAATCCGCTGCGATTCGACACCGAGACGTTCCAGTTCCTGTCTCGCCTTCTGCGCATCGTCGAGTGACTTGCGAATCGACTCCTGCCGGCGATCGAGCGCTTCGAGGAGCGGCCGCCAGGCGAACTTCGCCAGCAGCGCCACGAGCACCAGGAAGGTGGCGATGGTCCAGATGTAAAGCCCTGGATCGGGCTGGACCAGTGTGTTCATGACGAACGTCCTTTCGGAGTGCCGCCTACTTCATCAGCACGATGAGCAGCGCGAACACTTCAGCAAGAATCGCGACGCCTTCGAGCAGGAAGAGCGGAAGGTTCACAGCGCCGGTGATCTGCGCGGTCGCGCTTGGCTGCCGTCCGATGGCTTCCGCAGCCCCGGCAGCGAGTCGACCGATACCGAGCCCCGCGCCGATCACGGCGAGGCCAAGGCCGATCCCCGCGCCCATGTATGCAAGTGCAAACCCTTCCATTCTTCTCTCCTTCGTAGGGCGAGTCCTCGTGGACGCGCTGAAACTGCTCAGTGATGAGCGTGTATGGCCATGCCGATGAACACGGCCGACAAAAGGGTGAACACGTACGCCTGCACGGCCACGACGATGATCTCGAGCGCCATCAGCAGCGCGGCGAGCACCAGAGAGGGCACGCCGACCCCGATGCCGACGAGCGCCTGGCCGGACAGCTCCGTGAAGATGAACACGAAAGACAGGATCGCGAGGATGGCGATGTGACCGCCTGTCATGTTGGCGGCAAGTCGCATCGTGAGCGCAAACGGGCGCACAAACATGCCCATGATCTCGATGGGAATCAGCATGATGGTGACCGGCAGCGGCAGGCCGTGCGGCACCATGTTCTTCCAGTGCTGGACGAAGCCGTGGGCGCGCGAGCCCGCGACGATGATCGAAAAGAAGGTGATCGTGGCGAGCGCCGCCGTCACGTTGAAGTTGCCAGTCGCCGTCGTGCCGCCATGGAGCACCCTGGCCATGAACGACTCTTCCGGCAGGTGCAGCACGGTGTGGTTGATCAGCGACAGCACGTCGAAGATGGGAACCAGGCCGATGGCGTTGGCCGCGAGAATGAAGACACCGAGCGTGAGGAGCAGCGGCGTCCAGCTGCTCACCCACTTGCGACCGACGTTCGGCTCCACGATTCCGTCGCGCACGAACTCGACGACGATCTCGAGCGCGTTCATGAAGCCCGAGGGGACGAGCCGATCCTGGCGCAGATACCGCCGGATGGTCGTCGTCACGACCAGGAAGACCAGCGCGGCCACGACCCACAGCATGAAGACGTGCTTGGTGACCGAGAAATCAATCCCGAAGAGGGTCGGAAGATGAATCAGCGGGTGATCGATGGGGCTGTTCGAGACGTGCTCGATGATGACTTCACCGGCATTGAACGTTCCGGCAGCCTCCGAAGCCGCACCAGCAGCAGACTCGACGTGCTCGGGCTGAAACATCGCGTGGACCGCTATCTTAAGCGCGCTCGCTGCTCGGCGAACGCAGATCGTTCATCAACAGGCGGCGCAGGAAGAACGCTTCCATCGCGTGCAAGGCGATGAAGTACGCCGCGAAACTCACCACGAATGGCACGGGACGTAGTTCCAGCCCTCGCAGCATCGTCACCACGTAGCCGCCGAAGAACAACATCTTCACGGCCAGCGCGGCAATCATGACGTTCGTCAATCGTCCCGGCGCCGAGCGGTGCGCGCGTTCATAAGCGACCCAGCTTCCAAGTGCGGAGGCCAGCGGGCCCGCCATCCCGAACAGGATTTCCGGATCACCACGCCCATCAGACGTGACTCTCATCAGGAGCCACGACATCAGGCTGACTCCGGCCATCCACGCAACTGGCTTCATCGATGCCAGACGGTCTTCGCTAACTCGTAGAACCCGACGATCAACCCCAGCGTCAGCCCGATGAACAGTCCCCAGGGCGCCGTCCCTCTCCATTGATCGAAGGCGTACCCGATGCCTCCGAGCAGGATGATGGCGCCAATCAGCGTGTAGCTGGCGCCTGCTGCAGGTCCCGCGCGTCTGACGTTGTCCTGAAACGACTGAGTCGAACGTTTGAACGAAAAGCCTGACTGTTTCTTCACCATTTGGTCGTACCGTACAACAACCGTCATGGTTCGGTTATGTCCTGCAGTCAGTCCCTCGACCAGGCTCGGGGTGACCCTGCGCCCTGTCGAAGCGTCAGCGCCGCCGCACGCTGTACCGCCCATCAGTATACCCTCACTTTGTGAAAAACTTCACCAGCCTCTGGGTTGCGGCCGTGCATTCGTGCTTCGACCGACGCGCACAGGTGAACGCGGAGTCATCCGACAGATCTGTCGAGCCGATCAAGTCCCGTATTTTCAACAGGTTCAGGCAATCTATTAACCTTGACGCTCACTTGGGGCGGGGCCTATACTGCCCCCTACGGAGCCTGCCTCGCACACGCCAATGCGCTTCACATCGATTCGCTCGCTCGTCGTCACGGTCGCCTTGTTCGCGGCCATCGCAGGTCTGTCAACGAAACCATACGCGGCCCAGGATGTCCGCGAAGGAACAATGTTCGTCAGTGCAGTCGACCGCGACGGAGAACCCGTCACCGGCCTCGGCGTCGACGCATTCCAGATCCGAGAGGACGGAGTCAGGCGCGAGGTGCTGCGAGTCTCACGCGCGACCGAGCCGATCGACATCGCCGTCCTCGTCGACAACAGTCAGGCGGCCGGCGACGACATCGTCTTCCTGCGGATGGCGCTGGCGAACTTCGTCGCCAGGATGGCGCCGGGCAACCAGATGGCAGTCATCGCCTTGGCCGATCGCCCGACGATCCTCGTTGACTACACGAACGACACCAAGCGGCTCTCGGATGCCGTCGGGCGTCTGTTTTCGATGAGCCAGAGCGGGATGACGCTGCTCGACGCGATCTTCGAGACGACGCGCGGCATGGGCAAGCGTGAAACTCCGAGGGCGGTCATCGTTCCTGTCTTCACTGACGGGATCGAATTCACCAACCGCTATTCCAAGGACATCGTCAAGGTTCTCCAGGAAGAGGACGTTCCTCTTCACATGGTCACGATCGGCCAGTTCTATCACTCCGAGGATCATCCGACTCGTGAACGCTCTTTCCTGCTGGATGCCGGCCCCCGCGGTTCGGGTGGTCAACGCATCTCGCTGCTCAGCCCGCATGGGCTCGACGACGCGCTGCAGCGGCTGGCGCGTGAATTGTCTTCGCAGTACAAAGTCGTGTACGGACGCCCGCAATCGCTCATCACTCCCGAGCGCGCCGAGGTGTCTTCGCTGCGCGCAGGCGTGACGATGCGTGGTGCACGGGCCCGGGGAGAGTCTGGAGCCTGACGTGAAACGGTTCTCGTTCGTTGTCGTTGTCCTGTCGGCCTGCTTCATCGTCGGTCTGGCTGCTCAGCAGCCGTCCTTCCGCGCCGGGGTCGACATCGTCTCGCTCAACGTCACGGTCACTGACGGATCCAACCATTACGTCACCGACCTCGAGCAGCCGGAGTTCCTCGTATTCGAGGACGGGATCAAGCAGAACGTCACGTTCTTTTCGAGGCGACAGTCACCGATTGCCTTGTCGTTGCTGCTCGACAGCAGCGCCAGCATGGAAGAGCACCTATCCACGCTGCAGAAGGCGGCAACGAACTTCGTCCACCGGCTCAAGCCCAATGACATCGCCCAGATCATCGACTTCGACAGCCGGGTGGAGATCCGTCAGACGTTTACTGGCAACCAGGGCGAACTCGACACGGCGATTTCACAGCTCGTGGCCGGCGGGTCGACATCGCTTCACAACGCCATCTACATCGCTCTGAAGGAACTGCGGAAGGTGCGCGCGGTGAACGAAGAGGATGTTCGTCGACAGGCACTGATCGTCTTCTCCGACGGCGAGGACACCTCGAGCCTCGTGTCGTTCGACGAGGTGCTGGATCTGGCGAAGCGCTCGGAGACGTCGGTCTACACGATCGCGCTCCGCGGCGTCGACGTTCAGGCAAAGGGTTTCCGGGAGGCTGAGTTCGTGATGCGGACGCTCGCGCAGGAGACCGGCGGGCGCGCGTTCTTCCCGGCCATGATCGAGGATCTCGAGGGCGTCTATTCCCAGATCGCGGTCGAGCTCGCGAGCCAGTACACGCTGGGCTATACCTCAGCGAATCCTCGTCGCGACGGTGCCTGGCGCCGGATCGTGGTGCAGGTATCACGACCGAACATCACCCCGCGGACGAAGAAGGGGTACTACGCCCCGACAGCCCGTTGAACTTTCTCCCACTCGCTCTTTACGCCGCCGCCGTCGTGGTGTACGCGATTCATTTCGCGAAACGCCAACCGTCTGTGGGACGAACCGCCACGACCATTCTGCTGCTCGGTGTGCTCTCGCATACGTTCGTGATCGGGATGCAGACGATGGAGGTCCGGCACGTGCCGTTCTCCAACACGTCGACGGCAGTGTCGTCGTTCGTCTGGATGCTGGCGCTGTCCTACCTCTATATCGAGGTGACGACCGACGAGCGGGCGATGGGAGTGTTCATCGTTCCCATCCTCGTCGGGTTGCAGACCATCCCGGCAATCAACCCAGGAGTTGATTCTCGCGACCCGGTGCTGGACAGCCCCTGGTTCTGGGTGCACGTGATCACCCTGCTCTTCGCATACGCGACCTTTGCGCTGGCGGCGATGCTGGGTCTCACCTACATGCTGCAGTTCAAGGAGATCAAAAAGAAGCATCTCGGTTATCTCTACACGCGACTGCCCTCGCTGCACGTGCTCGACGCGATGAATTCGCGCGCCGTCGTCGTCGGTTGGCTCTTCCTGACCGTCGGCGTTGTGGTCGGGATCGTCTGGACGGCGCAGGCGCTGGCCCAATCGCCAGATAACTCGAACCTGCAGGCCATGTCGCTGCAGGATCCGAAGATTTTCATCGCCCTCCTGACGTGGGCCGTGTATTCGTTTGCGATGGTTGCCCGCAAGACGCTCGGGTGGACCGGCAGGCGCGCAGCCTGGCTGTCGGCGCTCGGCTTCGTGATCGTGTTGCTCAACTTCCTTCCGATCAGCTACTTCGTGACCACGAGCCACACGTTTCAATGAAGTGCAAAGTTTGAAGTTCAAAGTGGGAAAGTAGGTGCAGGTCATCCTTCTCGGTGTCAGTCACCGAACAGCGCCCGTCGAGTTGCGTGAGCGGCTCGATTTCGCGAGCCGCGATCTCGGCGCCGCCGTGCAGGCGCTCGCGCTGCGGCCGTCGGCGGCCGAATCGGTCGTGCTGTCGACCTGCAACCGGTCGGAGATCTACATCGTGAGCAGCGACCCCGCGCGGGCGCGCGAGGAAGTCGCGGCGTTTCTCAGCGAATACCACGACCTGCCGCAGTCCGCCTTCACGCCCCACTTGTTTTCGCACGACAACGAAGCGGCGGCCCGGCATCTGTTCAGGGTGGCAGCGGGGCTCGACTCGCTCGTCGTGGGTGAACCGCAGATCCTCGGGCAGGTGAAGGATGCCTTTCAGGCGGCCTCGGAACATCACCGCACCGGGCCGATGCTGAGCAAGCTGTTTCACTGGTCGTTCCTCGTCGGCAAGCGTGTCCGGGCAGAAACGGCGCTCGGTGAAGGCGCCGTGTCGATCAGCTTTGCCGCTGTCGCACTGGCGCGAAAGATTTTCGGTCAACTGAATGGCCGGCGAGTCCTGGTTGTCGGAGCTGGTGAGATCAGCACGCTGACCGCGCAGCATTTGCGCAGCAACGGGGTCGGCGAGATCGTCGTGACCAGCCGCAATGCGGCGAACGCCGACACGCTGGCCGCCTCGGTGAACGGACGCAGCATCGCCTGGGGCGACCTCGCGCAGGGCGTCGCGTCAGCGGACATCGTCGTCACGGCAACGGGATCACAGCGACCGATCATCACGCGGGCGCAGATTGAAGCCGTCACCGGACGGCATCGACGCGACCCGCTGTTCGTCATCGACATCGCCGTGCCACGCGACGTCGAGGCATCGGTCGGCGATATCGAGCAGGTGTTCCTGTACAACGTGGACGATCTGCAATCAATCGTGCAGGAGAATCTGTCGCGCCGGAGCTCTGAAGTCGCGCGCGCCGAAGCGATCGTCAGCGAGGAACTGGCGCGGTTCGCTGCGTGGTTGCGCTCGCGAGGGGCCGTGCCAACGATCGTGGCGCTGCGCGAACGCTTCGAGCGAATTCGGCGTTCTGAGCTGCATCGACTCGACGGCAAGCTGGCCGGTCTGCCGCCCGATGGCAGAGCAAAAGTTGACGAGGTGACGCGACTGATCGTCGAGAAGCTGCTGCTCGAACCAACCGAACAGCTGAAGGCGCTCCCGGACGAGGAGACGCAGGCCGCCTACACCGAGGCGATCAACCGGCTCTTCAGGCTGCGCGATACCGAGTCGCTCACCTCTGGCGACGATGCAGCCGCGGAGATCAGGCGGGACGATCGGCGGAACAAGTAGCCGCGCCTTCACTCTGTAGCAGGACACGTGAATTCGATACCCAGGATTGGCACCCGTGGCAGCCCGCTTGCGCTCTATCAGGCGAATGCGGTCGCCGCGCTCCTTCGTTCCCAGATCGGAGTCGACTCCGAGATCATCGTCATCAAGACATCGGGCGACCGGCTTGGTGAGACGCCACTCTCGGAGGTCGGCGGCAAGCGGCTGTTCGTGAAGGAAATCGAAGACGCCCTTCTCGATGGAGCCGTAGACCTCGCCGTGCACAGCAGCAAGGACATGCCCGCACTTCTTCCGGACGGTCTCGAGATTGGTGGCGTGCTGCCGCGCGAGGACCCGCGCGACGCGCTGGTGCTGCCGGCCGGACACCATGCGGAGCAGGAACTCGAGTCGGTGCGGCTTACGCTTGGCGCGTCTCCCCGAATCGGCACGAGCAGCGTTCGCCGGGTTGCGCAACTCGCGAGCTTCACATCGGTCGACAGGTTCCTCCCGATTCGTGGCAATCTCGATACCCGCCTCCGGAAACTGGACGGGGGCGACTATGATGCTCTCGTGCTCGCGGCCGCCGGCCTGCGCCGACTGGAGCGGGCAGCGCGTATTACGGCTCTGCTTCCGGTTGACGTCTGCGTGCCGGCGCCGGGCCAGGGGATCATTGCCGTCGAGATCCGGCAGGACGATCGACGCGCCAGGGAACTCGCCGCGGCGATCGGTGATGCCACTGCCGGATTGGCCCTGCGGGCCGAACGGGCCGTCGTCGATCGGCTCGGCGGCGGATGCCAGATGCCCATCGGCGCCTTCTGTGCTCTGACGGGCAGAGGCGAGCTGGCAATGACGGGCATCGTTGTCTCGTTGGATGGATCACGGGCAGTCCGGGCCCAGCGCAGTGGATCGGCCGAGACGCCCGAGCAACTGGGAATGCAAGTGGCCGATGAGCTGCTTGCGAACGGCGCCGACAGCATCCTGAGCGACGCCAGGCGTGCGTCGTCGCCGACGGAAAGTCATCACCCATGAAGAATCCTGCTGTTTACCTGATTGGGACCGGGCCCGGCGATCCCGGCCTCATCACCGTCCATGGCCTCGAATGCCTGCGCCGCGCGGACGTCGTCATCCACGATCACGAGGTTCCGGTTCGCGTGTTGAAGCAGGCACGACAAGGGGCAGAGCTGATCGATGTCGGCAAAGCGGGCCGGCAGCCGATGGAGCAGGATGCCATCACGTTCCTCCTCGCTGAAAAGGTGCGCGACGGAAAGCTGGTGGCACGCCTTAAACGAGGCGACCCATTCGTGTTCGACCGCGGGGGCGAGGAAGCGCTGTTCCTGCACGCGCAAGGCATCGCCTATGAAGTCGTGCCGGGCATTCCACTCGGCATCGGAGTGCCAGCCTATGCCGGCGTGCCGGTGACCTATCCGGGTGGCGGCGACACGATTACGCTCGTGCGCGGCTACGAAGACGACAACCGCGCGCTGCCCGACGTCGACTGGGCGAGCCTCGCAAAACTCGACGGCACTGTCGTCTGCTACGTGGGATCGCAGCAACTCTCGCATCTCCTCGACGCGCTCGTTTCGAACGGCTGGCCCGCCGACGGTCAGGCGGTGATCGTCTACAACGGCACGCTCACGAGCCAGCAGACAGCGAGCGGAACGATTGCCGACCTCGCCGAGCACGCCCGCGAACACCCGAGACGCGATCCCGCGATCGTCGTCGTCGGCCGCGTGGTCGCGTTCCGCAACCATCTGCGATGGTTCGACGCCCGCCCGTTGTTTGGAAAACGTGTGCTGGTGACTCGGCCGCGCGATCAGGCGGCCGAGATGGTGGACCGCCTGTCGATTCTCGGCGCCGAAGCGATTGAAGCGCCGATGATCCGAATCGTACCGCCCGACGATCTGGGCGGGCTGCGGCGCGCCGCCGACAACGTCGAAGCTTTCGACTGGATCGTCTTCAGCAGCGCGAACGCGGTCGAAGCGTTCATGTCGGCCTTGCTCGTCGGAGCACGCGACGTCCGGTCGTTGAGAGGACCCCGCCTGTGCTGCGTCGGTACCGGCACTGCCGAGCGGCTCGCGCGATACGGCATCAAGGCAGACCTCATCCCGGACGAATTCCGCGGTGAGGCGCTCGTCTACGCAATGGGCGAGACCGGATCGATCGAAGGTCGACGCGTCCTCGTGCCGCGCGCGGACATCGGTCGCGACGTCGTCGTGGACGGGCTGCGTAATGCCGGGGCGCTCGTCAGTGACGTCGTGGCGTATCGAACCGTCCTCGAGGATGCGCAGCAGGATGATGGCCCGGACGTCTACCGCATGCTGCTGGACGATGAGATCGACGTGGTCACCTTCACGAGTCCATCGGCCGTGCGCAACTTCGCGTCGATTTACGGGAAGGAACAGACCATCGACCTGCTCTCGCGCACGGTTGTCGCCGCGATCGGTCCTGTCACTTCCGATGCCGCGACACAACTGGGGCTGAGCGTGACGGTTCAGCCTCCGGTGTCCACGATCGCTGCCCTTGTCGACGCCATCGCGCTTCACGTGTCGGCGCTCACGCTGAAGACTGGATAAGGAGCCTGTTCACGCTTTCGTGACAGAATTTGAGTATGGCGACGACTGCTACCGCGAAATTGTCGTTGACCCGCCGGCCAAGACGCCTGCGGCGTACCGAGGCCATCCGCTCACTCGTCCGGGAAACGCGCCTCACGCCGGACTGTTTCATCTACCCGCTGTTCATCGTGGAAGGCGTCGGCGTACGGCGCGAAGTGCCATCGATGCCGGGGGTATTCCAGCTCTCGGTCGATCAGGCGGTCCAGGAGGCGGCTGCCGCCAGGGCCGAGGGGGTTCCCGCCGTTCTGCTGTTTGGTTTGCCCGCCGAGAAGGATGCGGTGGGGTCGGGCGCGTCGGATCCCGACGCTCCGGTCCAGGCCGCTGTTCGCGCGTTGAAGCGTGAGGTCAAGGATCTCATGGTCATCACCGACGTCTGCCTGTGCGAGTACACCTCACACGGTCACTGCGGCATCGTCGACGGCGATGACATCGTGAACGACGCGACCGTGATGCATCTCGCACAGGCCGCTCTGTCGCACGCCGTGGCCGGTGCTGATGTCGTAGCACCTTCGGACATGATGGACGGAACGGTCGCCGCCATTCGGCGGACGCTCGACGAACGTGGCTACGAGCAGACGGCGATCATGTCATACGCAGCGAAATACTGTTCCGGCTTTTACGGCCCGTTCCGTGACGCGGCCGATTCAGTGCCGCAGTTCGGCGATCGCCGGAGCCATCAACTCGATCCTGCCAACGTCGACGAAGCGCTGCGACAGGTCGCGATCAACATCGGCGAGGGCGCTGACATCGTCATGGTCAAGCCGGCCCTCCCCTATCTCGACGTGTTGACCAAGGTGAAGGAACGGTTCGCGCAGCCAACCGCCGCCTATCAGGTCAGCGGCGAGTACTCGATGCTCAAAGCTGCGGCACAGAATGGCTGGCTCGACGAACGGCGCGTGATGTTCGAAACGCTCACCGGCATCCGCCGCGCCGGGGCCGACATGATCATCACCTACTACGCGCGTGAAGCGGCGCGCACGCTCTGACGCATGTAATTCAGAATGCAAAATGCAGAATGCAGAATGACTGCGTTGGAACAGACGCGGCTTCTGCATTCTGAATTCTGAATTCTGCATTACAGGATCCGAATGAAAAAACCGGCCAGGTCTCAGAAGCTCTTCGCGAAAGCCAGCCAGATCCTTCCAGGCGGCGTCGATAGCCCGGTTCGCGCCTTTCAGGCCGTTGGCGGATCGCCGCTGTTCATCAGCCGCGCCTCCGGCGCCACGATCGAAGACGCGGACGGAAATCGCTATATCGACTACGTGATGTCGTGGGGGCCGCTGATTCACGGTCACGCGCCGGCGCCACTGGTCAAGGCGATCGCGTCAGCCGCGCGTCGTGGCACGAGCTTCGGCGCACCGAGCGCGCTCGAGCACGAGCTCGGCGAGGCCGTCAGGGCGCTCATGCCGTCGATGGAGCGCGTCCGGTTCGTGAGCTCCGGAACCGAAGCGGCCATGAGTGCAATCCGGATGGCGCGCGCGTTCACCGGGCGCGATCGCATCATCAAGTTCGAGGGGTGCTATCACGGCCACGCGGATGCGTTCCTCGTGAAAGCCGGCTCGGGAGCGATGACGCTCGGCATACCCACGAGCCCGGGTGTTCCCGCCCCGGTCGCGGCCGACACGTTGCTGGCGAGCTACAACGATCTTGCGTCGGTGGACGCCGTCATCGCAGCCCACCCCGGCGCGATCGCAGCGATCATCGTCGAGCCAATCGCCGGCAACATTGGCGTCGTCCCTCCCCACGATGGATTTCTCTCCGGCCTGAAGGATCGCTGCCGCGAGCACGGCATCCTCCTCGTTTTCGACGAGGTGATCTCCGGCTTTCGAGCGAGCCCGGGCGGCGCACAGCGGCTGTTCGACATCGAGCCCGACCTCACGTGCCTGGGCAAGATCATCGGCGGCGGTCTGCCTGTGGGTGCGTACGGCGGCCGCGCCGACATCATGAGCAAGGTTGCTCCCGCGGGGCCGGTGTATCAGGCAGGCACCTTGTCCGGTAATCCCGTGGCAATGACAGCGGGCCTCTGGGCACTGAAGAACCTCAAGCCGGCGCTGTATCGCAACCTCGCGCGGCGCGGTTCTGCACTCGCAGCCGGCCTTGCCGAAGCGGCTCGAGATGCCGGCGTCCCACTCCATGTCAATGGTTTTGGATCGCTCGTGACGCCGTTCTTCACGTCAGCGCCGGTGCGCGACTATCCCTCCGCCCTCGCGGCCAACACGAAGGCGTATGCCGCCTTCTTCCACGGCATGTTGCAGCGTGGAATCTACCCGCCGCCGTCGCAGTTCGAGGCGTGGTTCCTCTCGGCAGCGCACACCGATACGCACATCAGGAAGACGATCGCTGCAGCGAAAGCGGCGATGAAGGAAGTGAAGAAACTGGTCGCGTAGAGGTGGGGGGGGGGTGCGAAGGTGCGAACTCGCACCTTCGCACTCGGTCGTTCAGTGACGGGTCTGTTGATCGATCTGGACGGGCGAGTCGAGTCGGACTCGAAGGATCGAACCCTGCGGCAGCTCGACTTCCTTGCCTTCCGTTGCCGCAATCGTGCCGCCACCACCGATCAGGATTCCAGCAAGCGCACCCTTGAAACCACCCAGGATGCCGCCGATGATGGCGCCGACGCCGGCTCCCGCCGCGGTTCGACCTGCCTCACCACGGATGCCTTCACCCTGGATCGCTTCGGTCACCGTTCCTCGAATCGGATACGAGCGCCCGTCGATCGTGACCTGATCGAAGCTGACGGTCATCTTCGCAGTGCGGTTGGTCCTGGTAGCAGGCTCGACCGACGTCACGACACCGCGGACAAGTGCTCCCGCCGGTATCGCGACTCGCCCGTCGACGAGCGTGTCGGCATTCGTCGTCCCCTCGAAGCGATCCTCGACCTGTGCGGTCCCGGAGTTGAGCGAGTTCTGAAGGCGCACATCCACTTCCGTTCCAACCGGTATGTCGAGTGAAGAGGGCGATGTCGTCGATCGCGACGAAGACGCCGTGGCGGCGGGTGGAGTCGTGGACCGGGACGCAGTCGAAGAGCTCGTAGAAGCGCTGGATGCTGGTGCGGTGGCCGTGGGAGGCGCGGCGGGTGCGGCAGACGCCACATCACCGCGCGCGCGCGCGCGGAGGTCATCGATCCGATCGCGAACGTCGGCGTACTCTGTACGCGACAACGTCCGTTCCTTGCGCAGCTTCACCTTGAGATACACAACCTCATCGCGCAGATCGTCCAGCTCGGTGACGAGCTGATTGGCGCTCGTCGCGTCACGGCTGCGAAGCTGCGAGATGTCACGGTCCGCGAGGTACACGTTGTCCTGTAAACGCTGCACGTCTGCCTGGGTGACACTCGAATTCTGCTGCGCAAAAGCGGGCGACGCATAGATCCCCAGCGTCACTGCGACGAGCAGTGCGCTCTGTCTCAGCTTCATTGCTAACTCCTTTAGTTGCGCCAAGGCATGAGGCGCTCGAGCCAGCTGATTCGGGTGAGGTCGTTGTAAATGACCGTCACCATCAGCATCATCAGCACGACGAACCCGGCCAGTAGCATCTTCTCTTTGACCTGCATGCTAAAGTCGCGCCGTGCGATTCCTTCGAGAGCCATGATGAGAATGTGGCCGCCGTCCAGAACTGGTACCGGCATCAGGTTCAAAATGCCCAGATTGATGCTCAACATTGCCATGAGCGAGAGCAGCGCCATGAAGCCAGCCTCGGCTGACTCACCTGAAAGCTGGGCAATTCCAACCGGGCCCTGCAGTTGACGAACCGACGTCTCGCCGGTAAACAGACCGCCGAGCGTTCTGAAGATCAACCCGGAGGATTCGATGTTGGTTTCGACGCTCATGCGCAGCGCCTGAAGTGGTCCGGGAGTGAACGACTTCGACGGCTCGGCGAGCTCCACGCCCAGCCACCCGCCCTGGCCGCGCTGCTCAGGAGTGGCGGTCAGCTTCACGTCCCCACCATCCCGACGTAACGTCAGCTCGAGCGACTTGTTGGCGCTTCGAGAGATCACACCGATCAGCTGTACGCGCGTCGCAACCCGCTCCCCATTCACCGCAACGATCGAATCGCCTGCTTTGAGTCCAGCGCCCTCGGCGGGGTCGCCTGGGATGACGCGCATGATGATCGGACTGGCGTCTGGCAACACCCCGATGTCGCTGACCTCGTAGCGCCCCTGGGCAACCGGACGCACGGTGAAGGTCCGCGGTTGACCGTTCCTGACCACGTCGACGGTGATGTCACGGTTCGGCCGCCGGATGCCGACCGCGATCTCGAGGTCGCGCCATGAGGCGATCTCGTCGCCGGCCACCGAGGTAATCCGGTCCCCGTTTAACAGGCCGGCGCTCTCCGCAGGCGACCCTGATACAACAGACCCGATCACCGCAGGCTCGTCCATGTAGACGGGAATCCGCACGCCTTGCTGCGCGAGAACGAAAGCCAGCACGACGACGGCCAGCAGGATGTTCATCGCCGGGCCGGCGAACAGAATCTGAAAACGCTGCCACTTGGTCTTGGAAAGGAACTCGTCCGGCTTACCCTGGCGCGGGTCCTCGGGGCTCTCGCCCGCCATCTTGACGTAGCCGCCAAGGGGAATCGCGCTGACGCAGTACTCAGTGTCGCCGCGGGTGACCTTGAGGATCTTGGGGCCGAATCCGAGTGAGAACGTCAGCACTCGGACTCCGTGACGCCGCGCAGCCAGGAAATGTCCCAGCTCGTGCACGAAGATCAGGACGCCGAGAACAAAGAGAAAGGCAATGAGCGTCGTCAACGGGCGCAAACCTCAGATCGTCAATTCTAACTCGCCGGCTCGTTCGCGGGCATACTGGCGCGCCCAAGTATCGACCCGTCGCACGATTGCAGCAGATTCGACGTTCTCGACCGTGTGTCCGTTCATTGTCCGGTCGATCACTGCGGGAATCGACGTAAAGCCGAGCTTCCCCTCCAGAAAAGCGTCCACCGCCACCTCGTTGGCCGCGTTCAGGACGACGGGAAGCGTCCCGCCCGTGCGCAGAGCGCGATACGCCAGCGTCAGACATGGGAATCGGTCGTTGGCGGGGGGAAAGAACTCCAGGCTTCCCGCACGCGTTAGATCGAGCGGCGGCAGGAACGCATCCCAGCGTTCGGGGTACGAGCAGGCGTATTGAATGGGCAGGCGCATGTCGGTCACCCCGAGCTGGGCGATCACCGACCCGTCGCCAAGCTCCACCAGCGAGTGCACGATCGATTGCGGGTGGATTACGACGTCGATCTGATCCGCCGCCACGTCGAAGAGCCAGTGCGCCTCGATGACCTCCAACCCCTTGTTCATCAACGTGGCTGAATCGATGGTGATCTTGCGGCCCATCTTCCAGGTTGGATGCTTGAGGGCCTGGGCGGGGGTCACGCGCTCGAGATCTTCGCGCGTAAAGCCGCGGAACGGCCCACCCGACGCCGTGAGAATCAGCCGGCGAACCTCGCTCTTCTCGCGACCGTGCAGGCACTGGTGCACGGCGTTGTGCTCACTGTCGATCGGGAGAATCGACACGCCACGCCGGCGCGCCGCATCGGTGACGAGCGCTCCCGCCATCACCAGGATTTCCTTATTCGCGATCGCGATCCTTTTCCCGCTTTCGATCGCGGCGAGGACGGCCTCGAGGGCGGCCGTGCCGGCCGACGCACAGATGACGATGTCGGCCTCCGGGCACGTCGCCACCGCCATCAAACCTTCGGCGCCGCCTGCCAGCCTGACGGCGCAATCTGCGCCGGCCGTCGATTTGAGGCGATCGACCGCATCGGACGTGGCCAGTGCCGCGACGCGTGGTCGATAGCGCCTGATCTGTTCGGCCAGCAGATCGGCGTTGTCACCAGCGGCGAGCGCGACGACGGCGAGCCGCGACGGATGCGCGTCGACCACGGCCAGCGTGCTCTGACCAATCGAACCGGTCGAGCCGAGAATCGCAAGTCGTCTCACGAGATATTTCGAACAAACAAATAGAACGGCGGCACCGCGAAGAGCAGCGCATCAATCCGGTCGAGCACGCCACCGTGTCCGGGGATGAGCGACGAACTGTCCTTCACTCCGGCGGCCCGCTTCAACCGCGACTCGAACAGATCACCGCAGATACCCAGGCCGACGACGAGCACGCTCAGCACGATGAGCGGCTGATACCCGACGAACGGGAGCAGCTGCGCGCCGAGAAAGATCATGAACGCGCTCGCGCAAATGAGGCCACCGATGGCGCCTTCGATGGTTTTCTTCGGGCTGATCGAGGGCGCCAGTGGGCGCTTGCCGAACATGCGTCCAACGTAGTACTGCGACGAGTCGCTCACGACAATCGTGCCGAGCAACAACAAGGTCGCTGTCCACCCCTGGAGAGCCTGTATCGCCACCAGCATCCCGAGCGGCATTCCCACATACACCGCACCGAACACTCCCGAAGTGGCCTGCGCAATCGAGTGATCGGCGACGAGTACTTCGGCGATCACCCACAGCATGGCCATCATCAGCAGCAACTGCGCTTGCGGCATCGAGGCTTCCGACGACACCCAGCACAGGCCAACCGCCAGCACGACGGCGCGAATGGGGCTCTCGACGATCTCCAGGTACTCCCGTGCCGCCAACGCAGCCACGAGACAGGCCACGATGCGCAGGGCTGCGATCGGAAGGAAGAGAATCGCCGCAAGCGTAACCGCCACGAGAGCGATCCCGCTGACGAGACGAGCCATGCTCAGTCAGCCTGCCTCGTCCCGGCGGCCCTCATTTGACTCCGATGACTGCCGGTGAGCTGATGCCACCATAGCGACGCTCGCGTTTCTGATACGCGAGCACGGCCTCGATGAGATGCCGGCGTCGAAAGTCCGGCCACAACGTGTCCGTGACGTAGATCTCGGAGTACGCAATCTGCCACAGGAGATAGTTGCTGACGCGCATCTCGCCGCTCGTGCGAATCAGCAGATCGGGATCCGGTTGACCTGCTGTGTACAGGAAGCTCGCGAAACGCTGTTCATCGAGCTCCTCGGGCCGAACGCCTGCTGTCATTGCCCGCCGGGCCGCATCGACAATTTCAGTACGCCCACCGTAGTTCAACGCGATGTTGAACAGCATGCCGCGGCTGCTCGACGTGCGTTGAATGGCGGCGCGCAGTTCCTCCTGGATGTCGGGTGCGAGCTCCTCCATCCGCCCAATGACGCGAAAGCGGATGTCGTTGCTCAGCAGCGTGTCGAGCTCCGACCTCAGATACCGCTTCAGCAGCTGCATGAGCGTGCCGACTTCGGTGGCCGGGCGCTTCCAGTTCTCCATCGAGAAGGCGTACAGCGTGAGCACCTGTATGCCCAGTCGTGCAGCCGTCTCGACCGAATCGCGGACCGCATCGATGCCGGCGCGGTGTCCCTCTACGCGCGGAAGATGGCGCTGCGCTGCCCAACGTCCGTTGCCATCCATGATGATGGCGACATGGACCGGCAGCCTGTCGAAGTTGATCTCGCGGACGAGTGACTCATCCGGATGCCCGGACGGAATCCAGGCCAGAAGATCATCACGCGACACGACTCAACCTCGAAATTGCCTTGTGCAGCAGAGTAATTCCTCGTCTGACAACCGGTTAATGATAATCCACGCGGAGGAGGTACAAGCCGTGGGCGGGCGCCGTGGCGCCAGCCTCGGAACGCGGCCGCCGCTCGAGCAGCGCGGCCACGGATTCGGGGTCACGCCAGCCGCGACCGACGTCGACGAGCGTGCCGACAATCGCTCGCACCATGTGTCGCAGGAAGCCATCCCCCGTGATCTCATACGCAAGAAGGCCGTCGGTGTCCCGCCACACGGACCTCGTGACAGTCCGCGTGGTCCCGCTCGTCTGGCTACCCGTGCTTTGAAACGCCATGAAATCATGCGTGCCGACCAGGCGCGTGGCCGCGTTGTCCATGGCCGCCCTGTCGAGGGTCTCCGGCAGGTGCCAGACGTACCCGCGCTCGAACGGATCGGCAATCGGCGCGTTCCTGATCCGATATTGATAGGTCTTTGCACGTGCGCTGAACCGTGCGTGAAAGTCCGCTTCCACCTCGGCTATCGAAAGCACTCGGACATCCGGCGGAAGCTGCGCGTTGAGCGCGCGTTGCAGCGTCATCGCGTCATGATCGAAGCTCACGGTGACGCTCGCCACCTGGCCAAGTGCGTGGACGCCAGCATCCGTGCGGCCCGCCCCGTGCACGACGATGCTGGCTCCCTCAAATCGCGAAAGAGACTCCTCGAGCAGTCCCTGGATGGAGTCGCCTTCAGCTTGTCGCTGCCAGCCGACAAAGCGTGTCCCGTCGTACGCGAGGATCAGCTTGAGGGTTCGAGGTGCCACAAGGCTGTCATCAACTCTCAACCGCCAACGCCCAACTCCGAATCGTGTCGAAATTCTTGGGAGTCGGCCCTTGGTTTTTGGGAGTTGACCCGCGGGGTAGCCGCATCAGGCACGAGATCCAGGCTTGACGACTGGCTGGCCGGCCGCGCAAAGAGGGCATGCCTCCGGCTGATACGTTGGCAACGACACCGTGGCAAGTGCGTGGAAGGGCACGTCGAGATGCTGTTGGCCGTCGCTCCGGTCGATGATGGCCGCCGCGCCGACAACTGTGGCACCAGCGGCACGTGCAACATCAATCGTTTCGCGCGTCGACTTGCCGGTCGTGACCACGTCTTCCACGACGAGCACGCGGTCTCCCGGCTCCAGTGAAAAGCCGCGCCGAAGCATCAGAGCGCCGTCCTGACGCTCGGCGAAAATCGCCTTCACGCCCAGGGCCCTGCCCACCTCCTGACCGATCACGATACCCCCCAGGGCCGGCGAAAGCACGACTTGCGGGTTCAGGTTCCGGACTTTGGCCGCGATCTCGCTGCCACAGGCTTCCGCGTCGTGTGGATGCTGAAGTACAAGGGCACATTGCATGAATCCTGGGCTGTGCAGTCCAGAGGTCAGTCGAAAGTGACCTTCCAGGAGGGCACCCGCCCGGCGGAACCGGTCCAGGACGGAATCAGCTGTGACAGGAGGCATTCTGGCCGAGTATACCTTTTGCACCGCCAGAACATCCGGCCCCGGCCGCTCGTCATACAAGAGACTAAAAACCGGAATTTGGAGCTCGGAGAGATGCCTACGATAGTGACTCGGGTAAAAGTTGTTGCGGCGCTGATGGCCGTTTTCGGAACGTCGGCGTCCGTTTTCGCACAGGCGTCGCTGTCCAGCCAACAGGTGGCTGCCAGTGCCCCCCAGGTGAGGCGGCTGACAGCCGACGAGGCCGTCAAACTGGCCTTGGAGAACAACCTGGGCATCCGGGTTGCCCGCATCGATCCCCAGATCCAGGACCTCAACATCGTGGACGCGCGCACCGGCTGGACCCCCTCGGTGAGCACAACGCTCCAAACCAACAGCAACGACGCACCGAATCAGAACTTCCTGGCAGGAGCTCAAGGCACGCGCACGAGCAGCGACCAGTTTGCGAGCAGCGTGGGCGTCCAGCAGCTGCTCCCCTGGGGCGGCAACTACGAGGTCGGCTGGGACAGCTCGCGGTTCAATTCCAACAGCTCGTTCTCGACGTTCTCTCCACAGCTGCGGTCGTCGCTCGTGCTGAACTACAACCAGCCGCTGCTCCGCAACTGGGGCATCGACAACGTCCGGCAACAGGTGCTCATCAGCACCAATAACCGCGAGATCTCGGACGTCGCGCTGCGGCAAACGATCGCCATCACGACGCGAAACGTCCAGAACGCATTCTGGGACCTCGCGTACACCATTGCATCACTCGGTGTGCAGCAGCAGTCGCTGGATCTCGCGGAGGAATCGCTGCGTGATACTCGCTCCCGTGTCGAGATCGGCACGACACCTCCAATCGACATCGTCCAGGCGGAGGCGGAGGTCGCTCGGCGCCGTGAAGCCGTCATCGTCGCTCAGGGACAGATTGGCGACGCCGAAGATGCACTGCGCACCCTGGTATTCGATCCGAACATGCCGGACTTCTGGACGATTCGGATCGAGCCGAGTGAGCTTCCAGAGTTCCGCGCCGTCCCGGTGGATATCGATGGGGCGGTTCGAAACGCGCTCAGTCGCCGCACCGACCTCGAACAGGCGCGAAAGACGATCGAGGCCGACGACATCAATATCCGCTTCTTCCGCAACCAGACGCTGCCTGACGTGAGCGCCAACATCAATTACGGCCTGCAGGGACTCGGGGGCACATTCCTCGAGCGTGGGGATGGTCCGTTCGGGCCCGGGACAGGGGGCGTCACGGGGAGCTCGGTTCGCGGCTTTTCGACCGTCCTCTCCGACCTTTTCCAGAATACGTACCCGAACTGGACGGCGTCGCTGAACATCAGCTATCCGCTCGGCACGAGCACCTCCGAGGCCAACCTCGCGCGGACCCGGTTGGAAAAAACACAGGCGCAAACACGCCTGCGCAATCAGGAGCTGCAGGTCGCCCAGCAGGTTCGGATCGCGGCACGCGAGGTGATCACGAACCAGCAGCGGGTCGAGAGCTCACGGTCTGCGCGCCAGCTGGCGGAGCGCCAACTCGAGGCCGAGCAACGGAAGTTCGAGGCCGGCACATCCACCAGCTTCCTGGTGATCCAGTCGCAGCGCGATCTGTCACTGGCGCGCAACGTGGAACTGCAGAACGTCCTGAATTTCCACCGATCCACGATCGACCTGCAGACCGTGCAGGAGGCACCGTTGCAGGGTCCGCAGAGTGCGCAGGGTGGTGGCGGCGCTCAAACCGTGACCGTGCGATAACATCACCCCGTGCCGCGTGTCACGGTCACCATCATCACGCTCGACGAAGCCGCTCATATCGCCGACGCCATCGACAGCGCCGCCTGGGCCGACGAAATCATCGTCGTCGATTCGGGCAGCGTGGATGACACGCTCGCCATCGCCCGCGCCAGGGGTGCGCGTACCGAAACGCGGGCGTGGACTGGCTACGTCGATCAGAAGAACTTCGCGGCCGGCCTCGCCACTCACGACTGGATCTTTTCTCTCGACGCCGACGAACGAATTCCTCCTGCGCTTGCCTCAGAGGTCCGTGCGCTGCTGTCGTCGGAACCGCCGCGCGGCGGCTATCGCGTCCCGCGCGTCACCTTCCATCTCGGGCGCTGGATCAGAACGACCGACTTCTATCCCGACTTTCAAACGAGGCTCTATGACCGCCGCAGAGCACGGTGGCAGGGTCGCTACGTGCACGAGTCGGTCACGGTGGACGGCGAACCCGGTCAGCTGACGAACGAGCTTCAGCACTACTCCTACCGCAACCTCAGCGATCACCTGGATCGGATCAACGCCTACACGACGCTGGCCGCTCGGCAGATGCACGAGAGCGGGCGCCGCGCACGCGCGATCGATCTTCTGCTTCATCCGCCTGCAGCGTTTCTCAGGAACTATGTCCTGCGGCGAGGCTTCCTCGACGGCACCGCGGGGTTGACGCTTTCCATGGTCAACGCCTACTCCGTCCTCCTGAAGTTCGCAAAGCTCTGGGAACTGCAGCGGTGTTCTCGCTCCACATAGACACGGCACGAACCTGGCGCGGCGGTCAGGGCCAGGTGATGCACACCGTCATGGGCTTGCGCGCGCGACGCCATCGCGCCGCGCTCGTGGCACATCCCGAGGGAGAGCTCTATCGGAGGATGTCCGAGGGGACGGATCTGATCCCGCTCGCGCCGCGAAACGAGATCGACCTGGCGGCCGCGTGGCGGCTGTCCCGCGTGCTCAAGCAGCTCAAGCCGGACATCATCCACGCGCACGATCCGCACGGGGTAGCGATGGCGGCGACCGCGCGCTCAATCGCGTCGCCGTCGCCGATGCCGACACTCATCGCGACCCGGCGCATCGAATTTCGGATCGCGCGCAACTCGTTCTCGCGGTGGAAGTACGGACAGGTTGACTGCTTCGTCGCCATCAGCAAGGCGGTGCAAGAGCGGCTCATCGCCGATGGCATTCCACGAGACAAGACCACCGTGGTCCATGAGGGTGTGGACGTCGAGCGCATCGTCCACTTGCCGGTCGCCAATGTTCACGCGGCGTTTTTTCTGCCGACGCATGCCCCGATCGTCGGCAACATCGGCGCGCTCGTCGCCCAAAAGGGCCAGCAACACCTGATCGATGCGGCGGCGATCGTGGTGCGCGCCGTGCCGGATTCGCGGTTCGTCATCTGTGGTGACGGCGAGCTGCGCCCGGCGCTCGAAGAGCAGATCAAGCGCAAACATCTCGAGCGTCACGTCTTTCTCGCTGGCTTTCGCGCTGACGTGCTCGAGCTTCTGAAGGGGTTCGACCTCTTCGTTCTGAGCTCGATGCATGAGGGGCTGTGCACGTCCCTCGTCGATGCGATGGCCGCGTCAAAGGCCGCCGTGGCGACGCAGGTCGGCGGCGTACCCGAAGTCGTGGAGCCTGGGGAAACCGGCTTCCTCGTTCCACCGCGCGATCACG
>JALDXQ010000073.1:0-33197 GCA_032156805.1 Acidobacteriota bacterium
CCGGCGCGAAGGGGACGAGCAGCAGTTCCGTCAGCAGACCCATGACTGCGATGTTCGTGGAGGTGAAACAAAGCTGTAGGGTGGCAGCGGGCCGAACACTCGCACGTCCGCGATTGCCGACATCTCACGCTGCAACTGCGCGAATGTATCCTCGAACGCCTGACGCATGGCGGCATCGACCAGGAACGACGCGTTGACGAAGCCGCCCGCCTCGGCGCCGAGGCGCGTCTCGCCGGCGTGCGCTTCCAACTGTTCCAGCACCCGCTCGGCATCACGGTCGCGCCGGTCGTCCACCGCGGCCGCCAGTTGCTCACCAAATCTCACTCGATCCGCGTAGCTGCCGCCGCCCCTGGTCCGCAGCCTGTTGTTGCGCTCGCGCAGCGTCTCGTCCTCGAGGAGCAGCGCGTGCAGGATAGCGTCCTGCCGATGCGCGGCCTTCACGTTGATTTCGATCTTGCCGTCGCGAGCATCGACACCTATCTGCAGTTTGCCGAGGCCTGCGGCCGGGAGAACCGCTCGTTCATTCATCGTTGCTTCCTCTCACTGAAGGCTACGGTTCGATCGAGAGCCCGGATGGACTCAACGGAGAGAGAGCCCTGCCATGAGCTCAGCGTGACGCGACAGGTTTCGTGGAAGGCGAGTGCCGTCGAAGCTGCTTGTGGAGCAACGGCGGTAAATACTGACTTACTGCGGGCTGAACTAAGGCGTTACTTATTCCCGGTCTGTCCCCTCATCTCCTCGTAGTACCCCTTCAACCCACCTCTGAACGCGACGGTGCTGACGGTGTGATCCCACCCGAGTTCCGCGAGCTTCAGCCCCTCGAACACCTGCTCCAGCGGCACGCCCTTGCGCGCGAGCTCCGCCATCCGCTGGTTCATCGCCACCAGCTTCTGCCGATCGGAACGGATGCGCTCCCTGGTGAGCAGCGGTCCGTGACCAGGAATGACAGTGTCGAAATCGAGCTCGAGGATCTTGTCGAGCACAGTCACCCACTCCACCGCGCTGGCGCCGTTGTTGTAATCCAGCACCGGCATCCCCTCGGTGATCAGATCGCCGGTGTGGATCACCTTGAGATCAGGGAAGTAGATCACCGCATCGCCGTTGGTGTGGCCGCGGCCGAAGTAGTACGCGCGCGCTTCGGCGCCGCCAAGGAAGACGGAGGCCTGGTCGGTGAACGTCACGCGCGGCGCGCCCGGCTGCTTGTTGCGCAAGAAGTTCTCGCGCACGTTTCTGTGCGCGATGATCTCGGTGGTGTTGATGAAGAAGGCATCGCCGCCGGCATGGTCGGTGTGGTGATGCGAGTTGAGGATGTATTTCACCGGCAGTGAACTGACGCTCTTCACCTTCTCCAGAACGTCGGTGACGTTGTTCTCATACTTGTTGTCGACGAGGATCAGTCCTTCACTCGTCACCCGGACGGCCACGTCCCCCGCCTCGTGCAGCAGCCCATCGTCGCCATACCGGCCGTCGCAGCCGTTAGGCGCGCAGCGATTGAAGGGGCCGCGTACCAAATAGAGTCCGTCCTTGACCTTCTCGATTTGCATGGGCGCGGCAGGCTTGGCCTGTTGCGCCGACAGCACCCCAGCCAGGCCCAGGGCGCCAACGGTTCCGACGACGAGCAGCAGGCGGGCAGAATGCATGGGTCGGTTCTCCGCGGCGACGGTATTCCGCTGCGTAGCGCACTGTCAATCGGTCTGATGCCCGCCGGTCGGATGCCCGCTGCCTGCTGAGAGCATGTGTTCACGATTCACTGCCTGACACCCCCGGCTACCCATCTTTGGTGATTGTTCCGGCTGAGCAACGGGGCGTAACATCCGCGCCGGCACGTGTCGGCCGACTTGGGCATTGGTACTTGGACCTAGGTGCTTCAGTGTGTCGTAATAACGTGACAGGGGCGTCCCGGAGATACGAGTGATTCGCGCAACAAGAACGAGCCGGCGGACAGGGCAGGTGATCGTCGCACTGAGTGCGGCGGCAATTGGGATCAGTGTTGCGCTGTTCGAGGTCCCCCTCGAGGTGGCACCAGCTGTCGTTTCGGCTCAGCAACGGGTCGACACGCGGGCGTTCATGAAGCAGTACTGCATCAACTGTCACACGCAGCAGGCGAAGCAGCGCGGGACGGTGCCCGTCACGTTCGACGATCTCGACTTCGTGAACATCGGTCGCAACGGGCGCACGTGGGAGCAGGTGGTGCGCAAGATGCGCGCGGGCGTGATGCCGCCGAGCGGCATGCCACGCGCGGACAAGGCGACACACGAGCGCTTTCTCACGTTCATTGAGGGTGAGCTCGATCGCACGGCACGAGCCAATCCCAATCCAGGGCGCACGGAAGCCTTTCATCGCCTGAATCGAACGCAGTATCAGAACGCCGTTCGCGATCTGCTGAATCTCGACATCGACGTGACGACGCTCCTGCCGCCCGACGATGCGAGCTATGGGTTCGACAACATCGCGGGCGTGCTGAGGATTTCGCCGACGCTGATGGAGCGTTATCTGACTGCCGCGCAGAAGATCAGCCGCACGGCCGTCGGGTTGCCGCCTTCATCGCCGAGCATCGACTACTTCCGCGTCGCCGACGATCGTGCGCAGGAGGATCGACTGCCTGAACAGCTGTTCGGGACGCGCGGTGGCGCCGCCATCAACTACACGTTCCCGATGGACGCGCACTACACGATCCGAGTCGAGCTGTCGCGTGACCTGAACGAACAGGTGCCGATCTATGCCGAGCCGCAACTCCTCGAAGTGAGCATCGATGGGGAGCGGGTCAACGTCTTCACGTTGCCTGGTGTGGCCGCACCGCCGCCGCCGCCGCCGTCGGAGCCGGTTGCGGCATCAGATGTTCCCGCAGACGATCCCGCGGCGCCGAGCGCGCAACCCGCGGCGAGAGGACGCGGTGCAGGGGCGGCCGGACAGCGCGGCGCTGGTGCCGGCGCGCGTGGTGGTGGCCGGGGCGGCGGCAATCGACAGGGACAAGCACAGCGCAACCGCGCCGACAGGGACTGGGAGATTCGCGTTCCCGTGAAAGCGGGCCCGCACCAGGTGCAGGTCGCGTTCGTGAAGCAATCGTCTGCGGTCGCCGAGACGACGCGCCTGCCGTTCCAGCGGCCGTATCCGGCAGGTGTGAACATCGCGGAGACGCGCACGGGCGCGTACCTGCGCAGTGTAGAGATCGCCGGTCCGTTCGATCCGACCGGGCCGGGCAACTCGCCGAGCCGTCAGCGAATCTTCACCTGTCAACCGGCGGCAGCCGCGGGCACGGCGACTGCAGGTTCGCGCAATGCTGACGCGTGTGCGAGATCGATTCTCGGCTCTCTCGCACGTCGCGCGTATCGTCGCCCGGTGGTCGCGGCTGACGTCGAGCCGTTGATGGAGTTCTACCGCGAGGGTTCATCGACCGGCAGCTTCGACGAGGGCATCGACCAGGCGCTGCAGCGATTGCTCATCAGCCCGGAGTTCCTGCTGCGCGTCGAGGCGGATCCTGCCGGCGTTGCTGCGAACACGCCGTATCGAATCAGTGATGTCGAGCTCGCGTCGCGTCTCTCGTTCTTCCTGTGGAGCAGCATCCCGGATGACGAGCTGCTTCGCCTGGCGGAGCAGCGGCAGTTGCGCAATCCGGCCGTCCTCGAGCAACAGGTGCGGCGGATGATTGCCGACGAGCGGTTCGACTCGTTTGTCGAGCAGTTTGCCGGGCAGTGGCTGTTCCTGCGCAATCTCGCCGCATCGGTTCCCGTTCAGCAGAACTTCCCGGACTTCGACGACACGCTGCGCGAGTCGTTCCGCATCGAGACGGAGATGTTCTTCGACAGCGTCATCCGCGAGGATCGCAGCGCGCTCGATCTCCTGCGTGCCGATTACACGTTCCTCAACGAGCGCCTGGCGCGGCACTACGGCATTCCCAACGTGAAGGGCAACCGCTTCCGGCGCGTGACGCTGCCGGCGGACAGCCATCGCGGCGGATTGCTCGGGCAGGGCAGCATCCTGACGGTGACGTCCTATCCGGATCGCACGTCGCCGGTGGTGCGCGGCAAGTGGATCCTCGAGAATCTTCTCGGCACGCCGCCGCCCCCGCCGATTCCCGGCGTTCCGCCACTCAAGCCGCCGAGCTTTGCTGACAAGGTCCTGACGATGCGCGAGCGCGTCGCGGCGCACCGGAACAGCCCGGTATGCGCGAGCTGTCATTCGATGATGGACCCGCTCGGTTTTGCGCTCGAGCACTTCGACGGCGTTGGGAAATACCGCGCGCTGGATGAATCCGGTGCTCCCATCGACGCATCGGGCGCGCTGCCCGACGGCTCGACGTTCGCCGGCGCGGACGGCCTTCGCGATGCGCTTCTGAGCTCGGATCGTTTTGTCACGACGCTGACCGAGAAGATGCTGACGTATGCGCTTGGCCGCGGCGTCGAGTATTACGACATGCCCGCCGTTCGCGTCATCGTCCGGGACGCGGCGCGCACCAACTATCGCTTCACGTCGCTCATCCGGGCGATCGTTGAAAGCGCGCCGTTCCAGATGAGGAGATCGCACTCATGATGATCACGAGGAAAGCGCTGCCGCGGCGGACGTTCATCCGCGGGCTCGGCGTCGCGCTTGGCCTGCCGATGCTCGATGCGATGGTGCCGGCGATGTCGGCCCTGGCGCAGACGCCGGCCTCCCGGATGCGACGACTCGGGTTCGTCTACATGCCGAACGGCGTGGCGAAGAACACGTCGATCGATTACTGGACGCCAAGCAACGAGGGCAAGAACTTCGGGATGTCGCAGATCCTGTCGCCGCTCGAGCCGTTCCGCGATCGGATGCTCGTGATCAGCGGCCTCGATCAGAACCAGGCCGAAGCCGGAGACGATGGCGCGAGCGGCGATCACACGCGGGGAACGAGCTCATGGCTGACCGGCGTGTATCCAAAGCGCACTGAAGGGGCTGATGTTCGCAACGGCGTCTCTGCCGATCAGATTGCGGCTTCGGTGCTCGGGAAGGACACGGCGCTGCCGTCGCTCGAGCTCGGGATCGATCTCAACTTCCTCGCGGGCCAGTGCGAGAACAGCTACAGCTGCGCGTACCTGAACACGCTGGCGTGGACGTCGCCAACGACGCCGCTGCCGACCGAGAACAATCCCCGCATCGTGTTCGAGCGGTTGTTCGGTGATGGTGGCACGGCGGAAGAGCGTGAGATCCGCGCGCGCAAGAAGCGAAGCCTGCTGGATTCAGTCGTCGAAGACCTGAATCGACTCCAGCGAAAGCTCGGGCCAAACGATCGTGTCATCGTGACGGATTACGTCGACGCCGTGCGCGAAGTCGAGCGCCGGATCTCCAGCGCGGAGTCACGAGCGGATGCGGAACTGCCGCAACTCGATCGACCGAAGGGGATCCCGGAACGCTTCGACGAGCACGTCAAGCTGATGTACGAGCTCCAGTGGCTCGCCTTCCGCGCCGACCTCACACGCGTCGTTACTTTCATGCTCGGACGTGAGCTGAATTTCCGGACCTATCCGGAGATCGGGGTGACCGAGGGACATCACGGGCTGTCGCATCACCAGGATCGGCCGGAGCAGATCGCCAAGTACGCCAAGGTCGGCGTCTATCAGGCGGAGCTGTTCCACGGGTTCCTCGAGAAGCTGCAGGCGACACCGGATGGCGACGGCACGATGCTCGATCACACGCTGCTGCTGTATGGCGCGGGGTTGAGCAATCCGAATACGCATGCGCACACGGATCTTCCGCTGGTCGTGGTCGGCGGTCGGGACTATGGCATCGAGGGGAATCGTCATCTCGTGTTCCGCGGCCAGGTGCCGATGACGAACCTGCTGCTCACGTTGCTCGACAAGGTCGGCGTTCGCGAGGACACGCTCGGCGACAGCAATGGGCGTATTGCGGTCGAGACGTTGTCAGGCGTTTAGCTGAGTTCAGAATTCAACGATGACACGGCATCTCTCACGGGTCCTGGCGCGGGGTCTCCCCACCCGTCCTCGGCGCGAAAAGCACTCGTCACGTGGGACGCGCCTGCGCGGCGGGCGGGGAGGCCCCTCCCCGCGCCACCCGTTCGAGGGGGGATCAGTGCCCCCTTGCTTGGGTGCGTCGTGGCGCGCGGCAGGCCAAGTGATCGCCGTTGCGCTCCTGGTGAGTTTGGGAGTCACGCTCGTCGGGCAGTCGCGGACGCTGCTCGACGCCGCGAAGGCTGGTGACTCGAGCGCCGTGAGGGCGCAGCTTGCAAAGAAGGCCGATCCCAACGTGGCGGATGCAGACGGAACGACGGCGCTGCACTGGGTCGTCGAGAACGACGATCTCGAGTTGACGCAGGCCCTGCTTGCTGCCGGTGCTCGCGCGGGTGTGGCGAATCGGCATGGCATCGCGCCGCTTCATCTTGCGGCGACGAATGGAAACGCCGCGATCGTGCAGCGTCTCATCGCGGCCGGAGCGGACGTGAATGGCGCGACGCCGGGCGGAGAGACGCCCCTGATGCTGGCGGCGCGCACTGGCAATCAAGAAACAGTCAAGGCCTTGCTGACTCGCGGAGCTGTCGCCGACGCGCGCGAGGGGTGGCGTGGACAGACGGCGTTGATGTGGGCGGCCACAGAGAACAACGCCGACGCGATCCGGCTGCTGATTGAGGGCGGTGCCGACGTCAGGGCGAAGTCGACCAGTGGCAGGTTCACTGCGCTTCTGTTTGCGGTGCGCGGTGGTCACGTCGATGCGACACGTGCGTTGCTCGACGCCGGCGCGGACGTCAACGACCGGATGCCCGATGGAATGGGTGCGCTGGTCCTGGCTCTGTATAACGCGCACTACGAGCTCGCATCGTTCCTGCTCGATCGCGGGGCCGATCCCAACGCGGCAGAGCAGGGATGGACTGCGTTGCATCAGGTCGCCTGGTCGCGGCGGCCAAATCGCGGTTTCAACATGCCGGGCGCGGTGCCGACCGGCCGCATCGACAGCCTCGATGTGGTGCGGAAGCTCGCTGCGGAAGGCGCCGATCTCAACGCGCGCATGACGAAAGAGCCGCGCGACGGCAACCGCAACATGCTCAATCGCATTGGTGCCACGCCATTCGTCATGGCAGCGAAGTCGGCGGATGTGCCGCTGATGCGCGTGCTGCTCGAGCTCGGTGCCGATCCGAAGATCAAGACGAACGACGGGACGTCGGCATTGATGGCTGCCGCGGGCGTGGGAGTTTACGGCCCCGGAGAAAGCCCGGGCACGCACGAGGAAGCGCTCGAGGCGGTGAAGCTGGCGTTCGAGGTGGGCGGCGGTGACGTCAACGACGCGAATCGAGACGGCGAGACCGCGCTGCTCGGCGCGGTCTACCGCGGCGGCGCGGTGCCGGTGATTCAGTTTCTTGCTGAGAAGGGCGCGACGCTGGACGTGCCGAACAAGAAACAGTGGACGCCGCTCCTTGCGGCCGAAGGCGTTGTCTACGCGAGCAGCGGTATCCGTCGCTACCCTGAGGCTGCGGCGCTGATTCGCAGGCTGATGCGCGAGAAGGGCCTTCCGATTCCCGAGATCGTTCGCGATGGCGGAGCGGTTCCAATCGTGAAGGCCGCAGACTCGTCGACACCGGGCAGCAAGACGATCTGGGACGGTGTCTTCACGGATCAGCAGGCGCAGCGTGGTCAGCAGGTCTACCAGCGCGCGTGCGCGGTCTGCCACCTGGATTCGCTGCGGGGCGACACGGTGTCACCGCCTCTGATCGGAACTGAGTTCCTGGCGCGATTCGCCGGACAGAACGCGCACGAGATGGTGCAGAACCTGCGCGGGTCGATGCCGCAGAACGCGCCCGACAGCCTGGGCGATCGCGCCTACATCGACCTGGTCTCGTATCTGCTGAAGTCGAACGGCAGCAAGGCCGGCGCACTCGAATTGCCGCTCGATGTCGCGGAGCTCGAAAAGATCGCCGTCGTCGGCCAGCCGCCTGCGCAATGAGGCGATCGCCGCTCGCACGTTCGGCTCCGCAGTATGTTGTCGCCCGATGCCAGCAGCACTCGTGACCGCACTCATCAAGATGACACCAGGAGAGCCGACATGATCAGCAGGCGTGCCCAGATCGCAGTCGTCAGCAGTATCGTGACCCTCGGTGGACTGGTGGTGCTGGCCCAGGCGCAGCGCGAAGCGCCGCCGACTCCCACGCAGCTGCGCGAGGCGGTGTCGCGACTGCGTGGTAATCGCATCACCACGCCGAACGACTACGACAAGCTGACGCCCGAGCAGAAGAAGTACGTCGAGAGCATCCTGACCGGCCCGCGCTCGGACATCTCGGGACCGCTCGGCGTGATGATGGTGAGCCCGGAGCTCGGCGATCTTGCGCAGAAGGCGATTGCGTACTCACGCTTTGCTGGCCGGGAGGGCTTCTCGACCGTGCCACCAAAGCTGAACGAACTTGCCATCCTCGTCGTCGCGAAGCACTGGTCGGCGGAGTACGTGTGGAATGCGCACCACAACGCTGCCGTGCGTTTCGGTCTTGCTGCGGATGTCGTCGAGGCGATTCGCGTCGGGAAGCGGCCGACGGGGATGGAGAAAGACGTCGAAGTCATCTACGACTTCGCGAACGAGTTCATCACGAAACGCGCACTCAGCGACGCAGCAGTCAGCGCGGCGAAACAGGTCCTCGGTGGCGACCGTGGCGTCGTCGACCTGGTCGGCACGATGGGGCTGTATCAGATCTCGTCGATGATGGTCGCGCTCGATCAGACGCCGCTGCCGCAGGGCAGGAAGCCATTCTTTCAGTAGCGGCATTTGACGGTCTCAGGTTCGCCGGCTTTCCACTATAATGGCCGGCGACATCCAGAGCGGCTCGCCCAATGCGGCGAGTCCCGGCAACCTGCCTGGACCGGCAAGGTGCCAACGCGCAATCCTGCGCGGATGTGGTCGCCCGTAGCGACAACAAAAGGTCCCACCGAGCGAGCTCGGTTGTCTGGGTGTCTTCCTTCAAAAGGAGACACCATGATCGACAGCGACACCCCTGAGCCACTACGTAACATCCCGATTCAGATCCTGGTCGATGGAGTCGAGATCACCGGGGAGATTCTGTTCGCGCGCTTCAACGACATGTCCGTCGTCATCCATTCCCCAGTCTCTGGACTGGGCACGGGTCTCCACGTGCCGTGGTTCAGATATGGCTACCCGCAGTTCGCGCTCGCCACACGAGCCGGTCTCACGGAGCGAGGGACGCGCGAGGCACGGTGGCTGCTCCGGGAACTGTTCGATTACGCGCGAGGACGACGATCAGGATGGGGGATTTCGCGCGTGGATGCGGACGGGCGGTGGAGGGAGATCGCCCAGGACGACTGATCCGGCCAGCGCGCACTAACATACGTCGCGAGATGAAGTACCTGTCCAGCCAGTTCGCCTTCCTGTTTTCCGAAGGAGAGAGCCGGGAGAACCTGACGGCGCTCCTCCAGTACTTCGCGTTTCTCGTCGCCATGATCACGGTCTATGCGGTCGTCTTCCACGTGATCATGGGCAGCGTCGAGGGCAAAGAGCACTCGTGGATCACGGGGTTCTACTGGACTCTCGTCGTGATGACGACGCTGGGTTTTGGCGACATCACCTTCACCAGCGACATCGGCCGCTTCTTCAGTTTGATCGTCCTCGTGTCGGGCGTAGTCTTCCTGCTCGTCATGCTTCCCTTCCTGTTCATCCGGCTGTTCTACGCGCCCTGGCTCGAGTCGCGGGTGCGACTGCGCGCCCCGCGCGAGGTGCGCGCCGGAACGAGCGGGCACGTGATCATCACCGAGTACGATGCGGTTGCCGCGAGCCTGGTCGAGCGGCTGACCGCGGCAGCCATCCCGTATTTCATCGTCGAGCCGGATCACGCGAAGGCGGCGCGGTTCATCAGCGACGATCTGTCGGTGATCGCCGGCGAGAACGACAGCCGCGAGACCTACGAGCTCCTGCAGACGTCGACCGCGCGGCTCGTGGTCGCGAATTGTGAAGACACGACGAATACGAACATCACGCTGACGGTGCGAGAAGTCGCTCCGCGTGTGCACGTGGCGGCCGTTGCCGAAGAGGACGATTCCGTCGACATCCTGCGACTCAGTGGAGCGACGACGGTATTGCCACTGAAGCGCCAGCTCGGTGAATCACTGGCCAATCGGGTCGAGACCGGTCGTGCCGAAGCGCATGTGATCGGTTCGTTTCACGGCGTGCATGTCGCCGAGCTGCCAGTGCGCGACACGCTCCTGTCTGGCGCCCTCGTTCGCGAAACGCGCCTGCGCGAGCTGACTGGCTTGAGCGTTGTCGGGTTGTGGGAGCGCGGACGACTGCAGCCCGCCTTCCCGCAAACAGTGATTCCATCGGATGCCGTGGCGGTCGTGGCCGGCACGGCCGAGCAGATTGCCGCTCTCAACAGGTTGATCGCGCGCGACGGCACGCCGGCGCCGGTGCTGGTGATTGGCGCAGGCAAAGTTGGACAGGCCGCCGCACGTGCGCTGAAGCAGAAGGGGCTCGTCGTCTACGCGCTTGATCGTGACGAAAAGGCGCTGGCGACGATGACTGTGGACGAGGCGCACGCCGGGGACGCCGCTGACCGGCAAACAATCGAGCGTGCCGGCATTGCACGCGCCGCATCCGTGTTGCTGACGACCAATGACGATGCGATGAACATCTACCTGGCGGTGTATTGCCGCAAGCTCAACCCGGACGTGCGCATCGTGAGCCGCATCACGCACGAGCGCAACGTCGAAGCCATTCACCGCGCTGGAGCCGACTTCGTTCTCAGCTACACGTCGCTCGGAGTCGACAGCATCATGTCGCTCGTCAACGACGCCGCGGCGGTCATGTTGGGCGAGGGCGTGCGGCTGTTCGAGGTCAAGGTACCCGCGTCACTCGCGGGGCAGCCCTTGTCGGAGACCGGCATCGGTTCACGAACCGGACTCAGCGTCGTGGCGATGGAAGATCAGCAGACCGTCACGTCCCAGCTGACCGGAGAAACAGTCCTCCCGAAGGGAGGCACGCTGCTGATGCTCGGGAATGCGGATCAACGGCAGCGATTTGCGGAGGCGTTCGAAGAACGGGGGCGCTGACCGCGCGGCGAGCCTCCAGCGCGCTATTACACCCTTCGTCCATCGCGCCGCCTCGAGAGATTGCCGTTGTCTTCCACCCAACTAGCCGCGACCAGTGTGTGTGGCGAATGTAAGGCGTATGACCTCGGCTGTCACTGGCCCCCCTTAGCCTGAAATCATGGAAACAGCTGTGTTCGTCGTTGTCCTCGTGTCCGTGTCGATTGCCGCGGTGATGGCCGCGTTGAATAGGAAAGCCGTTCGAGCACTCGGAGGCGACATCGAGGCGCTGCCGCGGAAGGTGGATACCACGCTGCGAGACGAGCTGCGCCGCCATCGCACCGAGACGTCAGATTCGATCCACCGATTCGGTGATTCGCTGGTGCAGGCGCAAACCGCGCTTGGCCAGGCGCAGGCAAGACAGATCGACACGCTCCGCGCAGGGCTCGAGCGACAGGTCGAGGCCCTTCGAACAACTGTTGACGATCGTCTTCGCGCGATGCAAGACGACAACGCGACGAAGCTCGATCAGATGCGGCAGACGGTGGACGAGAAGCTACAGAGCACTCTCGAAGCGCGCCTTGGCGAATCGTTTCGTCAGGTCAGCGAGCGGCTCGAGCAGGTCTACAAAGGCCTCGGCGAGATGCAGGTACTCGCAACCGGCGTTGGCGATCTCAGGCGTGTGCTCGCGAATGTGAAGACCCGCGGCACGTGGGGCGAAGTGCAACTGGCGACGCTCCTCGAGCAGGTGCTCGCGCCGGATCAGTATGCGTGCAACGTGGCGACGAGCGAGATCGGCGGCGAGCGAGTCGAGTTCGCGATCCGTCTGCCTGGCCGCGGGGGAACCGGCGAGCGCCCGATGTGGCTGCCGATCGACTCGAAGTTTCCGCTCGAGGATTACCAGGCGCTGCTCGAGGCCTCGGATCGCGCGGATGCGGCCACCATAGAAAGCTCTGGCCGGCGTCTCGAAGCGCGCGTCAGGTCGTCGGCGAAGGAGATCGCGGGCAAGTATCTGAATCCACCGCACACGACCGACTTCGCGATCATGTTCCTGCCCAACGAGGGTCTCTATGCCGAAGTGCTTCGACGCCCGGGTCTAGCCGATTGCATCCAGCGCGATCACCGCATCGTCATTGCCGGACCGACGACGTTGTGGGGGATCCTGACTAGTTTTCAAATGGGATTCAGGACGCTGGCGATCGAGCGGCGCTCGAGCGAGGTGTGGGCACTGCTTGGCGCAGTGAAGACCGAGTTTGCGAAGTTCGCGACCGTGCTGGACGGCATTCAGAAAAATCTTCACCGTGCCGCCACCAAGATCGACGAGGCGCGGAAAGGGACCCGGACGATTCAACGGAAGCTGTCAGACGTCCAGGAACTGCCCTCGTCCGATGCTGCGACGCTCCTCGACGGCGTGGTCGTGAACGTGGTCGACGAACACGAACTCCTGGCCGGCTGAGACCCCGGGAGGAACCCGCCTGCCGAGTCAGCCATGTCCCTCCACGACGTTTGTAAGCTCGGCTATCGATCGTGGTGAAAAGCGGACCCTGAGCCGTTGTGATGTGGCATTAGGTGTGGACACCGATGCAACCGTCCCACCGATGGCCACGCGCCGCGCGGCCACGATGTTGCAACTGGACACTCGGGATGCCGGAAAAACGGCGCCAGAAGGGTGAACCAGATGACGGTGGCCGAGGAAGTCGAACAACTGAAACTGCGGTTCGAGAATCTGTCCGGGTCGTTGCCCGAAGGGCACCCGTGCGGGATCGGCCTCGAGGGATGGTTCAAGGCGCTGGCGGGCCAAGCCCATCTGCTGCTCATCGTCTTCAACCTTCAGGCGATTATCGAAGCCAAGACCGGCTCGGACGTGGCGGACGAGCAGCAGCTGACGCTCTTCATACTCGACCAGTTGCGCGAGGCGGCGGCCGCAGCGGAGCACCTGGTTCTCGGCGACGGCATGAGCATGGAGGAACCAGACGGCTTGTCGACGACTGGCACGCCGGCAGGCAGTTCGCACCGCGAGCGTTAGAGTGGCCCGACCGACGCGGGCCTGTGCTGTCTGGCCGGGTCACACTAGAATCCTCACAGTCAGGGAAGCAATCCGATTCCGCCTCCGGTCCGTAGACAGTGACAGGGAACTCTCATCTGCAGGCAACAGCACTCGGCGCTACCGCTGACGCAGATCTGCGCCTGGTTGTCAGGCTCGCATCCGGCGACCTGGATGCGGCGGGAGACCTCTACGACCGGCACGCGGGCAAGGTCCTTGCGCTCGCGCGGCGGATTTTGCGCGATGACGGCGACGCCGAAGACGTGGTGCAGGAGGTGTTTTCGCAAGCCTGGCGAACGGCGACCCGCTACGAGTCCGGGCGCGGCACGGTTGCGGGCTGGTTGCTCATGATTACGCGGACGCGTGCCATCGATCGGCTGCGGGCCCGGCAATCACGGCCCGATACGACCGGTGACATCCTGCTCGACCGGATGCCCGGGCACAGCGAGCCGCCCACCGATGCGCTCATCGCGAGCGAGCAATACGCGCGCATCAGGCAGGGACTCGGCGAATTGCCTGTCGAGCAGCGGACGGCGCTCGAACTGGCGTATTTCGAGGGTCTCTCACAATCCGAGATCGCCGAGCGACTGGCGGCACCGCTCGGGACGATCAAGACTCGTATCCGAACCGCGCTCACGACCCTGCGCCGGAGCCTGCGGCCATGAACATGGATCGCCACGCCACGATCGGCGCGATGCTCGACGAATACGCCCTGGGACAGTTGTCTCTAGATGACCGACGCGACGTGGAAAGACACATCCGCGAGTGCGACCTCTGTGCTGCCGACCTGCGTGAGCTGGCGGTCGTGATGGAAGGTATCGCGCACTCGGTGGAGCCGGTCTCGCCGCCACCGGCACTCAGGCAGCGCGTCATCGCATCGCTCGCCCTGCAACCGCAGGAGCCGCCACGCCGTGCGAGCGAGGCAAGCGCGGTCGTCACCCCGTTCCGTGATTCAACGACCAGCCCGGTTCGACGCAGTACGAATCTGGGGTGGCTGGCCGCCGCTGCGGTCGTGATCATCGGGCTCGGTGCGGCGCTCTATTACTCCATCAACAGCCGTCGTTTCCTGGTAGACGATGTGCAGCAGGCGCAGGCGGAGGCGGCTGCTGCGCTGCAGCAAGCCAACGAGCTGCGTCGCCAGCTCGATCTGACTGCGGGACAGGCGGACATGGTCGTTTCGATCCTGACAGCCGAAGACATGCAGCCAGTTCCGATGGCTGGGCGCGAGAACGCGACAGCTTCCGTCGCACGTGCGTTCTGGAGCCCCACTCGCGGCCTGCTGATCGTGGCCAACAATCTGCCGGTGCCGCCGCCCGGGCGCATCTATCAGGTGTGGGTCATCGGTGGAGCAGGACCGCTCAGCGCCGGACTTCTCGCTGAACAAGGCAGCGGCCGCGGCATGCTGATCGCTGCGCCACCACCAGGCCTCACACCCGGCATGGTCACTGTCGCAGTGACCGACGAACCACCGGGCGGTCTCGCGGCACCATCCGGCGTGATTCGGCTCGCCGGCTCTGTCTAGGCGGTAGAGGCGAAGCTCAATTGCGTCGCCACTGGCCGCCGGTGCTGCGGCCGGGAACGCGGCACAGGCGGCCAGGTCGCCACAATCGAGCTTCGCCTCACGGATGCCGTGACGGGATTCGTGATCCTCAGCACACCAAGCCATTAGCGCCAGATCATCAAGAGCCGCCGAGCTAAATCCGATCGACGTCAAGGGCGCGTAGACCCATGCGAGTGAGGCGGGTCTTCAGGCCCACCGCACTCGGTGAGCGGAGGATGCGATGGACCCGAAGACGACAGTGGAAATGGAAGGCGCCGCATCGGCTCAACTGATTCGTCCGGACGTGGCACAGGCGCAGTGGCTGGCGTCGCCGTTCGCCGTCTGGTCGTGGCGCATCTGTCGGCGCCTGGCCGATCAGGGTTTCGTTCAACAACAGCTGGTGCCCGGCGGGTCAGACGAGGACGCGATCGTGTTCGTGGAGCAGTTACCCGACTTCGACGCGTGGCGCGTCGCCGGCGGCGGCGTCGCGTTCAGGTGGTAGAGGAATCATGCGCAAGGCTTTCATCTACCTGTGTGGTCTCTTCACGGTCCTGGCGGCGTGGGCCATCTACCGGGATTCGGGACTCGGGATTCGGGATGCCGGCGCCGCGGTTCCCAGCACGGCGCCCGATGCCCGGGAAGGTGATGGTTCCGGCGCTGCCGTTCGGACGACCCGTGATGGTCTCGACGCGACGATCGCATCGAATCGCCAGAAGGTCGCGGCCAATCCCGGCGACGGGGAAGCGGCCGTGCGCCTGGCGGACGCCCTGATGCGCATGGCACGCGTCAGCGCCGACGCGTCGCTGGCGATCGACGCCGAGCGCGTGCTGCGCGCCACGCTCCGGCATTCATCGTCGGACTACATGGCGCAGCGGATGCTCAGCGTCGTGTATCTCTCGCAGCATCGCTTCGAAGAGGCACTCGAGGAGGCCACCAAGGCCCAGAAGCTTCGACCGACGGACGCGTGGAACTACGCGATTGCAGGCGACGCACTGCTGGAACTCGGGCGATACGACGAGGCGTTCGACTCGTTTGACAAAGTCATGGAGCGGCGTCCCGACGCGGGTGCTTACGCACGCGTGGCGCACGCGCGCGAACTGCAGGGCGATCTCGATGGTGCGGTGCAGTTGATGATGATGTCGGCAGAGGCGACGAGCCGGCACGATCCCGAGGCCCTGGCGTGGACGCATGCGCAGTTGGGCAATCTCTACGTGCTGCAGGGCCGGCTCGACGACGCGGAGCGCGAGTTCAGTCGCGCAGACTTCGTCTTCCCGTCGCATCCACACGCGATGAACGGACGGGTCCGGCTGCTCATCGCACAGCATCGCTACGCCGACGCGCTCGATCTGTCGCGGCGCGTGCCCACCACACCCGAGTCACTCGCCACGCAGGGAGACCTGCTCGCGGAGATGGGTCACGCAGCCGATGCGGAGACGCTGTATCGGGAGGCGGAGCAGATGGAGCGTGCAGGTTGGGAGGAGCAACATCCACGGCCGGGTGCGCTCGCCCGATTCCTGGCCGAGCGCGGGCGCAATATTCCCGAAGCGGTCGCGCTTGCCGAGCGCGCGGCGAACGAACGTCAGGACGTCATCACGATGGATACGCTCGCGTGGTCGTACTTCCGCGCCGGCCGTGTTGCCGATGCGGCGTCAGCAATTCAGCGTGCAACGAGGCTCGGCACCGTCGATCCACGCATCCGCTGTCATGCGTCCGCGATTGCGCTCTCGCAGAGGGAAGCCTTGGCGCCGGCGGACGCGGTGTGTGACTTGCTCAATCCGCAGGGCTAGTAACTCGATTACGACACACCGAGGCACCGAGATGGGACTCACGGCATTCGAAACTTGACATTCAGTTCAGGGTTCCGCACGCGCCGGCTGCCGAAACCCACGTCCCGCCACGCTGACTGACCCACGCGTTGACTTCGTTCAGCAGGTAGACGTCTGCCGGACGCGGCTGTGCCGTCTTCTCAGCCACGTCGTCAATCAACGAGAAGAGCTGTGGCGCGGTTGCCGGCGTCAGCTGCGGCCCGGGCGCCTCGAACCGGTCCGGTCGTGGCACGAGGGCCCAGAGGACGGTCGCGGCGCCAATCAGGCACGCGCCGCCAATCCGCACGTCCATGCGGTCCAGATACATGTACTCTGCGTAGGGAATCCAGATCAGGACGACGCAGACGGCAATGGCCAGCGTGCAATAGCCAATCATCAAGGCCACGGCCATCAACCGCACGAGCTGCCAGCGAACGGGATAGATCCATGTATATAGGCCCTCCCAGGCTGCAACGTTTCACGCGGATTGATTAAACGGGGGTTCGGGTCCTGAAGAAGAGGTCAGAGTATCGATCCGGTCGAGTCCGCTTGACTTGAGGCCCATGCGATAGACAGAATCGCGCTTTCATTCAGGCCTGATCCTTACGATGTGGAAACGACATATCAGTCATAGTGCGGCGACCGCGATCTGCGTGCTCGCGGCCGCGGCGGTCCTGGTGGTTGGTTGGGAAAAACCTGCGAGCGCGCGGCAGGAAACAAGCGACGGCCTCGACGTCGTCCAGATCCGACCGAATTTCTACGTCATTGGCGGCGCTGGCGGGAACATCGTCGTGCAGACGGGTCCCGATGGCGTGATCCTGGTCGACTCGGGCAGCACCGCGATGGCGGACAAGGTGCTCGCGGCGATCCAGAAAATCACCCCGCTACCGATCCGCTACATCATCAACACGAGCATGGACGCCGATCACGTCGGCGGGAACGACCGGCTCGCTCGGGCCGGACTCAGCATCCTCCCGGGCGCTGTCGCGGCCGGCGCAGGGTTGAACGACGACCTGGTCTCCAACTCGGGCAGGGCCAGCGTGCTGGCCCATGAAAACGTGCTGACCAGGATGACGGAGGCGACGGGGCCGCAGGCCCTCCCGTTCGCATTCTGGCCGACGAAGACATTCGCCTTCAGGCAGTACGGGATGTACCTGAACGGCGAAGGCATTCAGGTCATTCACATGCCCGAAGCGCACACCGACGGCGACACGATCGTCTTCTTCCGTCGCGGCGATGTGATTGCGACCGGCGACATCATCGACACGACGCGTTGGCCGTTCATCGACACGACGCGCGGTGGCACTATCCAGGGCGAGCTCGCTGCATTGAACCGCCTGATGGATATGAGCATCCTCAACGTGCCGATCCAGTGGAACCCGGACCGCACGTTCCTGGTGCCCGGGCACGGCTTCGTCTACGACAAGCTCGACCTGCTGGAATACCGCGATGCGGTCACCACGGTGCGCGACCGAGTGCAGGACCTGATCGACGAAGGAAAGACGCTCGCGCAGGTGAAAGCGGCGGATCCCACGCTTGGATACAAGAGTCAGTACGGGGCGGACAAGGGTGAGTGGACGACGGACATGTTCGTCGAGGTGATCTACAACGAGCTCGCCGCGAAGAAGGGGAAGAAGTAATGAGGCGCGCGCTCCTTGTGACCACTTCGGTGCTCGTAGGGTTGATCCTTCTGGATGCGCAGGTCGACGCCCAGCGCGGAAACGCGCCGCAGCCGCCGCGCGCGCCGAGAGCGGGCGCGCCGATCGATCTCACCGGCTATTGGGTATCGATCGTCACGCAGGACTGGCGCTGGCGCATGGTGCCCCCGGCGAAAGGCGACTACCAGGGCCTTCAGCTCACACCTGCAGCACGAAAGGTGGCTGACGCCTGGGATCCGGCCAAAGACGAAGCCGCCGGCGAACAATGCAAGTCCTACGGTGCGCCCGCGCTGATGAGCGTCCCGGGCCGGATTCACATCACGTGGCAGGACGACACGACACTCAAGGTCGATGTCGACGCAGGCATGCAGACGCGACTCCTGCGCTTCGACGCGAAGACGCCGGCCGATGGGCCGCGCACCTGGCAGGGAGTCTCACAGGCGCAGTGGCTGACACCGCGGCCGAACGTGCCTCTGCAGTTGAGGCCTGCCGATCGGACCGCGGACTCACCGGACGCTCGCCCGACCGGCGGTTCACTGCGCGTCGTGACCAGGAATCTGCGCGCGGGATACCTGCGGAAGAACGGTGTCCCCTACAGCGAGAACGTCGCGATGACCGAGCATTGGGATCTCTACAAGCGGCCGAATGGTGAGGAATGGCTGACGATCACGACGCAGATCGAAGATCCGCAGTACCTGTCCAACGTGAGACTCATCGCGCCGATCTTCAAGAAGGAGCCCGACGGGAGCAAGTGGGATCCGACGCCGTGCTCGACAAAGTGGTGACCGTTGCAACGCTTGAAGTTCAAAGGTCAAAGGTCAAAGTTCAAAGTGCCTGGGGCGATATAGAAATGCGTTTCATACCAAGTCTGTTCGCAGTCCTCGTCGTCGTAGCGTTCTCAGCGGCACCGGTCTACGCGCAGGTCGATCTCACTGGCACGTGGCAGCGCATCTCACAGAACGACAACGGCTCTTCGCGGGAACCAGTCGATCTCATGGGCATGCCGCTCAGCGCTGATGGCCGCGCCAAGGCATTGAGCTACGACATCGCGGCCCTGTCCGCGACCGAGCGCCAGTGCCAGATGTACCCGCCGTACTACGCGCTCGTGGGGCCGTTCCCGCTGCAGTTCGTGATGGTGCCAGACCCGATCACCCAGAAGCTGCTGGCCTGGAAGATCCTGGGGTGGGGCGATCGCGACGAGACCGTGATCTGGATGGACGGCCGCCCGCATCCGTCGAAGTACGCGCCGCACTCGCACGGTGGCTTCACCACCGGCAAGTGGGAGGGCGACACGCTGACCGCCGTCACCACGCACGCCAAGCTCGGCGACATCAAGCGCCATCGCGGCTTCAGCAGCGACCGGGCGGTCCTTACCTACACCTTCAACCGACACGGCGATCTGTTGACGGTTACCGGCATCCTCGAAGACCCCGTGTACCTGGCGGAGCCGTTCGTGCTGACCGAGGTCTTCCGACTGACGACCAACATGAACAACTTCCCGCTGACAGCGTGCGAGCCGATCGAGGAATTGCCGCACCTGCACGAGAACCCGGAGATCGCTCCGCACTATCTTCCCGGGAAAAATCCGTCCATCGACGAGGTAACCAAAAACTACAACATCCCACTCGAGGCGGTTCTCGGCGGGCCCGAGACGATGTACCCGGAGTACCGGAAGAAGATCAAAGACAAGTACGTCATGCCTCCGCAGTGCAAGGTGGCATGTGGTGGTGGTCCGCCTCCCCAGACGCAGACGCCTCCGGCCGGCGGTCGCGGGGCCGCGCCTCCACGGAAGTAAGCGAGTCCCTGGTCCCGGTCACAACCTCGCTCGAATCGCGCTCGGGTACTCGGGAAAGTAGCGCTCGATGACGGGGAGCGCGAACGACGAAAGAATCGCGCTCGCCGGCTCGCGCTCGAGGAGAAACTCGAATGACGCTTCAATCAGGCGCTCGGGTGAGGTTTCTGCCGGCGCGTAACGCTGAACATCGTTCGCAGTTGCGCTGACGACGTAGGAGTTTCGCTGTTTTCCGTCGACGACCGTTACTTGATATTGCGACTCCCCGAGCGACTCGACCGTGATCTTTGCCATCCCTACAGTATCTCTGTGCCATGGCAGGCCTAGGACACCTCGCAGTCGGCATGGCAGCCGCCCGTCTCTACCAGCCGGAAAAACCAGCTGACAGGCTTTCCTTTACCGCGGTGCTGTTCTGGTCGGCGCTGTCGTTCCTGCCTGATTCCGACGTAGTCGGGTTTGCCCTGGGCGTCCGATACGGTGACGAGTGGGGCCATCGGGGGGCAACGCATTCAATCGTTTTTTCACTCGCCATCGGCGTTGCCGTCGGCTTGATCGCGCTGTTCGGCCGCCGGCCGGCCATCCGCACGGGTGTCGCTGCCAGCCTGGTCGTCGGCAGCCATGCGCTCCTTGACACGTTGACCAATGGCGGCCTCGGCTGCGCCCTGTTCTGGCCATTCGATCTCACGCGCTACTTCGCGCCGTGGACTCCGATACCCGTGTCGCCTATCGGCCTGGGAATTCTGTCGCCATACGGGATGTACGTTGCCGCGGTGGAGCTCGTACTCTTTGCGCCGCTCATGTGGTTCGCCTGGAGACCGCGCCTCCAGACTCAATAGAGGCCGATCCCGCGGCCCATGATGCCGACGCCTGACCACAGCAACACCGACGTCACTGCGATTGCCTTCGCCATTCGCGAGTTTGCCCGCGCGTCGTCGCTCATGGCGACGGGCTGGCGCACGAAGAACGTGAAGAGAAGCGCCGCGGCGAGGAAGGACACCGCGAGCGAGGCCATCAGCGGGATGCCGGTCACCAACATCGCGATGACAGGCGAAGAGCAGCAGGCCCTGACGAGAGCGTGACGAACGCGTCAGGAAAGCAGGAGCCGCTGGTCGAAGACGGGACGCTTGCTGCCGATGAGCACATCCCACCACTCGAAATGCATCGCCATCAGGTGATCGAGCTCGCGAGTATCGGGTGAAGGCTCGCCCTGATCGATCGCGGGCATACAGTAGGCGGCATGAGGTGATGCCTCGAGCATGTGCAGCACCCCATCCGAAAAGCCGCCGCCGGCGTAGGCAATGCACCCGGCCATGGGGAACGCTTTCAGATCCTCGAGGGCGTACGGGATCTTCTCGTCGACCGTGCCGATGCTCTCCTGGAACTTGCACTCGATTGCGAACGCACGGTTCGTGCGCTCGCAGACGCAGAAGATGTCCACGTGTCGGTTCTTGCCGATGATCGTCTTGCCGATTTGAATCTCGCGGTAGACCTTGAGGCCGCGTTCCTCGAACCGCCGGGAGACGTAGAAGGCGACGAGGTCGGCGTAGGCGGCGCCCGTCATCGGCGCGAGCCCATCATGGCAAACAGATCGGGCGTGGTGGCCGATGCCACCTCGTCTGGCTTGCGGCCCTCACCGAAACGACCAAGCCGCTGGGACGAATGAGCCACCGCGTCAGGATTGAGATCGGTCCCAAGGAAACGCCGCCCGAGGTTCAGCGCGGCTACCCCGACACTGCCTGATCCCATGAACGGGTCAGCCACGACGTCGCCCGGCTGCGAGCTCTGGCCGATGACGACTTCCGAAACCTTCACCGGCTTCTCGGCCGGATAGCCGCGGTGTATGCGCGGCTCGGTGATGATGTCGGCCAGGCCGAGGTCGTTCAACCTGCGCTTACCCTTCTCGAAGAACAGGATGAACTCGTAGCGCGCGCGGTAGTGATAGCCCATTCCGATCGTGCGCTTGTCCCACACGAGCGGCTTCCAGAACTTGAATCCGGCGCGTTCCGCTTCCGGCTTGGCAACGAACATCGTTTCCGCGTCGCAGAACAGGTAGAAGTGGGTGTCGGGCTTGAGCACGCGAAAGACTTCGGCGAACAGCTCACCAAACCGCGAATTGGGAAACACGCGAAACCAATCGTTGCTCGACGATTTACTGTGCTTCAGCCTTGTCGTCGTACCGACGGCGCGGTGTTTTTCAAGCGATTCGTACGCCGGATCCGTCACCATGAGATCCACTGACTCGGTCGGCAGATCGCGCAGCCACTGAACGGCATCGAGCGTCGACAGCTCGAAGAGAGGTTTCACGGACGGCATTATAAGACGCTCACAGTTCCAGGTTCAGTGTTCAATGTTCAAGGTTCGTGTTCAACGTTCTGGTTCTTAGTTCTTCGCTCTTGGTTCTCCGTTCGTAGTCTCCCGCTGCCGTGTGACAGCGCAGGTCACACGGTGGCGGCCTCTTCGTCCAGCAGCACGAGAGCACGCGGCGCGCGGCGGAGGATCAGCGATATCGGCAGCATGGAGTCCTCGCGCGTCAGCGCTTCGTGCATCACAGCGGCCTTCGACTTACCGAGGGCCATCACGATGACGCACCGGGCACTCGTGAGTAGCGGCAGTGTCATCGTCAGGCGTCGCGGTGGCGGCTTGGGGGAGTCGGCGATCGGGACGACGAGCTGGTGTTCCTCGGACAAGGCCGGATGTCCTGGAAAGAGCGACGCGACGTGTCCATCCGCTCCCACGCCGAGCAGTACGAGGTCGAGATGAGGGCCTTCGCACACGTGCCGGAGCTCGGCAGCGTACAGAGCAGCCGCCTCGTCGAGATTTGGATTATCCGCCGGCATTCGATGGATCGATGAGGGGCTCGCAGCGGAGGAGTCGAGCCACAGCGACCTTCCAAGGCTGAAGTTCGAGTCAAACGACGAAGGCGGGACGGCACGCTCATCGACCCAGAAGACATGCGTGACGCTCCAATCGATTGGCACTCGGGCCAGGGCGGGGAAGCACGCAACGCCAACGGATCCACCCGGAACCGCGACCGCATACAAGCCTCGCGCGGCTTTCGCGCGCGTTGCTTCGGTGACCACCTCTGACGCGAGCCGATTGAGCAGAGAGGTCAGCGACCCGACCAGGACTTCAGGAAGCATCTTCTATCAGGCGCTTTGCCTCCGGCGGGCCCCAGCTGCCGCACTCGTAGGTCGTGAGCGGCATCGGCGCGCTCAAGACCGGATCGACAATGGCCCACGCCGCTTCAACCACATCCTGCCGGGCGAAGAGCGTCGCATCTCCCATCATCGCATCGCCGAGCAGGCGTTCGTACGGACCAAGTCGGGCGCCTTGCCCTTGAGGCTCCACTCTCACGACCGACAGGGTGACCTGCTCACCGATCATGCCTTCACCGGGACGCTTGGCCGATGCGCCGAGGTCGATCGCGACATCAGGCGCCAGCGTGAACTTGGCGTAGTTGTCGCCTCGTGGCGGTTCGCGAAAGACCACGGGAGGTGGTTCCTTCAAGTCGACGATGATCTCGGTCTTGGTTGCCTCGAGGCACTTGCCGGCACGCACGTAGAACGGCACACCATGCCACCGCCACGAATCGACGAAGAGACGCATTGCCACGAACGTTGGCACCTTCGAATCGGGCGCGACATTCTTCTCCTTCAGGTAGCCGCTGAACTGCCCGAGCACGAGGTCGTTGGCCGACAGCGGCCTGATCGTTCTGAGCACCTTGGCCTGCTCGTCACGCACGGCCTCGGTCCATGTCGATGACGGTGACTCCATCGCGAGGTACGTCACGATCTGAAGCAGGTGATTCTGGATGACATCGCGAATGACGCCGGTCTCCTCGTAAAAGGCGCCGCGCCCGGCGATGCCGATGTCCTCCGACATGGTGATGTGAACGTGCTCGACGTACTGGCGATTCCAGATCGGTTCGAGGAACGTGTTGGCGAACCGGAAATAGAGCATGTTCTGAACCGCCTCCTTCCCGAGGTAGTGGTCGATGCGGAAGATCGCATCCTCGGGAAACACATCACGCAAGGTGGCGTTCAAATCGCGCGCCGACTGCAGGTCGCGCCCGAAGGGCTTCTCCACGATCACCCGCGCGCCTCCAGCGCAGCACCCGGTCGTCTTCAGGTGCCTGATGACCACCGGGAACATCGTCGGAGGAATGGCCAGGTAGTGGAGGGGCCGCCTGGCGCTCCCGAGTGACTGGCGAAGTCTTTCGAATGTGCTCGCGTCGTGGTAGTCGCCTGAGACGAGCCGGAGCAGCGATGCGAGCTTCTCGAATGACTCGCGATCGAAAGTGCCTGCGGCCTCGAGGCTGGCGCGCGCGCGTTCGACCAGTTCCTCCAGCGTACCGGCCGAGCGGGCCACGCCGATGATCGGCACGTTCAGGCGTTCGCGGACGACGAGCGCCTGCAGCGCGGGGAAGATCTTCTTGAAGGCCAGGTCGCCGGTGATGCCGTAGATCACCAGGGCATCGGACTTTTCACGCATTACTTCTTCTCCGCGTGCCCGCCGAACCCCCAGCGCATGGCGGAGAGCACACGGTTCTGGAAGTCGTCTTCACCGCGCGACGCGAACCGCTGAAAGACCGCCGTCGCCAGCACCTGCGCTGGAGCGCCGATATCGGTGGCCGCCGCAAGCGCCCATCGTCCTTCGCCTGAATCAGACACGCGGCCGGCAAAGCCCTCGAGCGAGCCGCTCTTCACGAACGCGCTTGCCGTCAGATCCAGCAGCCATGACGTGATCACGCTGCCATGCCGCCATACTTCTGCGATCGCCGCCATGTCGAAGTCGTACTGGTAGTGCTCGGGTTGACGCAGGGGAGTGGTCTCGGCGTCGTGCTCCACGGACGCCTTCCCCGCGTTGGCGTGTTTGAGGATGCTGAAGCCCTCGGCGTAGGCCGCCATCATGCCGTATTCGATCGCGTTGTGGATCATCTTCACGAAGTGGCCGGCGCCCGATGGACCGCAGTACAGGTATCCGCGCGCGGCAGTGTCGTGCGCGTCGGACCCGGGCGACGGTCCGCCGGGTGAGAGCGCTGCAAACATCGGGTCGAGCCGCTCGACGACATCCTTGTTGCCGCCAATCATCAGGCAGTAGCCGCGGTCGAGTCCCCACACGCCGCCGCTCGTGCCCATATCGACGTAGTGGACGCCGTGTGCGGCCAGGCGATTGTGGCGCGCGATATCGTCCTGGAACAGCGAGTTGCCACCGTCGATCACGGTGTCGTTTGCGCTGAGCAGCGGAACGATCTCAGCGAGCAGCGCATCCACAGCTGCGACCGGAACCATCGCGCAGATCACGCGCGGAGAAGAAAGGCGCGCGACGAAGTCGGCGATCGATGTGGCGCCAACGGCGCCCTCGGCCGCGAGCGCACTGATCGCCGCTGAAGAGCGATCGAAGACGACGAGAGGGTGGCCGGCGCGCAGGAGGCGCCGCACCATGTTCGAACCCATTCGGCCGAGGCCGATCATTCCGATTTGCATCGAGGTCTCCCACGCGATCTTCTCATGCGTGGTGCGCGTCGGCATGGTCCGGCAAAAAAGGGGGGCACGCCGGTTGGTCCGGCTAAAGCCCGACGCTACGAGAGTGTACGAGGGTGGTGGCTTATTTCGAGAGGAGGTGAGCGTCGCTGTAGCCGGGAAGCTCGCGGATCCGTGCGAGGTCGCGTGTGGCGAGCTCGGAGTTCGGATAGCCATCCACGCGAACCTGCAACACGACGCCGCTTGGATACCCGAGGTTGAATTCCACGATGCGTGCGCGGAAGCCCGCATTGCCCAGCTCGGCGACGAGCCGGTCGGCCCGGGTGCGGCTCGTGAGCGACGCCACCTGGATCGCGTAGCGCCCGTCGTGCGCGCCCTGAAGCGCGGACGTGGCACCGCGGCGCGAAATCATCTCGATCTCTGGCAAAGGCGCGAGGATCGCGGACCATGTCGGACGCGCCGGTACTGTTGGAATCTCGAGGTTGCCGGAGCTGTTCACGAGGTAGAAGAACACGGCCGCCGCACTGGCCGCGGCAACGAGCGCCGCGATCGCCACCGCAGCCGCGGTTCGTCGCGATCCGGTGTCGCTGAGTGGTCCCGACAATTCGGCTTCGGCAGCGAACTCGGACAAAGACTGTGGCGATCCGGAAATCGAGGACACAGGTACCGACGTCGCCTTGATCAGCTCAGGCGCGGCAGCCTTCGTCTCGGCCGGCGCGTCAGTACGAACACGGATGGCGTCCTGCTTGGGTGGTTCGAGCCCAAGTGATGTCGCCGCCTCGTGGATCAGCGCAGACTCGATGAGCGCGGCCTGGGCCAGATGACCGCGTTGCAGCGCGCGATCGCAAACCAGGTTGATCACACGCGGGACACCACCTGACGCCTTGAACACGGCAGTGATCGCGCTCTCAGAGAACTGCACGCCGCTGCCGTTTTCGCTCGCCACAGACAGGCGGTGACGGATGTACTTCCCGACGTCAGCCAGGCCGAGCGGCGTGAGCTCGCACCGGACGGATACGCGCTGATCGACCTGCCGCATCTGCGGCATCTTCAGGTTCGTCTTGAGCTCCGGCTGGCCGACGAGGACCACCTGCAGGAGCTTCTCGCGTTGCTCGAGGTCGGACAGGATGCGGATCTCTTCGAGCAGCGCCAGCGGAAGGTTCTGCGCTTCATCGATGATGAGAACCGCGAACGCCTGCAGCGGGACCAGCGAATCGAGGAATTCGTAGAGTGGATAACTGAGATCCGGGCGCGATGCACCGGCGAGGCCGCCACGTTTCAGATCGGCGAGCGACACGACGCCGAAGTCCACGAGCAGCATCTTGAGCAGGTCTTCGCGCGACACGAAAGGGTCGGGCACGAACGCGGTGAACGTCCGTCGATCGAGATGCTGCAGGACGGATCGAATCAACGTGGTCTTGCCGGTGCCGATCTCGCCGGTGAGCACGATCAGCCCTTCGCGACGACGGATGCCGTTCAGCAGTTCGTCGAATGCGGGAGCGTGCGCCGGGCTGCGATAGAGAAATCGGGGGTCGGCCGAGAGACTGAACGGTTTTTCCTTGAGACCGTAGTGGGGCTCGTACGTGAGGGATGGCGACGACCCGACCGACAGTGAGCGGCCCTGTGCCGGCTCGAACGATCCCCCGGTCGATCGGAGGGCTGTCCAATCGGCGCCGAAAGACCCTTTTGGCAACTGCTGACTCACCATTCGCCCCTGATCCGACGGGCGGGCTGTCGCCCGTGGTTGGTTGAGGTATCGGCCGAACGACAAGCGACCTGCACGGCGAGTGCGAGCATCGGCGCCACGACGTTGCGCACGGTTGCCCGTGATCACCGACCGAAAATGATGTTCTCGCTGCGAAACAGACCGGTCGTGATCCTGATCAGAATTGCCGTCCCCACCAGGCAGGTGCCGGCCGATGCGAGATACGCGCTCATCGCGGGGAGGCGGCCTCCGAGGACGTCGGTCAGCAACACGTACGAGCCGAGCATCGGGATGGCGTGCATCCAGGCTGACTCGCCGAGCGGGTAGAGCGAATACAGGACGCCCGGCAGCATCGGGCCGAGGATCAGCACGCCCATGTAGGTCTGTGCCTCTTTGAACGATCGCGCGAGCGTCGCGACGGCAGCCTGCAGCGCCGCCGTGAACAGGCACATCGGGCCCACAGCGATCAGGATGGGGCCGACGTGCTCGAACCCGATGCGCAACCGGATGCCCATGTCTTCGAGCGACAGCAGTCTCGTCAACTGGGCGCACAGCAGCGTCGTCAGGCACACGCTCACGATGGCCGCAAGCGTGGCTGCCATCCACTTGCCGGCGACGAATGCGACACGTGGCGCTGGATTGACGAGCAGGGGCTCGAGCGATCCGCGTTCCCGTTCACCCGCCGTCGAGTCGGTGGCGATCTGCATGCCGCCGACGAAGCCCGCCACCATGATGAACATCGGGATGAATGTCAGAATCTGCGCGGCACGTTCCTGGGCCGTGGAGACCTCGATCGACTCGATCGACAGTGGCCTGACGGCGGCCGGGCTGACGCCGCGCATGATCAGCCGAAGGCTGCCAATCTCCGCGGCGTACTGCTGCAACAACCCCTGGACGCGTTGCACCGCTCCGCGCACGTCGTTGCGCGAACTGTCCGACACGACTTGCAGCGGGGCTGGCCGCGAGGCGCGGAATCGCTCGGCGAAGTCTTCCGGCACGATCACGACGACAGCCTCGCGCTGCTCGCGTACGGCTTCTTCCGCGTTGTCCGGGCCCTCGATGACCCTCACGCCGGCCTGCTGGTTCAGCCAGTTGACCAGCGCCGGCGCGCGACTCATGCCGACCATCGGGATGCGCACGCTGTCGGCTTCACGCTGACGGTCCGCCAACCGGTTCATCATGAACCCGATCAGCACGGGACCAATGATGATGCTGAAGACGATCGACCAGAGAGCGCGCCGATCGCGCAGCGAGTCCTTCAGTTCCTTGCGGCAGACGACGATCGCCTGACGCACCGTGCGCAGCAGCGTCATGCGCTCTCTCCCCGCTCGAGGCCGGCCAGCGCAACGAAGGCGTCTTCGAGGTTTTCGTAGCCGGTCTGACGACGCAGGTCGTCAGGGCTGCCCTGCGCAACCACGCGCCCTGATGCAATGACGACGATCGAGTCACAGAGCGCGGACACTTCCTGCATCACGTGGCTCGAGAAGAGCACGCAGCGTCCCGCATCGCGCAGACGGCGCACGATGGCGCGAACGGCGCGGGTGCTCATGACATCGAGCCCGTTGGTCGGCTCGTCGAGCAGAACATTCTGCGGGTCATGCACGAGCGCGCGGGCCAGTGCCACCTTCGTACGCTCGCCGTGAGAGAAGCCGCCGGTGCGCCGATCGGCAATCGAGCGCATATCGAGGAGGTCGATCAGTTCCTCAGTTCGCTGCTCGAGACGCTGGCCATCGATGCCTTGCAATGCGCCGAAGTAGTCGAGATGCTCGCGCGCCGTGAGCCGTGGATAGAGCCCGAAGCCATCCGGCAGCACGCCGAGACGCGCCTGCGCTTCTTGCGGCGCGGCGATGGCATCCACGTTGTCCACGCAAATGTCGCCGCTATCAGGCCTCATGACCGCATAGAGCATCCGGAGCGTCGTGGTTTTGCCCGCGCCGTTGGGGCCGAGCAGCCCGGTGATCGCGCCGTCCTTCGCGACGAAGCTCACGCCGTCGACGGCGGTCACGTTGCCGAACTGCTTACGCGCTTCACTGATTCTGAGCATCGTCGCTACGCACGTTCAAGTTCATTTTCTGCATTCTGAATTCAGCATTCAGCATTCAGGATTACCGGTTACCAGAAGGATCCGGTCCAGCCGGCGTGACAAAGAATGGAGGACGACGAACGGCGGCGACGCAGTTGGTGTCCAGACCTTCCGTCGATCCCTGTTCAATGAAATCGCTCACGAGACGATTGCCGCATGGCGTGGCAACGACACCGTGGCCCGTCGACGGCACCACGATGTGCAGGCCGCGCGAGAGATGCTTGACGACCGAGTCGCCCCAGCCCGGTGGCGTCACCGGGTCCACTTCGCCCGACAGCACCAGGACCGGCACATCGGATACAACGGGACGGTAGTAGTCGGCGTTGACCTTGCCCTTCGGCCACATCGCGCATGCCTCGAGCTGACTGCCAATGAGGTGCGAGCCGAACAGGGAGGCCGAGGTCTCCAGTGCGAGCTCGGTGGTCGACACCTGCGAGGCGTCTTCGCTGCACAGCACCGACAACTGCATTCCGATGCTCATGTTCTCGCCGGCATCTTCGGTGGCCAGCGCGAGCGCGAAAAGTCCCTGGAAGTCGTTCTGCTCCGCGCGATCGACCAGCGCGGGGACGATCGAGGCGGTCAGTGGTGAGTAGAGCGCGCCGAAGACGACACTGGCCACGAGCCGTGCATCGACCACGACCTCTTCGGCGATGCCGGTTCTCGGATGGATGATGCGAACGCGGCGCGCATGTTGTTCGAGGCTGGCGATCAGGCGCCGGACTCGTGTACCCATCTCCGGGAAGGCGTGCCGGCATGCTGGTTCGGCGGCGCAGTCTACCAGCGCGTTGTCGAGCGCGAGTTGCGCGTCGCGCGCAGTGAAGAGCGGAAGGCGCATGTCAGTTGGTGCGACACCGTCGAGGACGATCGATCTGACGTGCTCGCCATGCTGCCGCAGATAGACCAACGCGGCCCTGGTCCCATAGGACCCGCCGTACAGGTTGATGCGGTCGTATCCCAGGAACGCCCGGACGTCGTCGAGGTCATCCATGGCGATATCCGTTGTGTAGAGGCGGACGTCGGCGTTATACCCTTCGAGACAGCGGCGCAGTCTCGCGAGCGCCATCTCGCTCCCTTCGGTGAGCTCGCGCAGCGAGTTGGCACTCGACCGGCAGTTCAGTGGATTGGACTTTCCCGTTCCGCGCTGATCGACGAGCACGATGTCTCGCGTGCGCTGGACGGGACGGAACATTTCGCGCACCTGGCTTGCGAGCCGGGCGGCGGATTGACCCGGTCCCCCCGCGAGGAAGAAGAGAGGATCCTCGCTGGGTGTCGATGCTATCGATGGCAACACGACAACCCAGAGGTTTATTTGCCGTCCAATTCCTGTATGGCGGTTCTCGGAGACGGTGATCGTCCCGCAGAAGGCGTCGGTCGGGCCTTCGTCGCTCTGGCAGGGGCGCAGGCGGTCGAGGGATCGTCGCGGCTGCCCGGTGTTACAGGCGGCCGTGAATATCGTTAAAAGCGTAAGGACAACCCCTAAACAGGCGACTTTGTGACCAGCGGCGTCTAAACGACGAGGTTTCACACTAAAATCCAAAGATTCCACGCATACGGGTTTTCGGTTTCAGAACGGAAAGACAGAAGGGCTGCGAACATGAGTGACTCTGCACAACAGTCCAGTCTGGCGGCAGAAGCCTACGCGGTCGTTCGCCAGCGGATTCTCAGCGGCACCATTGGTCTGGGACAGGTCATTTCGCGCCGGAAACTCGCTGCTGAGCTTCGAATGAGCTTTCTTCCGGTTTCGGAAGCGCTCCTGAGGCTCGAAGTCGAAGGGCTTCTCGAAAGCCGGCCTCGCGCCGGCACCCGGGTCCGGATCCCGTCGGCCGAGGACGTGCAGGGCCACTATGTGGTGCGTGAAGCCCTGGAAGTGCAGGCCGCACTGCGGTTTGCCCAGTTTGCGACAGCACGCGAACGCTTCGAGCTGAAGAAGCTGGCCGCGCGCGTGGATGTGCTCGGCACGCAATCCGATCGCATGCTGTATCAAAGCGTGCATCTGAAGCTGCACTCGCGCATTGCGCAGAACGCGCGATGCCCGGCGTTGCTCGAAGCGATTGAAAAAACGCACGCACTGGCCTCGATCTGGTACTGCGTGCTTCGGCAGCCGAGTCCGACCGACTCGACGACCCGTCACGCCGAACTGGCCGAAGCACTCTGTGAAGGTGCCCCTCACCAGGTGGCGGATGCCGTGCGTCAGCATCTCGCCGTGGCGGTGGCCCGATCCCTCGAAGTGCTCCAGCCGTACTTCAAGCTCCGCAAGTTGACCGGGGCGACGTTCTATCGCAGCGACCGGCGGCCGGGAGCCGCCCCGGCTCCCAACTGATACACACGCCAGTGGAATCGCGTTCCGGAACAGCCGACTAAGGTTCCCTGTGTCTGCGAGATAGGCGGAACTTTTCGCGGCGAGGCCGGGCAGCCGAGCCGTTGACAGGACGCTATCGGACGGGGAAAATGAACGTCCGGGATTGCTCCGCAGTGTTGAGTTGTCTGAGGTCGTGACGCGACGAAGTCGCGGTCGAGTACTTCGCGTGGAGGATTGTTCGATGCGAACCAAGTGTGCAGTCGTCGTTGCTGGACTCGCTCTGCTCGCCAGCATGTCAGGTGTCATGGCGCACCACTCGTTCTCGGCGGAATTTGACGCCAGCAAGACGTTCAAGTTCACCGGGCCCGTCACCAAGGTCGAGTGGATGAATCCTCACACCTTCTTCTACATCGACGTGAAGGACGAGAAGAGCGGCAAGGTTACGAACTGGGCGATGGAAATGGGCAGCCCGAACGGTCTGATGCGAAACGGCTGGACGCGTAACACCATGAAGATCGGTGACGTTGTCACCGTCGAGGGCAGCATGGCGAAGGATGGCAGCCCGACGGGCAATGCGCGCACCGTCGTGATGGCCAAGACCGGCCAGCGCCTCTTCGCTGGATCGAGCCAAGGCGTCACCCCGTAACTCGAGGCACGCCATTGTTCATAACCATTCGCACTGCGCTGGCGGGCGCGGCGGCGGCGGTCGTGTTTTCATCGACCGCGTGGATCGTCGTAGCGCAGAGTCGTCCCGGTGATCCGCCCGCACTTCAGGCACAGGAACAACCCGCAGGTGGAGGAGGTCGGGGCCGCGCAGCCGGTCCCGCACTTCCCACACCACGACTCCCGGACGGCACAGTGAACTTCGGACGCATCCCTGGTGAGAAGGGTGTCTGGGCGGTTCCCTACATCACCAACATGGCGATGCGTGTGATTGGAACCGACGGTCAGCTGCTCCCGGATATTCAGAAAGCGCAGGCGGCGGCACGCGCCGGTGGTGCCGGGGCTCGCGGCGGTGGCGGCGGCGGCGGTGGTGGGCGAGGCGGTGCGAAGTCCGAGCCGTGGATGCCCTGGATGCCGTGGTCGGCCGCCGTGTACGACTACAACTCGAAGAACGAGTCGAAGTACGACCCGGAGGGTTACTGCCTTCCGCCCGGTGGGCCGCGCATGATGGCCACGCCGTACCAGATGGAGATCATCCAGCAGCCCGAGCACAAGCGCATCATGATGATCTTCGAGGGCGCGACGCACATCTGGCGCGAGATCTACATGGACGGCCGGAAGTTCCCCGAAGGTGACGCGCTCAACCCGACCTACCTCGGTTACTCGATCGGCCGCTGGGAAGGCGACACGCTCGTCGTCGAGAACAAGGGCTTTAACGAAAACAGCTGGCTCGATTACTTCGGACACCCGCATACCGACCAGATGCACGTCGTCGAGAAGTGGACGCGTCCGAACAAGGCGACGCTGCACTACGAGGCGACGGTCACCGACACCGGTGCCTATACGCGACCGTTCACGATCGCGTGGGACATTCCCTGGCGTGAGGGTGCGGAACTGCCGGAATACATCTGCCAGGAGAACAACCAGTACCTGAATCGCCTCGTGGACGATCTCGGGCAGCCGATCTTCGGTCCCCGTCAGCAACCGGGCCAGAAGCCGTCGAGCGGGACACGCTAGCAGGCGGATGAACGACGTCCGCCTGCAAGTCATGCAGAATGCAGAATTCAGAATGCAGAACTTGAGACGCTCGCGGTTTCTGTACGTTCTGATCGTTGCGATTCTGCTCGCCGGCTC
>JALDXQ010000074.1:0-33179 GCA_032156805.1 Acidobacteriota bacterium
GCTTCAGCGCCGCGATGCCCTTGCACATGCGATCCCAGTCGGCCAGCCAGTCCGGCGTGTAGCCGACTGGCGTCTGCGGCACGCCGGTCTGATGCGACAGCGCATGACGCAGCGTGGCATTCTCTTTGCCGTTCTGTCCGAACTCGGGCCACACCTTCACGATCGGCATGTCGTAACTGACCTTGTGTTTCTCGACCATCAGGTGCATACACGTCGCGGTGATGCCCTTCGTCGTCGACGACAGCATGAACATCGTGTCGCCATCGACAGCCTTCTTGTTCGCCTCGTCAGCCATGCCGGCCCAGGCATCGATGACCAGCTTGCCGTTCAAATACGCGGCGACCTGAAGGCCGATCTCGGTCGTGTCTTTGACGATCGTCTCGAGGACTGCTCGTACCTTGTCATTGGCAGCTCCGAGCGAGGACTGCGCGGACGCAGCCCGTGGCGCAAGTGCGGTCGCGGCTGCGGTCACCGCCGCGGATTCGAGCAGCTGTCGGCGCGTAAACATGGTGGAACCCACACGTCCTCCTGAGTGACGTGGCGAATTCTCTCAGATTTACCGGCGGCCGCCTACTTCATCGAGATGCTTCAAGAGATCAGCTGGATCCTCGTAGACTCGATACGCACCGGCGCGCTCGAGTTCCTCGAGCCCGTACCCGCCCGACAGAAGCCCGATGCCGAGGGCACGAGCGCGAGTTGCGGCCAGCATGTCCCACACGCTGTCGCCAACGACCGACGCGGTTTCGATGCGCACGCCGAGACGCTCCGCGGCAACGAGGAAGAGATCGGGCTCGGGTTTCGCGAACTTCACCTGATCGCGCGTGACCACGGGGACGCGGCTGAGATCGACGCCGAGCTTGTCGAGAATCGGACCAGCGCTCTCGATTCGTCCGCTGGTGGCGATGGCCCACGGGATCTGCGCGGTGGTCAACGTGTTCAGCAAGGCAGTCGCGCCTGGAAGCGGCCGCACGTCTGCGCGATTGCGTTTGTAGGCCTCAGCATGCAGGCGCTGCAATCGCTCGACACGAGCCGGATCGATCTCGACCTGCGTTTCGCGCAGCAGCATGTTGGTGAACAGTCCACCGCTCATGCCGATCTTGCGATGGATGCGCCAGACCGAAAGGTCGATGCCTTCCGTCTCGAGCGCTTCACGCCACGCCAGCACATGTTGATAAACGCTATCGACGAGCGTCCCGTCGAGATCGAAAAGGAAGGCCGTCTCCATCACTCCTCCATGCGACGCGTGCAGTACCATCTTCGTATCACCGTGTAACAGGAAGTGGGAGTGTCGTCATGAAGACCATCGGACTCATCGGTGCCGGACACATTGGCAGCCAGGTCGCGCGGCTCGCGGTGAAGAGTGGATACGATGTCGTGATCAGCAATTCACGAGGGCCCGAGACGCTCTCTGATCTTGTCGCTGAGCTCGGGCCCAGAGCTCGCGCGGCAACGCCGCTCGACGCCGCAAAAGCCGGCGACATCGTCGTCGTCACCATCCCGCTGAAGAACTACCGCTCGGTTCCGGTCGAGCCGCTGGCGGGGAAGGTCGTCATCGACACCAACAACTACTATCCGCAGCGTGACGGCCACATTCCCGAGCTCGACAACGAGTCGACGACGACGTCGGAACTCCTGCAGAAACATCTTCCTACGTCCAAGGTCGTCAAGGCGTTCAATCACATCTACGCGTCGCAGCTCACGACGGACGGTGTGCCGGCCGGGACGAAGAATCGTCGGGCGCTGGTGATCGCTGGCAACGATCGCGAGGCCAAGGCGACGGTCGCTGGACTCCTCGATCAGTTCGGGTTCGACGCCGTCGACGCGGGTCCACTCCGTGAGGGCTGGCGCATCCAGCGGGACACCCCGGGATATGGACCACGTCGCACGGCCGAGGAGCTGCGCAAGGATCTCGCCGCGGCGAAACGTTACGCCGAAGGCGGGTAGCTACTTCTTCATCCACGCCGGCGGTTCGATGTGATTCGTGGACTTTTCGTTCTCGTTGCAGATGAACTCGAACATCTCCGAATCCACCAGGATGCGGTGATTCACGCGCACCGTGAATGGTGTGGTGTACGCCTTGGCGTCATCGATGGTGACGTCGATCTCGAGCGTGCCGAAATTGGGCCGGCGGAACCGCTCGGTCATCTTGAGGGCATCGGTATACGGGCTGCCGTTGACGTCCAGCCACCCGGCTTTCTCATCCCCCAGAAAGTTCGTTGTCTCCACGACCGCGGCTCGTGCGTCCGCAGAAGGATTAGGGCAGGTTACCACGCCGTGCGGTGTACCATGCGTTGTCCCATCGAATGGAATCGCTCGATCGTCTGAAGTCGGCCCTGGCGGATCGCTATACCGTCGAGCGGCAGATCGGCGCCGGCGGCATGGCGGACGTGTACCTGACCCACGACATTCGCCACAATCGCAAGGTCGCGATCAAAGTGATGCATCGCGATCTCGCGGAACTGGTCGGCGTCGACCGGTTCTTGAGGGAGATCGAGACTACTGCCAAACTGCAGCACCCGCACATCCTTCCGCTGTTCGATTCCGGTTCCATCGACGGCACGGTCTTCTACGTCATGCCGTATGTCGAAGGGGAATCGCTTCGCAACCGGCTGAAACGTGATACGCAGCTTCCGATCGCCGACGCCCTTCGCATCACCAATGAGATCGCCACCGGCCTTGGCTACGCCCATCGTCATGGCGTCATTCATCGCGACATCAAGCCGGACAACGTGTTATTCCAGGACGGGCAGGCCGTGCTCGCCGACTTCGGTATCTCACTTCCCAAGAGCGACGGTCATTCGAGCACCAGGTTGACGCAGGCTGGAGTCAGTCTGGGTACACCGGCCTACATGAGCCCAGAGCAGGTGACCGGGCAGGACCTGGATCACCGCAGCGATATCTACGCGCTTGGTGCCGTTGCGTACGAAATGCTCGCTGGCCAGCCGCCGTTCACAGGCAACAGCGTTCAAACCATTCTCGGCAAGGTGATCTCGGAAGATCCGCGGCCAGTCAGTGAGCACCGCAAGTCGGTGCCGCCCCACGTCGCCGCGGCGATCGCGCGGGCGCTCGAAAAACTGCCGGCCGATCGCTGGCAGAGCGCCACTGAGCTCGCGGAAGCCCTGACGAATCGTCACGTCCATGTCGTCGATCGACCGGCGTCATCGAAGGTGATGGTGACTGGGTGGGTGCTGGCGGCGGCGCTCGCCATCGCACTGGGATGGGTCGGCCTTCGCAACCAGCGTGCGGACGTTCCGTCTGGTGGCATCGTTCGATTTGGAGTCGAGTTCGAGAACGGCGTGGTGCCCAGCTACACGCCGATCGTTCGCCTGAGTGCGGACGGGCGGCAGATGTTCGTGTCGGCGATGGTCGATCGCCGGGAGGAAGTCCTCCGCCACACCTTCGATCGCGTGGGGATGGAGGTGATCAAAGGCGCCGGGCAGGGCGAACAGGGAACTGGCAACAGCCGTCCATTCGTGTCGCCGGATGGACGATGGGTGGCGTATGCCAGGCAGAAAAAGCTGTGGAAGGTGCCCGTCGAGGGTGGTACGGCGATCGAACTGGCCAACGGCGAATGGTCAGGAGGGAGTTGGGGCCGAAACGGCAGGCTCATCTACACCCACTCCTACAACACCGGGCTCTGGATGGTGAGCGAGGGCGGTGGCGACGCGCGCGAGCTGACCAGGCCGGATGCGAGCAAGGCGGAGCTCGGACACTGGTGGCCGCAGATCCTGCCAGACGGCGATCACGTGTTGTTTACTGCGTATCGCGTACCGATCGAGAGCGCGACGATCGAGGTGCTCACGATCAGTACTGGTGAGCGGAAGGCCCTGTTGACGGGCGGGGTGCACGGCTTCTATGTGCCGACGGGGCATCTGCTCTTCGCCGTCGGCGAAACCATACGTGCTGTGCCTTTTGATCTCGATCGACTCGAGGTACAGGGCGCCCCTGTGCCGGTGGTCGACGATGTGGCGATGAATTTGACGGACGGCGCGGCTGCCTTCGACGTGTCCGAGACAGGAACGCTGGCCTACCTTCCGGTTGACTCGTACGAGACCAACACTGAGGTCGTGCTGGTCGATCGTCAGGGAAATGAGTCGCTCGCTCTTCCCAGGCGGGATCGCTACAACAACCCGCGGCTCTCGCCCGACGGAACGCGCGTATCGGTCGACATCCGGTCTGCGAATTCGTCAGGCGACGTGTGGGTGTTCGAGATCGGGCGTTCCGGAGGCACCCGCATCACCGCGGAAGGGGGGCGTGAGTTCGGCGCCGACTGGACGCCCGATGGCAAGCAGCTCATTTACAGCAGCGAGCGCCCGTTCTTCGATCTCTATCGTCGCGCTGCGGATGCCACGCAACCTGCTGAACCACTCCTGAGCGCCGACCACGACCACTACAACGCCTCGGTGTCGCGCGATGGAAAGCTGGTCGCGTTCTCAGTTGCTGTCCCTGGTGGAGAGATTTGGACGATGCCGCTCCAGGGCGCGACGACGGCGACGCAGTACTTCGCGAACGGGTTCAACCTCGGACACCCGACGCTTTCCCCCGATGGACGATGGATGGCCTACGACTCCGACGAGTCCGGCCAGGGTTTCGACGTCTTCATTCAATCGTTCCCCGATCCGAAAGTGAGGCGCGTGAAGGTGTCGCCCGATCATGGCTCGGAACCGATGTGGACGCAGGAGGGTCGCGAGCTCGTCTACCGCGAGGGTGACAAGATGATAGCGGTCAGCGTCGACCCGGCGACTGGCGCGATCGGGCCGCCGCAGATTCTTTTCTCAGGACCGTACCCCGACAACCCCGGGTGGACACGACCGCGTAGCTACGATGTCACGCCCGACGGGCAGCGGTTTCTGCTGACCAAGCTGCCCGGCGAGCGGCGGCAGCCGCGCATCATGGTCGTGTTGAACTGGTTCGACGAACTTCGAGCCCGCGTTCCACGCTGACCCTGGTCCTTGGTTCTTCGTGCTTGGGACTTGGTCCGTGCTTGGTTCTTTGTCCGAAGCACGAGGACCAAGCCGCGGCAATCACCACGGACTGATACTCCCACCATCGGTGGTGACCGAACCAGCGAAACATCGGCAATTCTGGCGTGTTTCCAGCTGGCGCTTTTCGTGCACGTGGCGGTCGTCAACTCGAGGTCCGTCTATGAACTCATTCGTCCGTCGATCGTTGGTGTCAGCCGTCCTGTGTGCACTCGTGACCGCGCACGCATCGGCGCAGGATACGTCAAGCCCTCAGGAGGTTCGTCCCGCCGTCACGTCTTACTGGGGCGATACGGGTCTGTGGTTCATTCCCACTGCAGAAGTCCTCAAGCCCGGTGGCTGGGCGTTCGGTGCCTATCGCACCGAGCTCGATTTCAGGCAGGGATCGACCGACGTGGCGTACTACCCCGGGACACTGGCGATAGGCGCCGGCCCTCGCACGGAGATCTTCGGCGCGGTTCGCGCCGTCACGTCCATCGATCGCGACGCGCGGCCGCTCTTTGCGCCCGTCACCACTCCAACGGGTGGCATCGTCAACGAGTACCCGTTCGTTCGGGAACAATGGACCGGCAATAACTTCGGTGACATATACGTTGGAACCAAGATCAACCTTCTCTCGGAGCATCGTCGTCAGCCATTTGCGATGGCCGTTCGCGGGACGGTGAAGCTGCCGACGGCGGGTGAGGACAACGTCGGCACCGGTCAGTTCGATTACATTGGCGACGCCGTGTTCAGCAAGGAGGTCAATCGCAGCGTCGAGTTCGCCGGCTTTGCCGGCTATGCGTTTCGCGGTGACCCTGCTGGCGTGAGCCTCTCTGACGGTTTCCGCTGGGGATTTGGGACGGCGTTCGGCGCGCGCTCGGTCCTGAGGTTTACGACCGAGCTTCACGGTGAGATCCCGGTCAATGAAACCGTCCTGGTGTCACCCGGTGCGATCGTTGGAACCGATGGTTCGATTTCACCGATCCTCACGAATCTCGACTCGCGAGTGAACCTCGCTGCGGGCGTGACCTGGCAGCATCCGAGCGGGATGTTGCTGGGTATCGGCATGAACTATCGCCTCGGCATCGAGGGGCAGTCGGCAGTGGGGTTGCAGCTTCGTCTCGGATTCCACAGTGGTGTGCGGATCTTCTCGCCGCCACCACCCGTGCCGCCTGCGCCGCGCCGCGTGGAGGCGGAACCTGCGCCTTCACCAGCGCCGGTTGAGAAAGTGCCCGAGCCGGAGACGCCGGTCTCGCGTCCGTTGGTCGTGGCGCCTCCGGCAAACCGGCCGCCCACTGTGCGAGCGCAGTGCGACCCATGCCGGGTCGAGGTGGGCCAGATGGTGACCGTTCGCGCGACCGGTCAGGATCCGGATGGTGACGCCCTGCGCGCGAGCTGGACGGCACCGTCGGGGGCGATCAGCGATCCACAGGCGACGTTGACTCAGTGGCGTGCGCAGACGGCGCCCGGGAAGGTGGTGCTGAGGGTGACAGCCGAGGACGGCCGCGGCGGCACCGCATCCGACACCGTGACAATCGAAGTGCTCCCGTTGCGCGTGCTGGCGGACGTCCAGTTCGGGCTCGACAGTGCCACGCTCCGGCCAGATGCACTCAAGACGCTGACCACGGCGTTGAAGGCGCTCAACGACTCGCCCGCGATGCGTCTGCAGATCGAAGGCTACGCGAGCCCGGAGGGGAGGCCCGAGTACAACAAGGCGCTCAGCGAGAGGCGAGCGCGCGCGGTGCGAAACTACCTGACGAGTCGCGGAATCGCCGGGTCGCGGCTGACGATCGCCGCGTATGGCGAGGAGCGCCTCAAGTACGACGACTCGCAGGAGGCGACGCGAGCGCTCAACCGTCGTGCGGCGCTGATCATCGAGTAGGCATCCTGGTGTCAGGCAGTGAATCGTGAACGGACCGCCGATGAACGTGCTGTCCTCGCGCGGCTCCTGTCCAATCCGATCTACGAGCTGATTCCGCTCGGAAGCGCTCGTGACAAGGCGGCCACCTTGCCTGCCGGCGCACCGGTGACGGTGACGACGTCGGTGCGCCTGGGTCTCGACGCGACGCTTGGCCTGGCAGAATGGCTATCGTCGCGCGGTCACGATGTCGCTCCGCACGTCGCAGCCCGCTTGATTCGCGATCGCGCGCACCTGGCTGACGTCCTCGCGCGCATGCGCGCCGCCGGGTTGCGCAAGGTCTTCGTCGTCGGCGGGGATGGCGCGCCGATTGGTGAAGTCGCCGATGGACTCTCACTCCTTCGACTTGCCGACGAGCTCGGTCACTCGTTCGACGAGATCGGCGTGCCTGCCTATCCCGAAGGGCACGTGACGATTCCCGACGATGTGCTGATGCGCGATCTGCGCGAGAAGCAGCGCTACGCGCACGCGATGACGACGCAGATGTCGTTCAACGCCCGCGCGGTAGCGAGCTGGATCCAGCGGATGCGCAGGGAAGGCATCACGCTGCCGATGCATCTCGGCGTTCCTGGCGCGATGGAGTTACCCAAGCTGATGGCGGTCGCCGCACGCATCGGTGTCGCCGATTCGGCGCGCTATCTGATGAAGCAGCGGTCGCTCCTCGGTCACCTCGTGCGGCGCGGGCCGTTCGGGGCTGACGGCTTTCTGCGGGATCTAGCCCTTACGCTCGCGGCGCCGGCTGCCGGTGTGCAGGCGTTGCACATGTTCACGATGAACCAGGTGGCGGAAACCGTGGCGTGGCAGCGGAAAATTCTGGCGTCGATCGATACGCCACGCGATGCCTGACGGCTGGTGAGGATGTGCGACAGCGTGATTGACAGCCGCGTCATGCGCAGTAAGATGCCCTTGGCTTTTCCAACATAGGTTCAGCCGACATCAAGCATTAGCGGCGCCGCAGAGGTCACCCATGGCAGACATCCGCATTGAGAATGAGCACGCCGTACGGCCGATGGAGATTGCGCGTCGCACGGTCTTGCGCAACGCATTGATGACAGCGGGAGGATTGAGCCTCGGGTTCCTTCCTCATCAGGCGTTCGCCTGGCAACGTGGCGGCAGTGGGGCCGCTGCGCCGCCAGACAGCACGCTCGCGCTCGCGCGATTTCTCAATCGCACGCAGTACGCGGATCTTCCACCGAAGGCCATCGAGCACGCGAAGATGATTCTCGTGAGCACGTTCGCGAGCGCCGCACCGGGATCGCTCATCGACTCGGCTCGGATCCTTCGCGACCTGGCGAAGGAGCGTGGCGGCAAACAGGAAGCGACGGTGTGGTTTGACGGCACCAGGCTTCCGGCGGCTTCGGCCGCGCGTGTCAATGCCGGGCTCAGCGACGCGGCCGCATCCGACGACAGCGACATTCGCAACACCGCTCACGAAGGCACGACGCTCACGGCCGCCGGCCTGGCCATTGCCGAGCGAACCGGCGCCACCGGTCAGGATCTGCTCGCCGCGATGGTGATCGGGTACGAAGCCGCTGGGAAAATCGGTGACGCGCGTCGTGGTGGCCGTGGCGGTCTGCACGCCTCGCAGCTCGTCGCGTTCGGCGGAGCGGTCGCTGCCGCAAAGCTTCTCAAGCTGACGGATGAACAGATCGCACATGCGTTGGGCATCGTTGCCACGACGATGGGCGGGCTGGCGATTGGTACGAACAGCTGGGCGCGGGAGTACATGGGCGCCAACGCCGCTGTGGTCGCTGTCGATGCCGCCGAAGCGGCTGCGCGCGGCTATACCGTCAACGACGACATGCTCGCGGCGCGCGGCGGGTTCGTCGATGTGTTTGGGGGCGGCAGAAAGACCGTCGATCTCCTGACCGCCGATCTCGGCAAGCGGTGGGACATCGTGGAGTTCCTGGCGATCAAGCTCTGGCCGGGCGCTCACCCGTTTTCAGGCACGGTGGAGGCGGCGATGAACGCCGCGCGACAGGCGAACGTGCCGCCAGATGCGGTCGCGAAGATCCTCATTGCCGGACCCGGGCGGACGACGGTCGGCGGGAGCCGGCGTCCCAAGGATCTGGTCGAGGCGATTCACAGCCTGCCGTATTTCGTTGCCTCCGCTGTCGCGGACAAGGACTTCACCTGGATACATGCGACCGAGGCCAAGATCTTCAACCCCGTCGTGACGCGGCTGATGGACCTCGTAGAGCTCGATCCAGCGCCGCCGCCGGCGCAGTACAACTGGAGCTGGGGCGGGACGGTGACCGTTGTGACCACGGCCGGCGGAAAGTTTACGAGCACCGTCGACGCGCCCCGCGGGTCCGGGCCGCGCGGGATCGAGTGGAGCGACGTCGATGCCAAGTACCGCGCGCTCATGCCGGATTCGAAGCTGCCCGCCAAGCGCATCGAGCAGATCCTCGAGATGATTCACGGATTCGATCGGGCGAAGAGCGTGTCAGCGCTCACCCGCCTGCTTGCACCATGAGGTTTTGCTGAACGCGCTGCGAGGCGACGCAGGGAGATCACAACGAGCGCCAGAACGGGCGCAGCCGCCACCCGATCGCGGCAACGCTGCGTGATCGTGCTGGCGCGGCGCGACGCCGCTGGGCGATGACCGACAGTGTTTGTGCGCTGAAACGCCGGAGGCGTGCAGCATCGCCGGAACCCGTCACCACCCACGAGGCGCGTCCCAGGCTCGCGTCGAAGGCGACATTGGAAATTCTCGTGTCGAATCCCGGGATGTTCGTGCTCCGCAGGGCGGGCACGGCCCCGTGGTTGTGGTACCGCTCGTCGCCAAGTACCCACCACGGATCGAAGTGCCACAGGTCCTCGAAGTCCCCCTCATCCCACATCGACGCGTCACGGAGATCGGCGAATCGCAAGCGCAGCCGATTTCGCCACGCCCAGTCGCGCACGAACAGGCCCGGTGCCCAATCGGCCAGCATGATGCGGCCGCTCTCCTCGGCGGTGATCATCACCATCCGCGTCCGCCCGTCATCGTCGAACAACGGGAAGAGCGACGCGCGCTCGAGCGACCGGTCCTCGAACTCGAGCCGGCACGAGTGCAAGGATCGCTGGCTGACGGAGCGGAGCAGTAGCCAGAGATCCATCAGGCATCAGCCTCCTCGGCTGCGTGCTCGACCCGGCGCAGCCCAGGGGGTTCGAATGCTGCCGGCGCGAACGCCGCGAGACTGCTCATCGAGGAGACCATGTCGCTCGGCACCACCATCAACGCGCCGCGCTCCTTGATCGACTCGTAGGTCATGTTCATCGCGCGAATCCGCAGGGCAATGGGATCGCGCCGGTACACCGCGGACGCCTTCTCCATCTCGTCGGCCACCACCTGCTCCGACTGGGCGAGGATGATCCGCGCCTCGCGCTCGCGATCCGCCTGGGCTTTGCGGCTCATCGCATCCTCGAGCATGCCGGGCAGCCTGACGTCGCGGATCTCGACCGACTGCACGGTAATCCCCCAGTCACTGGTCTTCGCGTCGATGATCTCCTGTAACTGGCGATCGACCTGCTCGCGGTCCGCGATCATCCGCACGAGCTCGGTGTGCCCGATCACGTCGCGCAGCGTTGTCTGGGCGGCCCAGCTCACAGTGGCGGCGTAATGCTCGACTTCGACGATGGCCTTCCTCGCATCGGTAACCACCCAGAACAGCACGGCATCGACGTTCACCGGAACCGTGTCCTTGGTGAGCGTCTTCTCGGCTTGAAACGGCGTCGAACGGATGCGCATGTCCACCGTTTCGATCAGCCGATCGAAGCCCGGGTACGTCCAGTTGATGCCCGGCCCGAGCACACGCTGGAAGCGGCCGAGCCGCAGGAGCACGCCTCGCTCCCATTCTTTCAGCAGCCGCGGCGAGAGGCTGACGTAGAGACCGATCACGAGGATCACCGTTGCTGCCACCACGTCGGCGGCAAGCCAGCCGACGAACGCGAGGATCGCGGTTGCGAGCACGATCAGGTTGGCGATGGGATTCCCTCTACCCTTCACGGTCCACCTCCTTCCAGATACCTTCCACCAACTGCGCGAGCTCACGCGCGGTGAGCCCGGACTCCCGACAGAGCGCCACCAGATCCCTCGTCCGCTTGACGATGCGTTGATAGTCGCGATCGGCGAGCGTCACCGCTTCGCGTTGCTGCGGCTCGACGAACGTTCCCAGGCCGCGCTCGAGGCGGAGGAGCCGCTCCTGCTGCAGGTCACGATAGACGCGCGCCACCGTGTTGGCGTTGATGCCGAGCGCGACGGCGAGCTCGCGCACGGTCGGGAGCGGATCACCAGGGCGGAGCGCTCCGCGGTGAATGAGCAGACGGATCTGTTCGGCCAGCTGCACGTAGACCGGGAGCGGGCTCGCGCGATCGATCGTGAACCGGCCTGGCACGGGGACGATGATTGGCCGGAACTTGAACTAGTTCAATAGCACATTAGCACTAGCAAACCAGGTCGAGGGTGGTCAACAGGTTGCCGGCACTACTGAGATGCAAGCGCTTTCCGGATGATGGCGGCCGCTGCCGGGAACTCTTTCTTCGCGTTGCAGCAGAAGACACCTTCCGCAACGTTCAGCGGTGTCCAGCCCAGCGTCGTCTTTGCGCGCACGTCGGCGCCCTGATCGACGAGGTACTGCACGATCGACGGCTGGTTCGACATGATGGCGCCGATGAGCGGCGTGCTGCCGTTCCAACGCGGATCGCCGACGCCGAGATCGACCAACTGGTCGATGTTGTGCGGGTAATAGAGCAGCGTGTACTCCACGTCGCCTTCCATCGGGTAGTCGCCGAAGTTCGCACGCGCGTTGACATCGGCGCCCAGCGACACGGCGAACTTCACAGCCTCGAGCCGCTCCGCTTCGGGCACTCCCGTGTAGGGACCCGGTGTCTCGCCCTCCCAGGTATCCAGGCCCGCTGCCACCATCAACGGTGTGACGCCCGTCAGCGTGGTGATCGCCGGATCCGCCTTGAACTCGACGAGCATCCGCATCAACTCGAGATCGCCGTTCTTCGCGGCCACGTAGAAGGGCGTCGCGCCCCGGTAGCTGAGGAGATGACGTCCGAGCCGGATGTTCGGCGGGTTGCGCGCGGTGCCGCCTTCCTTGCCGAAGCGCGCCTCGTTCCATTCCACGCGGGTGTTGGGATTGGCGCCATGCTCGAGGAGTTTTCTTGCGAGATCGATGGCGGCAACCTTGCCGGTCTGCTGTGGCGTACCGACGGGCGTGTTACCGACGCCGGCGGCGCCGTCGGCGCCGGGCTTGCGCAGCCACGCCACCGTGTGGAGCGGCGATCCGCGCGGGTCGGGCAGGTTCGGGTTCGCGCCGTGATCGAGCAGCGTCGCTGCCAGCTCGAAGTAGGCATTCACCGCCGCGATGCTCAGGGCACTCGAGCCGTCGGGCGCGATGTCGTTGACATTGGCGCCTCGCTTCAGCAACGCGACGGCCGTCTCGATGTGCGCGTTGCGCACCGCGAACAGCAGTGGCGTAAACCCACCGTTCGACGTCAGCTTCAGGTCGGCGCCCGCTTCGACCAGCACGTCAACCGCCGCAGTGTTGCCTTCCGCCGCCGCCCACATCAGCGCGGTCTGACCTCGATACGGTTCCTTCGTATCGATCGTCGCCCCGCGCGTCAGCAGCAGTCTCACTGCGTCCGCTTTGCCCGACAGTGCCGCGGTCATCAGCATCGTCTGGCCTTCCTGGGAAGTACCGTTCGGATCGGCGCCCGCTTTCAGCAGGCGCTCGAGCATTGCCGCGTTGCCGTTGACCGCAGCGAGGTAGAGCGGCGTGATGTTGTAGCGGGTGGAGGCCTTGGCATTGGCGCCGGCGCCGAGCAGGAGATCGACCAGCTGCAGATCGTTTCGCTGCGCCGCCCAGTGGAGGGCAGTGAAGCCATCCGCCTCGGTGGCGTTGACGTCGGCCTTTTGTTTGAGCAGCGTTCGAATCGCCTCGACGTCCTGTTTCTTGACGGCGTCGATCAGTGGCGATTCAGCTGCCGAGGTGGAAATCGTCGCTGCCAGACAGCCTATGGCTGCAAGGTGGAGCCAGCCGCGAAACCTCATATTGCCTCCGTCCCCTCGACGTGTGCTCGGGACACCCTGAGCGCTGTCGAATGGCGAGCTACGGCGGTAATATAACCCCGTATTTGAATGTTCCATATGGGTGTGCAGGCGGGTCCGGCTAAAGCCGGGCACTACGTGCTTCTCGTCGCGGCTGGTGTGCTGATTCTGACCGGCTGGTGGCGCGCCGACAGCGTCGGCGCACAGGCACCGGCGGCGCCAGCAACAGCTGCGTCCTCGTCTGCTGCGGTCCTCGAGCAGTACTGCGCCACCTGTCACAGCGAGCGGCTCAAGAGCGGCGGCCTGGTCATCGACCCGGCCGGGGTGTCGAACGTTGGTGAGGGCGCGGATCGTTGGGAAAAGGTGGTTCGCAAGCTGCGGACGCAGTCGATGCCGCCACCGGGCGTGCCGCGTCCTGATGCTGCAAGTTATGACCGCGTTGCCGCGTTCCTCGAAACCGAGTTGGACCGCGCCGAAGCGGCCCGTCCGCATCTCGGCAAGCTCCCGCTGACACATCGTCTCAGCCGTACGGAATACCGGAACGCGGTGCGCGATCTGCTTGCCCTCGAGTCGCTGCCGCGTGAGGTCAGCATCGATTACCTGCTGCCACCCGACAACATCAGCAGTGGCTTCGACAACATCGCCGACCTGCTGTTCATTGCGCCGAGCAACATGGAGCGCTATCTGGACGCGGCGCGGAAGATCAGCCGCCTCGCGATTGGCGATCCGGCGATGCCCGTGATGGTGAACATCCATCGCCTCGATCCTGAGCATCCACAGGACGAGCGCGTGGACGATCTGCCGTTTGGCACGCGCGGCGGCATCGCGGTGCGGAGCGAGTTCCCCGTGGACGGCACCTACATCGTCCGCGTGGACGTGGGCGCCGCGCAAGGCCACGACCTGGAGATCCTGGTTGACGGCGAACGCGCCGCGCTGCGATCGCTCGGCGGCGGACCAGGAACTCCAGCGGTAGATGCGCCGCCCGGTCAACCCGATCCGTCGGATCCCGATCCCACGCCTCCCTCGGTTGCGCGACCGGCCGTGCCGGGCAGAGGTGCGGGGCCGGTGGATGCGGCGGGTGCAGGCGGGGGACGCGCCGGTGGCCGGGGTCGAGGCGCAGCAATCGGTTCACTCGAATTCCCGCTCACTTTGAAAGCCGGGCCCAAGCTGATTGGCGTCGCGTTCGTGCAGCGCACCGAGGCGCGCGATGAGGCAACGCTCCGCCCCAGGATGCGGGGCCGCGGCACACAGCCGGCGATCAACAGCGTCACGATCAGCGGCCCGTACAACGCCACCGGCGGTGGCGATACGCCGAGCCGGCGTCGCATCTTCGCGTGCAGACCTTCGTCCGCAGCCGAGGAGCTTCCATGCGCGCGCCGGATTCTGTCCACGCTCGCGCGCCGGGCCTATCGCCGTCCGGCAACTGAGGCGGACGTCAGGGACCTCCTGCCGTTTTACGAACGGGGTCGCAGCGAGGGCAGCTTCGACCTCGGGATCCAGAGAGCGCTCGAGCGGCTGCTGGTCAGCCCGCAATTCCTTTTCCGCATCGAGCGGGAGGCAGCGAACGTCGCGGCCGGGACGGCGTATCGCGTCTCCGATCTCGAGCTCGCCTCGCGTCTGTCGTTCTTCATCTGGAGCAGCATCCCCGATGACGAACTGCTCGACGCGGCAGCGGCAGGGCGGCTGAAAGATCCGAAGGTGCTGGAGCAGCAGGTGCGCCGCATGCTGGCGGATCCGCGCTCTGAATCGCTGGTCACCAACTTCGCGGCGCAGTGGTTGTACCTGCGCGACATTGCGGCCAAGCAGCCCGACGAGATCCTGTTCGCCGACTTCGACGAAACGCTCCGCATCGCGATGCAGCGCGAGACGGAACTGTTCATCGACAGCGTGTTCCGCCCTTCGACGTGCGCTCAAGGTCGTCTCGAGCAAGGTCAAGGGACGAGCTGCGTCGACGGGCGAGAGAACCGCAGCGTGCTCGACTTGTTGCGCGCGAACTACACCTTCCTCAACGAGCGGCTCGCGCGTCACTACGGCGTGCCGAACATCAAGGGGAGCTACTTCCGTCGTGTCACGTTCCCGGACGGGAGCGTCCGCGGCGGATTGCTGGGGCAGGGGAGCGTGCTGACGATCACGTCCTACTCGACACGCACCTCGCCGGTTCTTCGCGGCAAGTGGGTGCTCGAGAACCTGTTGTCGGCCGCGCCGCCGCCTCCGCCGGCCGACGTGCCATCGTTGAGAACGGAAACCGCGCCGGGCAAGCCGCTCACACTCCGCGAGGCGATGACCCAGCACCGCGCGGCCCCGGCATGCGCCGGCTGCCACGCACGGATGGACCCGATTGGCTTCGCGATGGAGAACTTCGACGCCGTCGGGCGATGGCGCGAGCGCGACGGCCAGCAGCCGATCGATGCCACCGGCGTCTTCCCGGAAGGGACGAAATTCGAAGGAATTGCCGGGCTCAAGAAGGAATTGCTGCGCCAGCCCGAGCAGTTCGTTGGGACAGTGACCGAGCGCCTTCTCATGTACGCCGTCGGGCGCAACCTGCAATACTATGACGCGCCCACCGTACGCGCGGTGATGCGGGACGCGGAGCCGGCGAATTACACGCTGGCGTCGCTGGTGCTCGGGATCGTGAAGAGCCGACCGTTCCAGATGCGAGAGGCTGGAGGCGAGTGATGTTCGTCACCAAGAAAACACTGCCGCGGCGGACGTTCCTGCGTGCCATGGGCACGACGATCGCGCTGCCGTTTCTCGACGCGATGGTCCCGGCGCTCTCGGCGCGCGCCCTCACACCCACTCCGCGCTTCGGCTTCGTCTACATCGCCAACGGCGTCATCCAGAACCTGTGGACGCCGGCAACGACGGGATCCGGATTCGAGCTGACCCCGACGCTGTCGCCGTTCGCAAGCCTGCGCGACAAGATCACGGTCCTCAGCGGCCTTTCGCACCTGCAGGCCGATACCTTCGGCGACGGCACGGGCGATCATCCGCGCGCGACGGCGGTGTGGCTGACCGGCGTGCACGCTTACGATCGGGCACAGCCTGGCGTCGAGGTCAAGCTGGCGACGACGGTCGATCAGCTCCTGGTGCGCGAGATCGGCAAGACGTCGCGTATTCCGTCGATCGAGATGTCGGTCGATTTCCCGACGCAGGGCTCCTGCGACTCGGGTGACTGCTTCTATGTGAACACCGTCTCGTGGCGCAACGAGACGACGCCCAACAACACCGAGTCGCATCCGCGGATCCTGTTTGAACGCCTGTTCGGCGACGGCGGGAGCGCGGAAGCACGCCAGGCGCGCAGCCAGTCGGAGGGGAGCATCCTCGATTCCGTACGCGAAGAAGCAAACCGCGTGGCGAACAGCCTCGGGCGGGGTGACAAGGCCAAGCTGCACGAATATCTCGACTCCGTGCGTGAGATCGAGCAGCGCATCGAGAACGCGGAATCGCAGCCGGTGGACGTCGAGCTGCCCGAGCGGCCCACGGACATTCCGTCGTCGTTCGACGCGCACACCAAGCTGATGTTCGATCTCCAGGCGCTGGCGTTCCAGGCCGACATCACGCGCGTGTTCAGCATGATCATGTCGCGCGAGCTGAGCACGATGACGTTCCCGAGCATTGGCGTGCCCGAACAGCATCACGGCGTGTCGCACCATCGCAACGACCCGCAGCTGATTGCGAAGAAGGCGCGCATCGATGTGTATCAGGCTCAGCTCTTCGCCTACTTCCTCGAGAAACTGCAGTCGATGAAGGAAGGCGACAGTTCGATCCTCGATCAGTCGCTGCTGCTCTATGGCGGCGGCATGGGCGATGGCAACATGCACCGCCACTCGGATCTGCCGACGCTGATGGCCGGCAGTCTCGGCGGGAAATTCAAGATGGGGCGCCATCTCCAATACAAGCTCGACACGCCGATGTCCAACCTGCTGCTGACGATCATGGACGCCGGCGGCGTGCGCCTCGAGAAGTTCGGCGACAGCAACGGGCGCATTCTTGAGCCGCTCTCCATCTCCTAGTGTCCGGAAACGGGACTCGCTGATACATTCCGGGTCCCCTCCTCCAAGAACCCTGCGTTCGTTCCAGCGATCGAGTCGAGAAAAAGAGGGCGGCATACCCATAACAGGTAATTGACCCTGCTCGGGTGAATCTCTACCGTATTTGTCCCCAAGGCATACATGCCGGGAATTTCTGTACGTCCGCTGTAATGATGAATCGTCGAGAGGAGCTCATGAATCACGCAAGTCGAGCGTTTGCCCTTACTACATCAGTCTTGTGCCTGCTCGTGTTCTCGAGCGCCGATGCCGGCGCGCAGGGCGCTGTCCAGGCATCGATCGCCGGCGTGGTGCGCGACACCTCCGGCGCCGTGCTGCCGGGTGTCACCATCGAGGCGTCGAGCCCGGTGCTCATCGAGAAGAGCCGCACCACGGTGAGCGACGAAACCGGACGCTACCGGATCATCGCGCTGAATCCAGGCACCTACACGGTCACGTACACGCTCTCTGGTTTCAATACCGTGAGGCGCGAGGAGATCGTGTTGACGGGATCGCTGACCGCCACGATCGACATCGAGATGCGCGTCGGATCGCTGGAAGAGACGCTGACGGTGACCGGCGAAAGCCCGATCGTCGACGTGCAGAGCATCAAGCAGCAGCGCGTCATCGATGACGAAGCGATTCACGCGATACCGGGCCAGCGCTCGTATCACAACCTCGTCGTGCTGGTGCCCGGGCTGTCGGTCGGCAATACCCAGAACGTAGGCGGAATTAACGGCCCCGCGCCGTTGAACGTGGGCGGCCACGGTGGCGCCAACTCGGAAGGCCGATTCAACGTGGACGGTCTTGGCGTGAACGGAACGAGCGGCGGTGGCACGCTCTACGTGACCGACACGCAGAACGTCTCGGAAGTCTCGATCGACATCACTGGCGGGCTCGGCGAGGCCGAGGCCGGCGGGCCGGTGATCAACGTCGTGCCGAAAACTGGTGGCAACATTTTCAGCGGCTCGGTGTTCCTGGACGGAGCGAATGGGTCGCTGCAGGGTAGCAACTTCGACGACGAGCTAGTGGCCGCCGGGCTGCGCGAACCAGGAAAGCTGGACAAGCTGTGGGACGTGAACGCTGCGCTCGGTGGGCCGATCAAGAAGGACCGTCTCTGGTTCTACCTGACCGGACGCTATCAGCGGACCGACCGCTTCGTGGCCGGCATGTACTACAACAAAAATGCCGGCAACCCGAACTCGTGGGTGTACGACCCAGACTACAGCCAGCAGGCGCTCTCCGATGGACAGTGGAGTGGCGCGACGCTGCGCACGACGTGGCAGATCTCGCAGCGACAGAAGATCAATTTCTTCTGGGACGAGCAGGACATGTGCCGCAACTGCACCGGCGGCGGCAGCGCCACGACGTCGCCCGAGGCACAGGACGGGTCGCAGAACATCAACTACATCCGCGCCTATCAGGCTGCGTATACAGCGCCGCTCTCCGATCGACTCCTCGTCGAAGCCGGTTTCGGCGCGGTCGTGCCCGACTACGGCAACCCGAAGGACGGCTTCGACCGCTCGATCGTGCGCGTCGTCGACCAGAGCGGCAACTTCCCGAACATGATCGCCCCGATTCCGAACATCGCCTACCGCTCGATGTTCTGGGATCAGGTGCACTCGTTCGCGCCGCGCTACCGCGCGTCGGTCGCCTACGTGACCGGAGCGCAGAACATGAAGATAGGCATGGAGACCTACAACAACATCTCGACGCGCAACTATCAGCGCGGCGACTCGCTGCAGTACCGCTTGAACAACGGCGTGCCCAACCAGATCACAGAGCTGTTGAGTGATTTCACCGAGAAGGCGCACGTGCGCAACATCGGCATCTATGCGCAAGATCGGTGGACGCTGGGTCGGTTCACCCTGCAGGGCGGCATCCGCTACGAGAACGCGTCGAGCGGCTCGCCCGAACAGCAGATCGGGCCGTCGCGCTTCGTGCCGACGCCGATCGTGTTCCCTGAGCAGGACATCGTGAAGGGATACAACGACGTCACCTATCGCGGCGGAGTGGCAGTGGATGTGTTCGGTAACGGGAAGACGTCGCTGAAGATCAACGCCGGCAGCTACATGGATCCGGCGCAGTATGCCGGCATCTTCATCGAGCCCAATCCGGCTCGCAGGCAGTTCGGCGGTGGCGTGCCGCCGCAGACGACCCGGTCCTGGACGGATTCGAACCGCAACTTCATCCCGGACTGCGATCTGTTGAATACGGCCGGCAACGGCGAATGCGGAGCAGCCGCGAACCTGAACTTCGGGAAGCTGGTGACGCCGACCTCCACCTACGATCCGAACCTGCTGGAAGGCTCGGGCGTGCGGCCGGGCAACTGGCAGTTCGGCATTACGGTGCAACAGGAGGTCTTCCCGCGCGTCTCCGTGGAAGCCGGGTACCACCGCCGGAATTTCGATTCGTTCATCAACCCGGACCCGGTGACCGCGACGTCCACGCTGACGACGACGTTCACGGTGGCCGACAACCGTGCGGTGACGCCGGGCGACTACGATCCGTACAGCATTCCGGTGCCGGCAGACCCGCGGCTGCCCCAGTCCGGCGGATATGTGATCAGCGACCTCTATGACATCAAGCCGGCGCTATTCGGCAGGACCGATAACTTCATCGCGCGTGCGACCGAGTACGGTTCGCCGAGCAACTACTGGCATGGCGTGGACGTACAGGTAAACGCGCGGCTGCGCGGCGGGGTGACGGTTCAGGGAGGCACGAGCACGGGGCGTATCGTGAACGACACCTGCGAGCTCGCCATCGACAACCCGAGCCAGTACGACTGCCGCAAGGTGTATCCGTTCCTCACCGACATCCGCGGCATGGCGATCTACACGGTGCCCAAGATCGACGTGCTGCTGAGCGGAACGATGCAGAGCCGTCCGGGGCCCGAGATCACGGCGCAGTGGAACGTGCCGGCCAACGTGATTGCTCAGACGCTTGGCCGCGCGCCGTCGGGCGGCGTGGCGAATATCCAGACCAACATCCTGACCGCCGGCGAACTGTATGGCGATCGGATCACTCAGGTCGACATGCGCGTCGCGAAGCTCCTGCGATTCGGCCGCTCGCGGGTGAACGTCGGGCTCGACATCTACAATCTGTTCAACTCGAACGTGCCGCTCACCTATGTCACGGTCTACGGGCCGACGTGGGGGAACCCGCAGTCGGTACTGGATGCGCGCTTCGCGAAGTTCAGCGCGCAGATCGATTTCTGAGGAAGTCGATTCGTCGCGACCAAACCTGGCCCTCAGGCGCTCTACCGCCTGAGGGTCAGCTCCACCAGCGTCGCGGCGGCCGGCTCGCGATCGAGATCGCGACAGGTGGCAATCAGGCGCTCGAATTGCGTGGCCGGTATCGGCAGTCCGGGAATCACACCTCGAATGCGTCGCGCTTCCTCGTCGAAGTCCCAGATGAACTCACGCCCCGTAGCCTGCTTCGTGTAGCTCTTCCCATCCTTCGTGAAGATGGTGATCCGGGGACCGAACAGCGTCATCTGGTGTGACGGAATGATCGTCACGCGCTTCATCAGTTCCAGCACTTCCGGCGGGTCCGGCGTGCCGGGAAGCATCGGGAAGCCGCGCTTCACGACGCCATAGGCGCTGTAATACCGCGTACCGCCACGCCGCGGTTCGCCGATGTCCTCGCGCTGCGTTGCGAACGCCGGGCTCGGATACTGCGTCTCGAACCAGTTCACAACGGCCTCGACCCGATCGACATCTTCATGGCGGATGTTGTGCTCTTCGCAGAGCTGCGCTGTGACGTCGACGTGCGCGATGTTGTAGCCGGGAATCGAATAGATCCGGTACAACGTCTCGAGGATCATCCACGACGTGCCGAGATCGCGCGTAAGGTTGTCGAGGCTCGTGCGCAACTGGCCGGTAAAGCTGTACGTCAACTCCCCCGTGTTGTTGCCGGCAAAGGCGCGATAGAACCCCGCCGGACCTTCGAGCACCGCCTCGCCGCCGCCGACCCCGCCACGTTTCGCCAGCGCCACGGCCAGCATCGCGTTGCGCACCGCGGCGCCTTCACGCAGCGCCCGGCTCTCGAGGTTGGCTCCCGCCAGGTTGGTGCAGAGCGAGATGACCGCATGGACCTGGTCCGCATCGAAGCGCATGATCTTCGCCGCGGCGACGGCGGCGCCAAAGATGCTGAAGACCGGTCCCGCGTGGAACCCGCGCGCCATGACCGTCGGGATCCAATCCGCCGCCATGCGCTCCATCACCTCGTAGCCCGCCACGATTGCGGTGATGAAGTCTCGTCCCGATGTGCGTTCGTTTTCTGCCGCGACGAGGGCGGCCGGGATGATCACCGTGCCCGGATGCGTGAGCATGCGGAACGTGTCCCATTTCCCGCCGGCGAACATCATTTCCGCGTTCGCGAAGGCCGCGCCGCCCTTGGTCGCCTTTGCCCCGGAGACCATGATGGTCCCGCCGGCCTTGACGCCGGCTTCTTCGTCGATCACGAATTCGATTGCCTGCTTACCCGCCGGCATCTGCGAGCCGACGAGCGCCGAGGCAATGTTCTGCAGCGTGAGCCCCTTGGCCCGATCGACCACGTCGGCGGGAAGGTCCTCGTAACGCAACTTCACGACCCATTCGGCGAACTGCCGGCTCAGTGATTTCGAACCCGCAGTGCGCGCCGCGGCGCGCGCCTGTTGCGGGCTGGCCGCGAGCGCCGACGGATTGATGCCAAAGCCTCCGGCGAGTGCCGCGGTTGCAATCACGGACTCCTGGAGGAAGCGCCGACGATCCCGCCTGGAAGAATGGTTGGTCATGATTCAGATCCCGGCAGTTGCCTACTGCTTCAGAGCGAACGAGTATAGAGAATTACCGGCGCTCACCGCGATGTACTGCCGTCCGCCGATGGCGTAGGTCATCGGGCCAGACTGCACCTGGCCGCCGACGGCGAATCGCCACAGCAGCGCACCCGTGCGCGCGTCGAGCGCGTAGAAGTCTCCTTCACGGCCCCCGCTGAACAGCAGGTCCGACGCGGTCGTCAGGATACCTGCATCGGTGAAGTCGACCATCTTGTATTCCCACCGTTGTTCGCCCGTGAGCGGATCGAGAGCGAGAATGGCGCCGTAGCCTTCGTCTGCGGTGCGCAGGTTGTTGGTGGCCGTGCGCAGCCCCTGCGCGTCGGTCGCTCGACCCTCGCCGCCGCCGAAGTACTGTCCTTCGACGTAGGTCTGCGGCCGTTTGATGAAGAGCGATGCGTAGTTCACCCAGGTAGGCACGTAGAACAGTCCGGTGCGCGGACTGTACGACGGGTTGTACCAGTTTGTCGCGCCCTGATTGCCTGGATAAACGATCGTGCCCTGTCGCGTCGGCTCCTGGCCCGGCACGCGTCGTGGCCGGCCGTGTTCGTCGAAGCCGTCGGCCCACGTCACCCGAACGAATGGCTTGCCGGAGAGAAACTGCCCCGTGGCGCGATCGAGGACGTAGAAGAAGCCGTTCCGATTCGCCCACAACATCAGCTTCCGCGGCCGGCCCTGCCAGGGCAGATCTGCGAGCACGGCGATCTGCGTGGCATCCTGATCGAACTCGTCGTGCGGCGAGAACTGATAGTGCCATTTCAACTGACCGGTGTCGGCATCGAGCGCGACGACCGACGCCGTGTAGAGGTTGTCACCGGGACGCGAATCACCGTTGCGATCGGGACCGGCGTTGCCGATGCCCCAGTACGTCAGGTTCAGTTCGGGATCGTACGAACCGGTCACCCAGATCGATCCGCCGCCCGTCTTCCAGGAATCGCCGCCCCAGCTCTCAGCGCCGCGCTCGCCGGGTCCCGCCACCGTGTTGAAGCGCCAGATCTGCTTACCACTCCGAGCATCGAATGCGGCCAGGAACCCGCGTATCCCGTACTCGCCGCCCGACGGCCCGACGATCACCTTGTCCTTCACGACGAGCGGCGCCAGCGTCAGGCTGTAGCCGGCTTCTGGGCGTGCGAGCCCCACATCCCAGACAAGACGTCCGCTCTTCGCGTCGACGGCGATGAGACGGCCGTCGATCGTTCCCATGAAGAGCGTCGTGCCGAGAATCGCGAGGCCTCGGTTCACGCGGCCGCAGCACAGCCTCGCCAGCGGCGACGGCTGGTGCGAGTACACCCAGAAGATGCGCCCGGTTGCCGCATCGATGGCAACGATGTCGTTGGGCGGTTGGACGGTGTAGAGGATGCCGTCCACAACCAGCGGCGTCGCCTCGAACTTCTCCAGCGAGCGAGCCTGGAAGACCCACCTGGGTTGGAGATCGCTGACGTTCTGCGGAGTGATCTGCGTCAGCGTGCTGTAACGATGGCCCGTGTACGTTCCCGAGTAGGTGAGCCAGTTGTGCGGCTCGTCGGCGGCGCGCAGCAGGCGGTCGAACGATACCTGCGCGTGCACTGTCGCACTGAGCAGAACCCCTATCGCCAGAATACGGTGCATCATGGCCTGACCGCGCTGGTGCCCTTGAGGGTGACGAGATAACCGACCAGATCGGCAAGTTCCTGCGCCGTCAATCGGCTGCGATACGACTGTTTCGGGTTGTCTTTGATGACCGTGACCTCGCGGACATCGGTCTTGTCGAACGCGCGCAGCTCTTCTTGCGAATCCAGGATCAGGACGCTGAACGTATCGTGATGCAGCAGGCGGCCGTTGATCGTGGTGCCATCGGGAGTCACCACACGCGCCATGCGGTTCTGCGGTCGCACCTCGGGAGCGGGATCGACCAGCGCCCGTTCGAGCTCGGAGACTCGTCGCAGGCGCCCGATCTCGGTGAGGTCCGGCCCCAGCCGCGACCCTTTCCCTTGGACCTGATGACAGGTCAGGCACTGACCGCGGCCCTCGAAGAGCGCCCGCCCATGAGTGGCGTCGCCGGTTGCCGGCTTTTCCAGTCCGGCCGTGGCCATCGACCGGAGGTAGGCCACGATCAGGGACGCCTGCCGCGTCGAGTAATTGCCCGGCGGCATGGCTGTCCCAGGTAAGCCACGACGAATGATGTCGGCGAGTTCGGCGTCCGACGACGCGCGGCGAAAGCGTCCCTGGCCGAGATTCACGCCAGGTACGGCGTCGCCATCAGGGCCGTGACAGTTGGTGCAAGCACCCAGATATAAGCGCTGGCCGTCCTCGACGTCGGCTGGCACTACCGGCTCTTGCGCGCGGACCGCTGTCTGAAGCGGCGCAGTGCCAGCAAGCAGAACGACGATCAAGGAATAGCGAAGCACGTCCTCAAACCGAGGCGAGATCGAGTTTCCCCGTGCTGTCGCCGAGCTTCTCCACCTGCACACCGGCCCTGTCCAACACCGACAAGAGGAGGTTGGTCATCGGGACGTCCTGTCGCTTGATGTGACGGCCGCTGTTGATGCGGCCCGCGCCCTTGCCAAGGATCAGCGTCGGGATGTCATGGAACGCATGCTGGTTGCCGTCGCCCATCGCCGAACCGTAGACGATCAGCGACGAGTCGAGCAGCGACTGATCTCCGTCACGCGCCTCGTGGAGCTTGTCGAGGAAGTAGCGCAGCACCTGCATGTGATAGACGTCGATCTGCACCTTCTGCTCGACGAGCCTCTGATCGTTGCGATGATGCGTGATGATGTGGTGCTGCTCCGACAGCCCAAGCTTGCGGAAGACCTGTCCGCTGAGTTCGCGTCCCATCATGAGAGAAAACACGCGGGTCGTGTCCGACTTGAAGGCCAGGACCTGCAGGTCGAACATCAGCTTCGCGTGCTCTTCCCAGTCGGTCGGGATCTCGGAAGGGCGATCCGGCAGTTCCAGGACCGACTCGGCCTGCCCTTCGCTGCGAGTGATGCGCTGCTCGATCTCGCGCACGCCGTCGAGATACTCGGTCAGCCTGAGCCGATCCGACGCGCCCAGGCGCTGTTGCAGGCGCTCGGCGTCGCCGACCACCGAGTCCAGGATGCTGGCATCGGTCCGCCGATCGGCGCGTCGCTGCTCGACGCTGCCACCCGATCCGAACAGCCGCTCGAACACGATCCGCGGATGCGATTCCATCGGGACCGGCGTCTTCTCGTCCTTCCAGCAGAAGGTGCTCGTGAAGAGACAGGTGCTGCCGTCGCACGCGAAGGCGCTCGGTTGTTCGAGTGCCATCTCGAGCGATGGAATCAGCGTCTGCTTGCCAATCGTCCGGGCCGCGATCTGATCGGCCGTTGGTCCGAGACTCACTTCGGCACCAACGGTCGTGACTGCAGAGGCGTGAACGCCGCTCAACCACACCGCGCCAGCCCGCGGATGCGGAAAGCTGCCGTCACCCTTCGAGGCGCCTTCCTGGTGCGCCAGCCCGGTCACGACCAGCAATCGATCGCGGTGAGGCGCCAGCGGCGCAAGGATGCGGGGGATGTCGAACTGCGTGCCTTCGCGCGACGGCGTCCACTGATCGTAGATCGTGCCCATCGGGTGATAGATGAAGCCGAGGCGGGGAATCGGCGCCGCTGGTGTCTGGGCAAGCGCCGTCATCGACGGCACCATCGCCTCGAGCAGCGGTAACCCGATCGTCGCTCCCAGTCCGCGAAGGAACGTGCGGCGGGGAAGGGCCAGCTTCGAAATGAACATGAACTCTCCTTCGTGCGGCTACGGCCGCGCAGCCGCAGCGGTCACAGCAACCGCGGGCGCCGGACGCCGCATCGAAAACGGTACGCTGTTCACGATACCGACGATCAGCGACTCGAACGAGTAACCGCCCGGCGCCCCGTCGCGCATGATTGCGCGGATGAACGGCTGGTCGGATGCGCCGACACCGCGTCCGAGCGCGTACGTCATCAGCTTCGCGATCACCGTCCCGGCGAACTCTCGATCGAACGGGGGACTCGTCAACACTCCACGCAGACCGACGACCCCATCGACGCGGGTGCCATCAGGGAGCGTCGCCGTGTTGTCGATCTCCTCGTGCGATTCGCTGCGGTTCCGCCACTGCCCGATCGCGTCGAAGTTCTCGAGCGCGAAGCCAAGCGGATCCATTTGCGCGTGACAGCTCGCGCACGACGGATTGTTGCGATGCTCCTCCATACGCGTCCGCATCGAGAACACGCGACCCTCCGTCGTGGTGTCCTTGAGCGACGGAACATCGGGCGGCGGTGGTGGAGGCGCCATCGACAGCAGGCTCTCGAGGATGAACTTTCCGCGATTCACCGGGGACGTCCGGTTGGCGTACGAGGTGACCGTCAGGATGCTCCCCTGGCCGAGCAGGCCGCGCCTTGCGCTGTCGGCCGAAAGCGCGACCCGGCGGAACTGAGATCCGTTGACGTTCGCGATGCCGTAGTGCTGCGCCAGGCGCTCGTTCAGGAACGTGAAGTCCGCGCGTATGAGATCGAAGACGCTGCGGTTCTCGCGGATCATCGCGCCGAAAAAGAGCTCCGTTTCCGTCGCCATTGCGCGGCGCAGTCCCTCGTCGAAATCGGGGAAGAGTCGATCGTCTGGACGCTTGACCGACAGCAGGTCGCGAAGATACAGCCACTGGCCGGCGAAGTTCTCGATGAATGCCTGCGAGCGGTCGTCGGCCAGCATCCGGTGCACTTGTGCCTGGAGCGTCCGTGGGTTCGTTAGCTGTCCGCCAGCGGCCAGATCGAGGAGCTCGTCGTCGGGAATGCTGCTCCACAGGAAGAACGACAACCGCGAAGCGAGTTGGAGATCGGTGAGCCGATACGCCACGTTGGGCTTGGCGCTCGCGGGATCCAACTCGATGCGGAACAGGAATTCCGGGCTGACGAGCAGCCGCTCGATCGCCTGTCGTATGCCGAGATCGAATCCACCCTCGGTGCGTCCCCGTTCGTAGAACCGCAGCAGCGGCGCGACATCATCGCGCGTCACCGGGCGCCTGAACGCGCGGCGCGCCAACGCCGACAGGATCCGTTCGGCGCAGGCCGCATCGCCGGAGCCGGGGCCCTCGGCCCCAGTGCTGCCGCCGTTCGCGCCAGCGGGATGACAGATGAAAATGCGGCGCCGGCTCGGTGTATCGCCAACGCCAGTGACCTCGTCGGGACCGCTGATCGTGACGTTGGCCAGCGCCGAAGACTCCGTGCCGCGGCCACGCCGATAGGGAACCACCAGCGTCTCGATCGGCGCATCGGCCTTTGCCAGGAACGTCACCCCGATCTCGTGCGGCCCGGCCTTCACCGGGAGCTGTACCTGCAGCCCGCTCGCGCCGCCGCGACGGCCCTGCCGCGGTCCTGCACCCGCCGCTCGCTTTTCCTCGGTGAAGAGGTGCACCCGCTCACCGTCGATGGTCAACTCGAGCTCGAACAGCTCGGACGATGTGCTCGGATCGTAGATGCCGCCCCTCGCAACCTGCAGCACGAAGGTGTAGAGACCATCGACCGGGAAAGTGCGCCGGATCAGAGCGCCGCCACGCGTGCCGAAAGGCAGTTCGTCGAACTGCACGTCCTGGGGAAGCTGGCCTGACAACTGATACGAATCGATCATGCGGGGGATGGACGCATCCGCGATCGCGAGCCGGCTGATCTTGCGTGCGGCGCCGAGATAGCGCTCGATCAACGTGGGCGAGACGAAGAGCGCGTCCGCCATGTTGTCGAAGCCCTCCCCGATGTCGTCGGGCGGCAGCAGCAACGCGATGTCCATCTCTTTCGGAAAATCGTCGAGCGCGAGCAGATCGCGGATCGCGTTCTTGTACTCAGTCCGATTGAGCCGGCGCACTGCGGGCGTACGTCCAGGGTCGGGAGACCGTCTCGATGCGTCATCGAGCGCACCCTCGACCGCCGTGACGAACGAGACGGCAGCGGTGCTGTCGGGCTGACGCGCCGATTGCGGCGGCATCGCCTTCGTCCGGACCTTCCGGATCACCTTCTCCCACACCGCGACATGATCGCCAGGCGTGGACGGATCGAGCCCGTCAAGCGTGAGGTCCGCCGTCTTGAGCCGCTGGTTGTGACAGGTGACGCAGTAGGTATCGAGGAACACACGGGTCGATGGCCTGGACGTCATCGGCTGCTGCGCCGCGGCCGCCGGTGCCTGCGGCGCCTCGGCATCGATCGCGGGTGCCATGACCGACAGGAAGCTCAGTCCGACCGCAATCGAGAGTGCCCGTCCTCTACGCATGCGTTCTGCTACCTGCCTGACGACGGTGCCGTCACGTTGAGATCCACTGGCACATCGTCAGCGGAAATGCCTCGCTCTTCAGCGAGCGTGCGAATGTACGCGGCGGTATCCGGCCAGCTGCGCTCGACGTTCGACGCGAACACGTGATTGGCGACCATGTACGGAGTCCACCCCAGCGTCGTTCGCGCATCGAGTCTTGCGCCCTTGTCTACCAGATACTTGACGACCGTGTTGACGCCGCGAAGCGCGGCCCCGTGCAGGGGAGTAGCGCCGCCCCATCGCATGTCTCCGTATGCAACGGCCGGGAGCTCGTCAGGAAAGAGGTAGCGCGAACGGATATCCCCGCGGTCGTTATGCAATGTCAGCGGTCCGTACGCCGTCGTCTCATTCACGTCGGCGCCGAGCTCGACGCATAGTTTGACGGCTTCCAGCGTGTCGGCTTCGGGGGTCCCATTTTGCGGGGCCGGGCTCTCCGCATCCCAGAACCCCAATCCTGCCGCGGCCATCAGCGGCGTCACATTCTGGACGGCGGGGATCTTGGGATCGGCGCCGTACTCGAGCAGGAGCCGCATCAACGGGACGTCGCTGCTCTTGGCGGCAAGCCAGAACGGCGTGGCGCCGATGTGACTGAGCCACGAACGGCCCATGCGAATCGTGGGCGGCAGACGGGCTTGCCCTCCGACGTGATCGAACGGGATTTCCTTCCAGGCTATCCGCGCGTTCGGCTTGGCGCCTTTGTCGAGTAGCGCGCGCGCCAGCTCGAACGTATCAGGATCTCCAAAGGTGACGAGCACTGCGCCGCTGTCCAGTGGAAGACCGGGCTTGCGCAACCAGGCCAGGACGTGCAGTGCGGACCCGCGTGGATCCGCGGCATTTGGATCCGCACCGTTGTTGACCATCCACGTCGCCAGCGGGAAGTGACCGTTCAGCATCGCGAGAACCAGCGCCGAGGTGCGCACTGCGCCGGTGTCGTTCGGACCGAAGGCCGGTGCCCGCTTCGAAGCGAAGCCGATCGTGATCTGTTCGTTGGGATCGCCGGCCGGAGCGCTGTCGTTGATATTGCCGCCGGCCGCCAGCAGTACCTTGACGGTGTCGAGGCTGCCGGCGCGAACGGCCATCAGCAGCGCGCTGTAGTCGCCGCGCGAGCGCTCGGCGACGGTGGCTCCAGCCTCGATGAGAAGGGACGCCACGTCCGCATGCTTCGCTTCCGCGGCCCACATCAGTGCTGTCGTGCCACGCCGGTTTTCCTTAGCGCCGACGTCCGCACCGCCAGCGAGCAAGTACTTGACGCCCGCGGCCGTGCCGCTGCGCGCTGCCGTCATGAGCGGCGTTTCGCCGTCGGAGGAGACGGCCTTCGCACTGGCGCCGGCGTCGAGCAGACGCTTGATCATCTCTCCGCTGCCGTTGGCGGCTGCGAGTGCAAGCGGTGTCACACCGTAGCGATTGGGACGATCCGGATGTGCGCCTGCTCGAATCAGCAGGTCGGCCACTTCAGCGGCGTCGCGCCGCGCCGCCCAGTGCAGTGGCGTCGTCCCGTCGACGCTGGCTGCGTTGACGTCGGCTCCGCCCTTCAGCAGCGTCCGCACAGCGGCGGCATCCGACGTCTTCACCGCCTCGATGAGCGGAACGACCTCGCGCGCGTCTGCACCAAGGCTGCTTCCGAGCAGCGCGACGAGGAAGAGCGTTGCGAAACGGCGTCGGCTCATGACGCGATTCCACGCTCGGGAGGGGCCCATGACCATGCTCCGTCCTGTCAGTATCTCAGCGTCAACCCGATGCGGATGAGCCGTCCCGGGAGGATCGCGGTCACACGATCGAGGTTGGGACCGTAGGCGTTGGTTTGCCCCGTCACCGGGTTGGCGTTCAGCGCGTTGAAGATGCTCAGCTCGGGCCGAATCTCCAGGCCTGACGCACGCACGGTCTTCGAGAAGCTCACGTCCAGTTGATTGACCGTGTCGAGAAATAGCGTGTTCGGCTGGTTCAGGCGCACGGTGACCGACGGCTGCGTGAGGGTCGGGAGAATCGCCCGCGTGACCAGGTAGGTCAGCTGGCGTGCGGCGCCCGGCACGCTCTGGAACACACCGCTTCCACGAATGCCCCACGGCAATTCATAGGTGCCCGATACACGGAAGAGCGTGCGGAACGGCACGTCGTAGGTCGTCTGGTCGCAGTACAGGAGGTTGTTCGGATCCTGCACATCACACGTGACGGAGCGCGTCCGCCCGGTGGACGTGCCGCCATTCAGCGAGGCGCCTCGCCACCGTACGGCCGCCGTCACGTCCACACCCTGGTAATACATGCGATTGTTCGGCGAGTTGTCGTCGAGGAGATCGACGAGACCGAGTGCGGAAGGATTCAGGTTGTAAACGGGAATCCTTTGTCCGGACGTCAACGGATCGGCCACCGACGTCAGCGTGTAGGCCGTGATCGGAGCCAGGAGATTCTCCGTCCAGATGATCTCCTTGAAGTCGCGACGGTTGTAGCTCACCGACAGGCTGACGCCCTGCGCCACCTCGTGCTGGACGGCCAGGTCGTAGACCCATTGATACGGCCGGCTGATCTCGGGCGCCGGATTCTGGTTCTGCCGAATGCCGAAGTTCACGTTGCTCGTGGGTCCGAGCTCGTTCTCCTGGGCGATGTCGTCGCGGTTCAGATCGTTCCAGGTCCGCGTGTCGGTCGAGATCACCATCGGGTTGTAGGCTGCGGCGAAGCCAGTGCCCTGCGACTGCACGTACGATCCGAGGTTGCCCTTCAGGGCGGTCTTCCCGTTTCCGAAGAGGTCGTAGGAGACGCCAAGCCGCGGCGAGACGTTGAACCAGCTCGCAATGTCGGGATTCGCTTCAAACTCTCGCGCCGGAACGAAGCGGCCTGCCGGCACTGATTGCGCCGGAATCGAGGTGTTGAAGTAATCGAACCGCAGCCCTGGTGCGATCGTGATTCGCCCTCTGGTCCACGTGTCCTGCACGTACACGCCGAGATCGGCATCCACCTCGTTCTTGCTGGCAGTCGGCGTGTTGTAGATCAACACCTGCGTCGGCACGCCGTTCCGGTACTGCTGCGTCAGATCCGCGTTGATGTCCTGGCGACGATCCTGCTGGTAGCCGACCCGCTGCTGCAGCCCGACCTTCATGTTGTGCGAGCCCGTCACGTAGGACAAGGATGTCTGGATGTAGTGGCTCATCGTCGGCATTCGCTGCGGGCCAGTCTGGACGCCGGTGCCGGTCACCGCCGCGACGGTGTTGGTACTGAGAGTCAGGTCCTGGTGCGGGATGCTGCCGTAACCCGTTCCCGGAGGGCACAGGTTGAACGCAGTGTGGCATGTACCGACAACCACTTCCGGCTCGTACTCATACTTCGCGTTGTTGTATGTCTGGTTGTAACCGACGTCGAACAACAAGCGGCTCGAGGGTGTCCATGTCCACTTCGCCTGAGCGATGTGCTGAGCGGGCTGGCTCTGCACCAGGCTTGCTTCCGGAGCGATGGTTGCTGATAGGTTGGCGTGACCGCGTCGCTTCTCCGACCAGGTGAACAGCGAGGTCACCTTGTTGTTCTGGGATATCTGCCACGTGAGTCGGGCCGGGAACGCCTTGATGTTGTTGTCGTCCACCGCCTGTGAGCCATCGGCGTTGAACGCGCCTCCCACGTAGTTGTTGTAGGCCCAGTTCCTCCCCGAGATGAAGAACCAGAGACGGTCCTTGATCACCGGACCTGCCATTGTGTAGTTGATGTCGTACTGCTTGTAGAGCTCCGCGGGCGTGGGCAGCCCGCGTGCGATCAGGTCGTCGTCCAGGTTCTGGCTCGCCAGCTCGTTGTTCGAGAAATTCGTCAGGAGCTCCGCCGACAGCGTGTTGCCCCCGGTTCTCGGAATGCGGTTGACCAGCACACCGGACAGCTGGTTCTCCGCGCTGCCCGCGCTGACCTGGACGGCGATCTCCTGCGTCTGCGCTTCGTTGTCGTAGACGCACGCGCACTGGCCACCAGCGAACATGGCATCGGCAACCATCCCGTCGATGAGCGTGCGCGAGTCCACGTTCAAGGAGCCGTGCACCGTCAGGCTGCCGCCCTGCCACATCGAGGTCGAGCCGCCGACGTCGAACTGCCCGGTCGAGACGGCGGGAACCGTACCGGCCATGGTCACGAAGCTTCGTCCGGTCGGGAGTGCCTCGAGCATCTCGCTGTTGACGACATCGCGACGCTGGCTCGATTGCACGTCGACGATCGGACTCTGGCCGGTGACGGTGATGGCCTGCTCGACGCCGCCGACAGCCATGTCCACGTTGACCGGGGCGACGAAGTTGGACTCCAGCACGATGCCGTCCCTGATGACGGTGGTGAACCCCTGGAGCGTGAACGTCACACGGTAGGTGCCGGGCCGCAGATCGACGACGCGATATTGACCGGATTCGTCGGTGACTGCCGCCCGGGACTTCTCGATCAAGGCTGAACTGCTGGCCTCGATGGTGACGCCAGGCAGCACAGCACCGGTAGAATCCCTCACCACTCCGGCGATCGCACTTTGGCCGCTCTGGGCCGACGTGATGGAGGGCGCCGCAACCGCACACACAACGAGAATCAAGCGCGCGAAGTGTCTGGACATTCGCCTCTCTTCTCCTGCGGACGAGGCAGGCAGGCCAATAATTTCGGCGGAGTCTATCCCATCGTTACGGGTTCGGCATTACCGGTACTGGTGAGATGAAATGCGTGCGAGCGGGCTGGCTGCACACGTTGCCCAGCGGACCGCGGCCGCCGCAGTCGCTCACATGGTGGGGTTCCGGGGCTTCCTGCGCTGCGAGTTCCCGGCGGGTGGGTTCGCGCGGTTCCCCTGTGGCGGTGCGGGCTCGATCGCCTGGTGCCGTTTTCCTGTAAGGAGCAGCGCAAAAGACATGGCTGTATGCCCGTGCTGCGATGAGGGTGATTCGCTCGTGTGGCAGCCCCGCAGAGGCGATACGTGAATGGCCACACCCAAACGCTGGCCCCTGAACTGGGCGGCCTGAGAAGCGCTCGGTGATCGTGCCTGAGAGCGTGAACGTAGGCGCGACCTGGGAGACTTGACACCGTCGGCGCTGTTGGATGGGGACATGGGGACACCAGCTCGCCGCCGCACGCGCTCATCACGAACAACAGGCTTAGTGCTGGCTACACGAGGCATGATGATCAGCTAAGTGACGAGGTGGTGCGTGGA
>JALDXQ010000075.1:0-33012 GCA_032156805.1 Acidobacteriota bacterium
CGGCGCGTCGTGCACGCGTCGTCCCTCGCCGTCAACTACGCGATCGATCGTAGAAACAGGCAACCGCGACCCTGCTACTTCAGCAGTAGCACGCGGCTCGCTGGACCGACCTCGACCCACTGTCCGTCGATCCGAACCACCAGTGTGCCGGTTGGGTTCCCCGTGCGCACGTCCGTTCCCTCGATGCGGAAGCCGACGTCGGTCCCCGAAAGAATGCGCGGTCCGGGCGGACGTGTCTGGGCCATCGCGATCGACGCGGTGACGCCCGCGGTTGCTACCAGCGACACCAGCCAGAGTAGAACTGACTTCGTCATGAGGACCTCCTGCTCAGTCGCATTTAGGACTGCCACCGCAAGTTTTTGGCCGGAGGCGAGCTGGCCCAATTTGTGACGGCCGCCTGTTCATGGCCTCGCTGCACCAAGCCAATATCCGATCCACACGGCGACCAGTCCGCCCGCTACCTGAAGTACGACATTCAGGGCCGCCTGTCCTGGTGCATGCGCTGTGGACAGGAGCAACGTATCGAGGCCGAATGTCGAGAACGTCGTGAAGCCACCGAGCAGGCCGACGAAGATGAACTCGCGGCTGTAAGGCCGCAGCGTGATCCGTTCGGATACCAGCACACCGGCCAGCAGCCCGATCACGAAACAGCCTGCGAGGTTGACCACCACGGTGGCGATCGGGAACCGCGTCGTCAGCCAGCGCTCGTGCACCAGCTGGTTGACGGCATGACGCGCGACAGACCCAATTGCTCCGCCAACAGCCACGGCAATCCACGTCATCTCTTCAGTGCCTCGTAGACCGCGACGATAGGTGAGCCTCGCGCCGATCGTCAATCGATTTCAAGAAGCCCTGCGAACGAGGACATCATCCGCCTGTCTGTAATAGTGACTGCAACTCTGGGGTCGATTCCAATTACGCCAACCTACGGCAAACACCGCGATGCTCCCGCAGTACGCCTCACCGTCCAGTGCAGTGAGATCCAACTGGCCTATCAATTGCTCTCCTTCGTCAGGTGGAGGAGTCAGACCATGGCAAACCGATGGGAACAACAGAGGAACCGCGACGTCCGCGACGACCGCGGTTATGAGGATCGCGACCGCGACGATCGCGGTGTCATCAGCCGGGCCGGCGACGAGGTACGGTCGTGGTTCGGTGATGATGAGGCCGCACACCGCCGGCGCATCGACGAAATGCGAGACGAGCGGCGCGACCGCGACTGGAGTCGACCGACATCGAATCCAATCGAACGCGGCTGGGACCGCACTCGAGAGGCGGTCCGCGACGCAACGGACCGTGACCGCGATGGCCGACGTGGCTTCGACGAGTGGAACGACGCCGATCGCCCCTGGCGCGGTTCGTCGCGCGAGACGCCCTCCTACTACAGCAGCAGCGGCGCCTGGCACCCGGCGGGAACTCCCGCGAGCCGCGACTTCGAGTATTCCAATCGCGAGCGTAGCTTCAATCGTACGAGCCGTGATGCATCGGACAGATACGCGCCGCCGGACTGGATGGGGCCCTCGTCCTACGAAGCCCGCCGAGAGTGGCGCGAGACGAGCTACGTCGGCCGCGGACCGCGCGGCTACACGCGCGGTGACGAGCGCATTCGCGAGGATGTCTGCGATCGATTGACGGAGGAGCCGCGTATCGACGCCAGCGACATCGAGGTGAAGGTCGCGTCCGGCGAAGTCTCCCTGGCTGGCAGCGTACGGACCCGTGAAGAGAAGCGATTCACCGAGGACGTCGTGGAGCGGATCGTCGGCGTGCGCGAAGTGAACAACAACTTGAAGGTCCGGCCGCCGGATGAGGTGCTTGGAACTGCGCGAAGTGGAGCGTCCACGCTGGGATTGAATGAAACTCCACCGCCGCCAACAACCAAGTCGAAGTAATGCTGACGTTCGTTACCGATCGGCTGGATCGACCAGCCGGTCGGCCACTACTCGATTCAATCTCTGCCGGGAACCTGGCGCCTTCCTTGCACCATCGAACGTAGGCAGAACCGAAGAGGAGGAGCGTCATGCATTACGGCAAAATCACCATTGTCGCCACGCTTGCTTCGGCGTTGCTCTCGGGCGCGTGCAGTCGTGACGTTGGCGAGTCACCACGAGATACCGTCGTCGGTGAAGGCCGCGGCAACACCGCCGACCGCGCAGCGGAACTCGAGCGCGAGCGCAATGACGAGATTGCGCGTCTGAACATGCGCGTGACGGAGATCGAGCGCGATTACGGTGAAGCGAATCAGAAGGTCGAGAGCGGCAATCGCACGGCCACCACGGGACTTCGCGAAGAGTTGAAGGAAGACGTCGCCAACATCAAGAAGGCTGTGAACGACCTGGGCTCGACAACGCCTGAGAACTGGTGGGACCGGCACGAAGAAGCGATGAGGCAAACAGCCGACGACGTGCAAGCCGACGTGGCCCGGCTCGCAGGAAAGGTCACACCGGTCAAGCCCGCCGACGCCAGCAGTCGCAGCGGCGAAACAGTCAGCACTGAACCGTTTACCTCGCGTCGCGACAAGTTCGTCGCCGATATGCGCTCACGCGTCGACGCGATGAACGAGGCGCTCGACGGCATCAAGACCAAGGGTGCGCAGGAGACCGAGGTCGAGGATGTACGTGCGCGAATCAAGAAGCTTGGCGACGATGTCGACCGGCTACGTGCTGCCTCGGCGGACGACTGGTGGGATATCACGGAGACACGCGTGACCGAATACGTCGACCGCGTTCGGCAATCCGTGGATCGACTCGACGACAACAAGGTCGAGTAGATCAATCGGCGGGCGAGATGCGCAAGATCGATCCGTTCGCCGTCAGCTTCGTACTGCCTGGCCCCAGTTGCGTATCGCGCTCGACGGCGATGTAAATCGAACCGTCGGGCGCTTGTCGTACGTCGCGTACCCGCGCGTCGATCGGCACGAGCAGCGACTCGCGTCGTTCCGTCTGCGGCGGTGGCGCGTTGAACGCCACGCGCTGCAACTGCTGCCCGCTCAGTGCGCCGATGAAGAAGTGTCCCTTCCAGAGCGGAAAGCGATCCCCCGTGTAAATCATGATGCTCGACGGGCTGATCGCGGGCGACCAGAACATCACCGGCATCTCCACACCAGGCCGCCACCACGGTTGATCCGACACCAGGTTCGAGTTGTAGATCTTGCCGAGCGACACGAGCGGCCAACCGTAGTTCCCTCCAGGGACCAGGCGATTCAGCTCGTCGCCGCCCATCGGGCCGATCTCGGTTGCCCACATCTCGCGCGTCTCCGGATGCCACGCGAACCCCTGCAGGTTGCGGTGACCGTAGGTGTAGATCTCCGGCTTCACACCCGTCTTGCCAACGAACGGGTTGTCTTTGGGCGCGCTGCCGTCCTCGGTCAGTCGCAGCACCTTGCCGGCATGATTGTCGAGTTGCTGCGCCTTGATGCGGTCGCTGGCGTCGTCGCTGCTGTTCCTGCTGTCGCGGACACCAACAGCGAAGTACAGCATGCCGTCGGGACCGAACTCCGCACGCGCGGGGGACGAACCGCCACCCCAGGCATCCGCCTCGAAGATCTCCTCGACGGCGGACAAGGCTTTGCCGTCAAAGCGGGCACGCGCGATCGCCACCGTTGTCGGCGTGCGGTCCTGTGCTTCGTTGACCTTCACGTACGTCAGGTACACGAGCCGGTTGTCCGCGAACCGGGGATGCAGCACGACCGAGTGCAGGCTGCGTGAGCGAATCGACGTCGCCGGCCAACCCGGGACCGGCGCAGGGTCGAGAACACCGTTGCGGATGACACGCAGGCGTCCCGGAAGCTCGGTCGCAAGGATGTCGTTCGTGCCGGGCACAAACGTCAGATGCCAAGGTTGAACGAGCCCGATGGCGATCGTTGCCACGTCGATGCGTACCAGCGTCCCTGGATTGCAGCCCCCATGACGCGCGCCTGTCGGGGAACACGGACCGGGCGAGTAGGTGTCGAAGGTCCAGGACGTTCTGGCATCTTCGCCATCGCCAGACGGTGCAGGTGCTCCTGTCTGCGCGAGTGCAGACACCGCGCATGAGGCAAGCACGAGCGCCAAGAGCATTGACCGGTAGATCGGCATGGTCTCCCTCACTGAGTCGCTTCTGACGTGAAGACCCCTAATCGCCTGAGGGCGTCAACGGCAGCATACAGAGCTACTCGACGATGATCTGCGCGTACGCCCAGGGATGCTCCTTGCACGTATAGACATAGGTGCCTGGTTTGTCGAGCGTCACGGCAGCAACGCCCGCCGGATCGATCGGGCCGGTGGACCACGACCCGTCTTCGGCGACAGCCGAATGGATCATCGTGCCGTTGTTGCGCCAGGTGACCGTGGTGCCGACGGCAACCTTCGCGCGGTAGGGAGCGAACTGATACTCGTCGGTCATGAAGCGCGCGCCGGTGAAGGCGTTGTCGCGCTGCAGGGCCGCGGTCTCGATCTGCCTCGTTTCCGTCACTTGTCCGGCAAAGAGTTCCGGTTCGCGCGGCGCCGGTGGGGCTGGTCGCGCCGGTACCGTGCCTCCGAGCTTGAACGCCCATACGTTCGTGCTCGTGACGAGCGAGACGTACTGCTCGCCATCGAGCTCGAAGGAGGCAGCCGGTCCGCCGGCAGGCGCTCCGGTCTGGAACTGCCAGACGATCTCACCGGTCTTCGCGTCGTGGGCGTTGAAGTGTCCATCCGTTGAAGCGTGGAACAGCAATCCGCCGGCAGTCGTCAGCACGCCGCTTGGACGTCCGGCTCCCGACGGAAACTCGCGACGCCAGACGATCTTGTGCGTCTGGCCATCGATGGCGGCCATGACGAACGTTTCGAACCGATCGATTCCGGGCACACGATTGCTGAAGGCGGTGCTGAAGAAATACCCGTCATCTGCCCGGCGTAGCCACCGGAGCGATCGCTCGCCGACGGCATAGAAGTAACCCGTCTGCTGGCTGTAGGACATCGGCGCGACGCGCATTCCGTAGTAGGGGAACAACACGTTCGGCTTGTTGGTCGACACCGCCTGGTAGTAGCAGCCAAACTCGAAGCCTTTCGGGATCGTCTGCGTCTTCCGCCACCAGTCGCAATCGGGCAGGACGCCCTCGGCGCCCGCCGGAAATGGCTGCGTGACCGCGGTCTTCTGAAAGCGGTCCTGCGGAACCTGGCGCTCCTCGATCGTCATCAACGGTTTGCCGGTGATTCGATCGAACGTGAACACGTAGCCATCAGGTCGAATGGCACCAATCGCCTTCACCGTCTTGCCGCCAACCTGCGCGTCATACAGCACGGGAGAGATCGACATGTCGGCTTCCCAGATGTCGTGACGGATCGTCTGGTAATGCCACTTCAGCTTGCCGGTCTTCATGTCGAGGGCGACGATCGAGCAGATGAACAGGTTGTCGCCTTCGCGATGCTCACCAGAGAGCTGCGGCACGCCGTTGCCGGTGACGTAGTACACGAGGCCGGCTTCCTCATCTGCCACACCAGCCAGCCACAGCGCGCCGCCGCCAAACTTCCACTGGGCGTTCTTCGGCCACGTCTCGCTCCCTGGCTCGCCGGGCGCGGGCACGGCGAACCAACGCCAGACCTCGCGCCCTGTCTTGCCATCGAGTCCCACGACCTGACCGCGCCATCCGTTGTCCGCGCTCAGCCCCACCGACACGATGCCGCCCGCATACACGGGGGCGCCGGCAATTCCCTGTCCTTTGTCACGCGCATCCTCGCCAACGTAGCGGTTCCAGACGAGTTCGCCCGTGTCGTCGCGCAGCGCGATGACCCGCGCGTCAGACAAGCCGACGAAGACGAGGCCGTCTCCGAACGCCACACCCTCGCGGTCGGGCGAGCCCATCGCCGGCGGCCCGGCGGCGGCGCCGCCACGCGCTCCACCACTGCTCGTCGCGAACCGCCAGGCAACCTGACCAGTCCTGGCGTTGATCTTCAGGACATTCGGCGGAGCCGTGAAGTACATCATGCCGTTCCTCACGACCGTCATCGATCGTGAGTTCGCTGGCGGAGTCAGCCGCTCGGAGACCCAGGCGGCACCGAGACGCGACACACTCTGTGGCGTGATCTGATCGAGAGTGGAGTAGCGATTGCCGAGATCGCCCATGACGGTCGACCAGCCGCGGCCGGCGGCCGGCTCGGGGCTGGACTGGACGAAGACGGTGACGGGAAGGGCAAGTACCGCGACGAACGCGGCCGGCCGGATCCACCGACGGAAGCTCCCGATGACTCGTTCGCAACGACCCTTGAGCATCTCCGAACCCGCCTCCCGCGGCTGCCGTCAACGACCGACCGATATCGCGGCGTTCACGATTCACTGCCTGACACCATCACTTCGCGAGCGGGTCGGGACGCACCTGGAACTTCATCACCTTGCTCGTCGTGCCCTTGCCGGTCTCCATGTGGAACGGCGTCCTGGTCGAGATCGTCGTCCAGACGCCGCGGCCCTTCCATCCGGCGTTGGGATCATCGATGCGGCCATCCATCCACTTCGTATAGAACCCAAGCGGATACGGCACGCGCATCGTGACGAACTTGCCGTCCTTCAACGCGAGCAGCGCTTCGGTGGCATTGCCGGTATTGATCGCCACGTTGCGACCCAGTCCGAGCGTGTCGAACTGATCGACCCAGGTGTAATAACTCCCTTCAGTGCTTCCGGAATCGGTGACGCCCTTGAACTGCGGTGCGGGTTCGGTATAGAACGTCCAGCCTTCGGGGCAATGCAGACCCGTGGCCTTCGGACCGTTCAGCGCGCCTTTGCACTTGCGGCGATCGAAGCTCGCGAGGTGACCACTGGCCATCGCTGCCCAGTAGACGCCGTTGCGATCGACGTCACCGCCGCGTGGCGAGTATCCCTTCTCGACGGGAGGCTGATAGATCTCCACGAGTGCGGTCTCGGGAGGATTCGATCCGGGAGCGAGTCTGATCAGCGCCCCGGGATAACCGAGCTGCGTGCCCCACACAGAACCGTCAGGCGCGGGCGCGACGGCGTAGAGGGCGCCACCGATTCGCTGATCCTTGCTCGCGTCGAGCGGCTGATCGGGCTCGACGTACGCGTCTCGTTTGCCGTTTCCGTTGGCGTCCCTGATCAGCGCGGTCCAGCCCTGCGACTTCATCTCGTCCTGCGTTTCGTCGAACATCTTCGTGTTGAGCCAGCCGATCACCTGTCCACCACCGCTGGTCCACAACGTATGGTTCGCATCCTCGGCGAACATCAGGTGATGCGTTCCGAAGCAGGTGCCGATGTGCGTCAGCTTCTTCGTCGCCGGGTCGTACACGGCAAGATGTCGGCCGGCGTTCGCCACTGGGAAGAGCTTCGCTGACGGATGGCTCGAGCCTTCCTTGCACTCAGGTGGGTTCGCCGACGGCCGGATCGTTGACGTCAGCCAGACTCGCCCTTTGTGATCGAGCATCGGGTTGTGAACGTTGTTCTTGCTGGTCCAGATCACTTCGTCGGCCCAGTACGGCGACGACTCCGGCATCTTGGGGTTCGTCGGCGGGGTGTTAGGGTCTCGCACGCTCAGCGGAATCTGACTCGCGGTGTTGGTGACGGGATTCACCACCGGAACGTAGTCAGCACTCAGTTCGAGCGCACCGTAGACGGGCCCGTTCGGGTTGATGCGCGGATTCCTGCGGTCTGTCGAGACGACATCGTGCAGGTACGCCTTCGGATCGGCCCAGTCCCACTGCGTGATCACGACGTTCCGCTCGATCCCCTGCGGCCGTTGCGGGGCGGGTGGCAGCGCGCCGGCGCGGATTTGATCGGTCCAGTCCGCAAACATCTTCAGGACGCGCGCGCGGCCGAAGTTGTTCAGCTGAGTGCTCATCTGTGCGCCCGCCTGCCCGGACTTCACGCGGCGATCCCATGCTGCGACGCTGTTGGGGAACGAACCGAGAGCCGCAGGTATTTCCCTCGTCCCCTTGGTGCCAAGCGCGTGACATGCGGTGCAGCCACCCGATTTGACGCTGCGGATCCAATCGCCCTGGCTCTTCATGTTCGGCGAGATGCCATTGCCGCTGTCGCCGGTGCCGGGGAATTCACTCTTCGCCGGCATCTCCATCAAGGCAAGCCACTGCGAGGCTGGGTAGTAATGTGCCGCTTCCGCCGGAGAGCTGGCCTTTACGGCGCGCAGCGCGAGGTTCTTCCCTGCGGTCGTCTGGACCTTTGGCGAGTCCACCAACCCATAGCCGCGCGCCCAGACCCTGTAGTTGGCCTTGGGCAGATCGGGAAGCAGGTAACGCCCGCGATCATCGGTGACAACGATCTTTACAAACGGCGTGGGCAGGTCCGTCGTTTCGGCAATGACCCAGACGCCAGCCTCCGGCCCGGAGGGGCCTGTCACCGTTCCGGCCAGATCGTCGCCGTCGACCGCGATGGCGTCGCCCGTCTGTTGCGCGGCACGCGGACCGCTCACGATGCCCGCCAAGACCACGAGTCCGATGACGATTCCCAAAGTAAGTGGTTTCTTCGACATGATGCTCTCGCCTTTCGTACGGCCGCTTCACTAGTCCGCCGGTCGAATGCTGCGCCAGATGCCCGAAGTCGAGGTGAGGATATCGCAGGTGGTAATTGCTGCCAACTCAGTTGGCTGATACGATGCGCGAAGGTCCCTCCGTAGTCGGCGGCGAGGCGAAAAGGTCAATCGACTCGCCCGATTCGACGAGAGCTCTGACAGATCCTCAGCACTTCCTGTCGCGCTCGAGAGACGTAGCTCGACGGCCGCTCTGAGCAAAACCCTCAGACCAGCTGTGCACTGTGAACAGCACAGCTAACGCGGGCGGCACACACCCACACGTAGAACGCAACGCACGCGGCGGATGAGGTCGTAAGGAAGGAAATGGTGCTTCGGAAGATTCACTTCACCAATCGGAACCAAGTGCTCTCTCAATTCCTGTTTGGACTGGCGCAAACGCCATGGCTTGCCGCTGCGGCCCGCTATCCAACCAACCATGGCCCTCGGTGGCTTCGCGAAGCTATCGCGCGTCAGAAGCGCAAGCACAAGCGTTTAGGCTATGCCATGGCGCCGCAACGGGAACTTCGGGCGGTCTATCGGCGCGGCCTGGGTCGCTTGATCGAAAAAGTCGGCCGGTCAGGGCTCGGCGACTATTTGGAGTTTGGCGTTCACAGTTGCACCACGATGCTGTGCATGTACCGAGAACTCGAAGCGATGAGTCTCAAGCATGTCAGGCTCTTCGGCTTCGATTCGTTCGCGGGCCTGCCAGTAAGTCACGTGGCAGATGACGTGGGAACGTGGGCACCAGGTGCTTACAAGAGCGATTACGAATTCGCTGAGCAGATACTCAAGGATGAGAAGGTCGATCCGGCGCGCGTGCTCTTGACTCCCGGCTTTTTCGGGGACACGCTGACGCCGGATTTTCCCTCACGCCACCGCCTATCGAAAGCCAGTGCAATCATGATTGACTGCGACCAGTACCTCGGCGCCAACGAAGCGCTCACTTTTAGCCGGGCCCTGATCAAGGACCATGCGTTGGTCCTCTTCGATGACTGGAACAGCCAGAATCTTGCCGCGCGGAACCTGGGTCAAAAGCGAGCGTTCGACGAGTTCCTCGCTGCCGGGGAGTTCATGGTGGAACCCATGCAAACATATACTGGCAACGCACGGGTCTTTTTCGTGTCGCGGCGCGGCTGATGTTGAAGATTCGCTGCGGGGTCGGGTTGCTGACGTAGCTCCTCGCTCGTAAGATCGGCGCATGCCTCGCTGCGCCGCGTGCGCGGGTGATATCGGCGCCCTTACCGCGCGGTGTCCCCACTGCGGGGCCATGTCAGCGGTGGCCACCACCATCGGCGGCGGCACCCAGGACGGAATCGACTTTCACATCTCCAGTCACGGTCCGCTTGACGATGCGCGCTTCGCACCAGGCCACATCTTCGCCCGGCGCTATCGCATCGTCAGCCTGCTCGGTCGTGGTGCGATGGGTGAGGTCTATCGTGCCGACGACCTGCGGATCGGGCAGCCGATCGCACTCAAGCTTCTGACTCACCCCATCGGGCAGGCGCCGCATGTGCAGCGATTCGCATCAGAAGCACGGCTGGCGCGCGACATCACACATCCCAATGTCAGTCGGGTGTACGACATCGGCAGTGCCGACGGTTGGCACTATCTATCGATGGAGTACGTCGACGGCGAGACGCTCGCCTCGCTGCTTCGACGAATCGGCAGGATGCCGCACGAGAAGGCGATGGACATCGCTCGTCAATTGTGTGCCGGCCTGGCGGCGGCGCACGACGTCGGCGTGCTGCATCGCGACATCAAGCCCTCGAACATCATGATCGACGGACGCGGACGGGTGCGCCTCATGGATTTCGGCCTGGCCGTTCCCACCAGCGGTGCGCTCGGCGGCGACATCGCGGGAACACCAGCATACATGGCACCCGAGCAGCTGGCAGGGGATCGTGCGACAGAGCGAACGGACCTGTATGCACTCGGCCTCGTACTCTACGAAGTGTTCACGGGCCGCCAGGCGTTTCCTGCGCGTTCATTCGACGAACGGATCCGGTTCGGGTACGACACACCGATAGACACGTCGCCGCGAGAACTTGATCCCGACATCGGCTCGATCATCCGCTCCTGCCTGGCGCGTGATCCGGCCGCGCGTCCAGTCTCGGCGCGTGCGCTGACGCACGCACTTCCTGGAGCGGACGGGCTCACGGCCGCTATCGCCGAGGGCCGGTTGCTCTCGCCAGATATGATCGCGGCGGCCGGCGAACGCGGTGAGGTTCGCCCCACGCGAGCCTGGACCGCTGTCGGCGTCATCGTCGTGGGAATCCTGCTCGTCGCGGCACGAATCGGGGACGTGATTCAGCTTCGGCCGTCGACAGTTCCGAAACCGCCAGACGCGTTGATCGAGAACGCTCGCGACGTCCTGACGGTCGCCGGGCACGCATCTGGTTGGCGGGACTCCGAGCACTGGTTTACCGCCGAACTGGAAACCGCGGAGACCGGCCAGTGGCCAAACGCCCGCCTGCGCAGCGTACGCTTCACGTTTCGTCAGAGTCCGTCGTATCTGGTTCCCCAGAATTTATTCAGGGTCGTCACGTCCGACGATCCCTCCCCGACCGTTCCCGGAATGGCGTCGGTCAACCTGGATGCCAACGGTCGACTCGTCGATCTCGTCATCACGTCCGCAATCGACGACAGCGCCGCGGCGCCTCCGAACTGGGATGCCTTGTTTGCGGCCGCAGGAATCAGTCCGAGTGCGTTTCGCGCTATGGCACCGGAGGTGCCGCTCTCCGTGCCACATGACCAGCAACTGGCGTGGCGCGGGCAGAGCGAGATGTCGGCATCGACTCAGGTCAACGCCGCCACGCTGCGCGGCCGGCCTGTTTATTTCAGCGTTGCTGCTACAGATGCGTCGTCCTTCTACCGGACGCAAGCTCCGAGTTCGCTAGGGGGACCGCTCGTCGTCGAGGCGACACTCTGGCTCGCGATCGTGCTCGCCTTCGTCGCCGGTGGTTTGATGGCACGAAACAACTACCGTCGCGGCGAAGGGGATCGGCGCGGCGCACGGCGCCTGAGCGTATTCATCGTGGTCGTGGGAACAATGTCGGCTGTCCTTCGCGGCCATCACGTGCCGAATGGCATCTATGAAGCGAGTTTCCTTCTTTCCATCACGGGATGGGCTCTTCTATGGGGAGCGTTCAGCTGGCTGATCTACATGAGCCTCGAGCCGCACGCCCGTCGTCTCTGGCCGGCGATATTGATTTCATGGCAGCGCATGCTGGCTGGCAGATTCATGGACCCGATGGTCGGACGCGACGTCCTGGTGGGATTGGTGGTGGGAGTCGGAACCGTTTCAGTCCGATCGCTTGTCTCTGAGACCGCGCAGAACGATCTGCTGATTCAGCAACTCGACGCACTGCGCTCGACGCGAGAGTTCATCTTCAGCCTGCTGCTCACCGTTTTGAACGCGGTGCAGAACTCGCTTACCGGGCTCCTGTTCCTGCTGCTGGTTCGCGCCGTCGTGCGGCGCACATGGATCGCAGTACTGATCCTGGCTGTGCTGTTCCTCCCATTCATCAGCGGAGGAACGGCCTTTCAATCATGGGCGCTCGCCGGCTACTCCCTGATGGCCGGAATCGTGCACGTGACGATTCTCATGAGGGTCAGCTTTTTGGCCGCGATCGTCTCGCTCTACTGTCAATTCATCCTGTTGCAGCTGCCACTCACCCTCGACACACGCGCATGGTATTTCGGCTACTCGATTGTGGCGCTCCTTGTCATCGTTTTACTCGGCGTATACGGTGCCGTCGTGTCATCGGCATCTCGGCGTCCGTCGTCCCATCCACTTCGCCACAGCATGTCGGCGCCGACGACTGTCTGAGCGCGCAGGCCGTGCGATAGGGTCAACGTGTAGTGGCCAGGGGATCAGTCGGTACGACATGGCGACCGGCGTCAACGCGACGCGGTCCGAGCAGGGCATAGCCGGCCGGGCCTTCCTTCCCCTTCTCGACGTGCCACAGATGTCGACAACTTCTACAACCGACGAAATCAACGTCCGGCGCAAACAGGAGATCGGTGAGCTCGGTCACGTTGTGTCCAAAGCATTCTGGACACTGTGTTCGTGCTGAAGGCATGGTACAACCTCGCAGAAAACCCAGCCTACACCACCGGCACAACGTGTTCGTTAAATCCCGTTAATGATCCGAAAAATTTACACAGGCTGCTGCCGCTCCAGGCGGACGAGAGACTTTCGTGGAGTCGCGTGAGATGACGAGTGCCAGAGCGAGCCGTGATGGAGCGCTTCGTCCGATCGAAAACAGGCGTCTGAAGATCATCGGCCTGTTACTCGGCGCCGCCGGTGGTGCAGCGCTGGCGTTCATTGTCAATCATGCGATCGCCGCCGGCTCGTTCACGCTCCAGCAACTGGCAATCTGGCTCTTACTCGGAGTCGTCGCTGCCAACGTGATCGCCATCGGCGGCATGGTGTTGCGCGCCGGGTTTGGTCAGGCGCGCGCCGGACGTCGTGGCCCGACGCCTGTACGTGCGCTGCAGTTGGCGGCGGCGAACATGGCGGCGCCGGCATTGGTGTGGCTGACGCTTCGCGAAGACGTCGCACTCGAGAAGCGACTCGCGGCTGCAGGTTGGGAGGTCTGGCCCGACGTCGTGTCCCTGGTGCTTGCCCTTGTCGCCTGGAGACTGTGGCGGAGGAGTCGCCGGCACGAGGCCATCTCGGCGGACGAAGCGTTGGCACGCGACCCACGGCCACCCGTCGTCTATCTCCGATCGTTCCGGGACGACGGTGAGGCGGTGATCGAGGGGGGAACCCCGATTCATTGGGCGTTGCGGGCCACTCGTGCGGGGTCGGACGAGGAGACGATGGCGGACATTCTCGCGCGTCTGGGTCCGGTGATCGCTGTGGGAAAACCTGGCGAACCACTACCCGAACTCGGCGCCGCGCGCGTGTATGTCTCGCACGACCAATGGCAGCAGCGCGTCATCGCGTTGATGCAACAGGCTCAGCTCGTCGTCATACGCGTTGGTTCATCGCAAGGCGTGATGTGGGAGATCGAGCAGGCGCTCGCGCAGGTGCCGCGCCAGCGGCTGGTACTCGCGTTGCTGGGAGACGCGGCTGCCGCGCGCGCGACAATCGAAAGTCTCACCCGCCTGATCGGGAAGAACGTCGACGGCGCGCGGCCTGAACCTGCGACCTGGCGCACCCTGATCCAGGGTCAGCACAATCGTCGCCTCGGCGGCCTGATCTGGTTCACACCGGACGGCACTGTGAAGATTGCCTCAGTGCAGAGGCCGGCGCAGTCGAACTGGGACCTACGCCACCTCGCCAGTCGCGTTCGCTTGCACGGTGCGCTCGAGCACGCGTGGAACGAGGTGCTCACGAATCTCGGGCTGACCGCTGACGGCTCCTCTCGCCATTCGCGGCTCTACGCCATCGGCCTCGCGGTGTTGCTTGGCGCGTTCGGGGCACACTGGTTCTACCTCGGACATCGACGACGCGGGTGGACGTACCTCGCGACGCTGCCGCTGTTGCTGCTGCCGATGTTCGTGTCATTCGCCGACGCGGTCCGGTTCATCCTCGCCGATGAACGGGAGTTCGAAACACGCTGGGTGAAAGCACGTTAGTCCAGCCAGGCCGCAGTCACGCCGTTTCCACGGTCAAAGAGCCTGACGATCGGGACGGCTGTCGCCAGTTCACGGCACGCAATCTGCGTGCGGCCGAAGCAGAACTGGAGCTGGGTGAGGGCGACCTCGAGCCCGATGCGACGGCCGACGCGGCGCCCCTCGAGGTTGGAGAACTGGAAGTGAATCCCCTGATCCAGGCGCGGCGATCGAGAGTGCTCCGCACCGCAGAGGTGTCGAATGACGGAACCAAAAGGGAACTCAATTCGACGCGTCGGTACGACGAATCGCACGGTGGCATCGCGAGCCTGTTGCCCCGTGAAGGACGCGACCGCCCGACAGGCAAGAGCGATGCCCGCGAGACGACTCTCGTCGGGTCAGGTCCAGCATCAACGAGCGAGCGCGAGTCGGCCTGATCGTTGCTCGATTCTGCACGGGCACGGGACGGCACAGAATTTCACTTCCAGTGTCCGGACTGCCTAGCACGAAACTGTAAGCGCGTGTTCCGGAACGGAACTCGAAGGTTGGAAGGAATCCTCACAAACGCACGCGACTTCTTCAAGCTTATCAATTTAACTATGTGCACAGCTAAAGGTTAGCCGGCATCGACCGAAAGCATCGACCGGTGGCGGCGATGGCGTGAGGGTTGCCATTGCGTGATCCATGGTCCCTACCGCCCTCTGGTTCCGCTCGACGGTCATCTTCTTCGCGGCACTCATTCTCTCGGCGACAACCGCGAACGCCCAGTCGCCGCAACACCCGCAACGCCTGATGTCGAAACTGGACGCGCGGCTCTCGTCGAGCGTCCGTGCCCGTCACGCAGACACCAAGCGGGTCATCATCCGCACGACCTCAGACGGGGTTTCCCGGCTGACGAATACGTTGAAGGGCAAGCGCCGCTTCGTGCGTCGCCATCACGCGACGATCAATGCGCTGTCGGCAGACGTACCGGCTGCCGAGCTCGAAAGCCTCTCGAAACTTCCCTTCGTCGAATCGATCTCGGAGGACGCGATCGTCAGGGCGGAACAAACGTTTTCGGAAGGATCGACGCTCCGAGGAACGCTCGGTCTGCCCGTCCACTCTCCCTCGGGCTATGGCGTGGGAGTCGCCGTCATTGATTCTGGCCTGGAGGCCAACCCGGAGTTCGCCGGCCGCGTAGACCGCTTCTACGACTTCACGCAGGACGGCGTAAAGGCGACGGCACCAACCGACGGTTACGGCCATGGCACTCATGTCGCGGGACTGATCGCTGGCAACGGGGACCTGTCGAACCGGCGTTACCGGGGAGTCGCACCGAAGGCGCGGCTCATCGTGCTGAAGGTTCTCGACGAGAACGGGCAGGGCTACACCAGCGACGTGATCGAAGCCATCGAATTCGTGACCAGGCACAAGTCCTGGCTGGATGTCGACGTCATCAACCTCTCACTGGGCCATCCGATTCTCGAGCCGGCGGCCACTGACCCGCTCGTCCAGGCAGTGGAAGCCGCGGTACGCGCCGGCATCGTCGTTGTTGCGGCGGCCGGCAACGTCGGCGTGTCGCCGGCTACAGGAGAAACCGGCTACGCGGGCATCCTGTCCCCGGGCAATGCGCCGTCGGCCATCACGGTCGGAGCGGTCAGCGCATTCGACACGAACCGGCGCAGCGACGACCGCATCGCGAATTACAGCTCGCGCGGACCGACGTGGTACGACGCCAGGGCCAAACCTGATCTGGTGGCTCCGGGGCACGGTCTCGTCGCGACCGCTGCAACGTCGAGCACGCTCTACATGAACCATCCGTCCCTCAGAGTCGACGACGCGTATCTGCGGCTCAATGGGACGAGCATGGCCACGGCCGTTGTGAGCGGAACAGTCGCGCTCATCCTGCAGGAAAATCGCAGGCTCACGCCCAACGCCGTGAAAGCGATCCTCCAGTTCACGGCCTTCCCCGTGCGGGACGATCAAGGCGCCCGCTACGACGTGCTCACTCAGGGCACCGGCAGCGTCAATGCCGCCGGAGCCATCGAGCTGGCTGCCCACATCGATACACGGAAGACGGTCTCGTCATGGTGGCTGACCGCCGCACTGGATCCGTGGACGGTGATCGACGGCCAGACGGAACCGTGGGCGGAGAGCATCATCTGGAGCAATGCGGTCAGCTTTGGCCCCGTGGTGGCTGTCAACCAGCCGGTGTGGTCCGAGAACATCGTCTGGGGCAGCAATGACGACAACATCGTCTGGGGCAGCAGTGACGACAACATCGTCTGGGGCAGCAGTGAGGACAACATCGTCTGGGGCAGCAACATCGTCTGGGGAAACAACATCGTCTGGGGCAGCAGTGACGACAACATCGTCTGGGGCAGCAACATCGTGTGGGGCAACACCCTGCTCGGCTCCACGTACGGGACCACGATCACATGGGGACTGGCTGTCGACGACCCGTCGCAGACTGCGTGGGGAACGCTGAGCGGCGAGGTCGGGTCGACCGGGTTCGTGCTGACGTCGCCGTCGCCGTAGTTCGAATACGCCTCAACCTGTTGAACTGTCAGCGGAGGTGTTTCAGTGACGCATCGTCTTATCGCCGGCCAGATTTACGTATACGCCGTGATCGTTCTCGGAGCCGTGGTGATGGCAAGCGCCTTGTCGTCGCTCCAGTTTTCCGAGCCCGGGCTCTTTGCCGCTCTGCTGGTGCTGTCTGTCGTCAGTTCGGCCCTGAAGGTGGACATGCCGCTCGGCGCCGGCACGTCCTGCATCTCGCTGTCCTACGTGGTCGACTTCACCGCGCTGCTGCTCTTCGGTCCCGGCCCGACGATGCTGATTGCGGTGACCAGCGGCTGGTCCCAGTGCACCTTGCGGATGCAGGAACGCAACCCACTCCACAAGACGCTGTTCAGCATGGCGACTCTCGCGGTAAGCGTTGCGGCGGCGGGTGCGACGTACACTTGGCTCGGAGGCACGTATGGCACGCTGCCGGCCGCTCCGCTGCAGCCCTTGATGGCCGCAGCCATGATCTACTTTCTCGTCAATTCGCTGGCGGTCGCTGCCGCCTTCGCCCTCTCGTCGAGCCGCGGCGTGTTCCGTCTCTGGCACGACAACTTTCTCTGGACCGTCAGTAGCTATGTCGTCGGATCGATCGCTGCGGGCATCGCCGTGGAAGTACTGCGCGCGGCTGGCCAGTGGCAGACGCTGCTCGCGCTGATTCCGCTGGGCCTGACGTATCGAAGCCATCGCATCTACCACCGTCGCATTGCGGACGAACAGCGGCGGGTGGCCGAGTGGGCGCAACTGCACCGCGACAGCACGGAAGTGCTTGCCCGGGCGATTCAAGCCAAGGACGAGGGCGGCAGCTGTCATGTGGAGCGGGTGCAGTACTACGCCGCAGCACTGGCACGCCGGATCGACCTGCCCGATCTCGATAGACAGGCGGTCGAGATCGGCGCGCTGCTTCATGACATCGGGAAGCTGGCCGTGCCGGAACACATCTTGTCCAAACCCGGCCCGCTGACGGCCGACGAGCGGAAGAAGATGCAGATGCACGCGCAGATCGGAGCCCAGATCGTGGGCGCGGTGCCGTTTCCCTGCCCGGTCGCTCCGCTCGTCCACAGTCATCACGAGCGGTGGGACGGGTCGGGCTATCCGTCCGGACTGCGCGGTGAGCAGATCCCGATCGGCGCCCGGATTCTCTCGGTCGTCGACTGCTTCGATGCGCTCACCTCGGAGAGGCCATACCGGCCCGCGATCTCCAAGGAGGGCGCGATCCGCATCCTCGAGGCGGAAGCTGGCAGGGCCTTCGATCCCGCGATTGTCGCGCGTTTCGTCGAGCTGCTGCCGGTGTTGACCCCACCAGGAAGCGACGGTTTCCTGCGCCGGCTGCGCCTCTCCACCGATCCGGCGAGCTATCAGGTTTCCTTCGACGCCGCACGACCATCCGGCGCCGACGCGTTTGCGGAAATCGCTTCGGCCAACCGTGAGAACTACGCGCTGTATGAAATCGCCCAGTCGGCCGGACGAAGCACGAGTCTCACGGAAATGATGACGTTGATCAGTGCACAGCTCAGCACGCTGGTGCCCTTCTCGTCGTGTGCACTGTTTGTCCGGCGTGGAGATGAGGACTTCCGCTGCCGGTTCGCAACCGGCCTGCACGCTGACCTGCTCGCGGATGCATCGATCGCCGAAGGTAACGGTTTGAGCGGATGGGTGGCGCGTCATCGTAGGCCGCTCGTCAACGGACTGCCGACGGCGGAGTTCATCGGCGCCGGGGTTGCGACGGCTGACATCGATCTCCAGTCCGCGTTGATCTGTCCCTTGACGGTCGGCGACGAGGTGATTGGTACCATCGCCGTCTACCACTATGCCGCCGAGTCGTACACGGACGACCACCGTCGCGTGCTCGATCAGGTGGCCCGCCAGGCCGCAGCAGCCGTCCACAACACGCTGCTGTTCGAGCGCACGCAGGAGCAGGCGTTCAAAGACGCGCTGACCGGGCTGGCGAACCCGCGGGCGTTGCAGTTTCAGGTCGCGCGAGAGCTGGCGCGTGCCCGCCGCACATCGTCGCCGTTCTCCCTCATTCTGTTGGATCTCGACGACTTCAAGGGCATCAACGACGAGTACGGGCACCTTGCCGGCGATCGCGCACTCCAGGAAGTTGCCAAGGTACTGCAGCAGACGACGCGGCCGTACGATGCCTGCATCAGGTACGGCGGCGACGAATTCGTCGTCCTGCTCTCGGAGAGTGGATCTGCTGAAGCCGAAGAGCAGCGCCTCCGTATCCAGGAAGCCGTGGCATCGATTTCATTGCCTGCCGACGATGGCCGCGAAATCCCATTGCGCGTCAGCGGTGGTGCCTCTGTCTTTCCTGAAGATGGCGAGACATACGAACGCTTGTTGGCGCGAGCCGACCGCCGGATGTATCGGAACAAGGCTGAATCGAAGACGACGATCTCGATGCTGGCGAGCACCCCACAGGCCGAGACCCGTCGTGCGCAGCTCTCGCGCGCGCAGTGAAGCGGGACACGATGTATGCACCGTGACTGATTGACGGCTGCGCGGAGGTGTTATCCTCCGCCCAGGATGCCGTCGTCTGCCGAGATCGTCATCGTTGGAGGGGGAATCGTCGGTTCGAGCATCGCGTATCACTTGCGTGAAGCGGGGTGCAAGGAACGCGTCGTGGTCATCGAGCGGGATGACACGTACTCACGCGCTTCGTCCAACCTGGCGATGGGCGGCATCCGTCAGCAATTCACCCTCGAAGCCAACGTCAGGATGGTTCAGTACAGCGTCGGCTTCTATCGCGACCTGGACCGGCGTGCAGAAGTCACCGGCACGTCCCAGCAGGTGAACTTTCGTCAGCGCGGATATCTCTTCCTCGCCGACGCGGCCTGTGCAGCGCGTCTGACGCGACGATATGAGGCCATGCGTTCGGCGGGCGCTCACGTCAAGCGGATCGGACGCGATGACATTCGGCACATGCTGCCGGATGCCTCGCTCGACGATATCGAGTTCGGCCTGTTCGGTCCTGATGACGGCTACGCGAATCCGAAAGCCGTGCTGCGGGCGATGAGAAAGATCGCGCAGGACGCAGGAGCCGAATACCTCCACGGAGAGGTCCAGGACATTCGTCGGACGAACAACAACAAATTGACCGGAGTGGCCTTCGGCACCGACGCGATCGACACGCCTATCGTCGTGAATGCCGCGGGGCCGTTCGCCGGCCGGATCGGCGAGCTTGCCGGCGTGTCGCTGCCCGTATTCCCCGTGCGCCAGCAGTTGTTCCGCTGCGAGCTGCCCCGGCGCTGGGAGTACCGCTTTCCCATGGTGATCGACCCGAGCGGCTTGCACTGGCGACACGACGACGCCCTTGTGCCGGGTGGGCCCGATCGCATCGTGCTGGCGAGAACAAACCATCGCGAGATCACCGGTGAAAACTTCACGTGCGACGCCGCTCGCTGGCCGGCCGAGTTCTATCCGCCCCTGGCCCGCCGGATGCCGCCGTTCGCCGCGCTGACGCCGGTCGAAGGGTGGGCCGGTCTGTACGAGATGACTCCCGATCACAATCCCATCATCGGCCCGCATCCTGAGGCCGACGGATTGTTCCTGGCGAATGGTTTCAGCGGTCACGGCCTGATGATGGCGCCCGCAACGGGCAAGGCAATTGCCGAGCTGATCACAGGCGGAACGTCGCGCACGATCGACGTCAGCGACTTTGCGCTCGATCGATTTCGAACCGGCGCGCTTCTTGACGACGACGCGACTCTCTGAAAACTGCAAGAGATGAAGCCACAGATCCCAGCCGAGGTCGAAGACCTTCGCGATGCGCACTGGCGTCGCGAAGCAGCTCGTAGCGTCAACAGCGTCTCCGAGGCCGAACGCTTCATCGACCACGTCGGGTTCGCCGCCTGCCTCACCGATTCGCGCCGTCCGGGGCCGTCGTTGTACGTGGCCGTCTGCGGACGACGCGACGCCGTGTTGCCACGGCACGTGCAGAAGGATCCCGAGACGTCGCTCGCATGGACGCTGAAGGATCAGCTGATCCGTCGCGGCAAGCTGTATTACGGCAAGCTCGCTCGCGGAAAGGCGATGTTCCTCGCGCCCCGCATGGTTCCGTACTTCTATGCGATCTGGGGGGTGCGTCGGTCCGAAGAGCAACGGCGACTGAGCGCGAACGCGCGGGCCGTCCTCAAAGTATTGAGGAAGGAATGGGAGATGGCGTCGTCGGACTTGCGAAAGGAGTCCGGCCTCACGGATCGAACGGCATTCACCCGCGCCATCGACGAACTCCAGGCCGCGATGATCGTGGTTCCCAGTGAAGCGGTCTACCTTCCGAAGTTCACGTATCTCTGGACGCTCGGCATCGGACGCTTTCCGGATGCGATGCTGAAGCGCGTGAAGAGGGACATCGCCCTGCGTGAAATCGCCCGCTGCTTTCTCGCGGGAGCAGGCATGACGATCCCGGGAGAGCTCGCGCGTGTCACCGGGCTGTCCCGCCCCGAGGCCGGGCGTGGCAACCGCGCGCTCGTCGCCGAAGGCTACGCGACGTCACCATCGACTGGCTTCTATCATCTGGTCGCGCGTCTTCGCACTGAGCGTCTCTCCCAGCGATAGCAACCCGAGTCTTGGTCGCGATTCGTATCATATCGTTTTGGTCCGGCCAGCGACGTGCGCCGGCGAATCGTTCTACCGTGTATTGACGCCGTTCTTCGACGGCTGGCTTGACGCGCGGATGAGATCGTTCACGGCACCGGTGGTGAGGGGTTTGACGACGTGATGATCGAACCCAGCCACCGACGAGCGGTGACGCGCGTCTTGTTGGCTCCATCCCGTGACGGCGACCAGTCGTGTGCGATCGAATGCTGGATTCCCTCGAACGCGGCGTGCGAACTCGAAGCCATCGATCCCGGGCATGCCCAGATCGACGAGCGCGATGTCTGGATTGAAGCCAGCCAGTGTGTCGAGCGCCGCTGCCCCGCCATAGGCGACGCGAACCTCGTGTCCCAGGCTTCTCAAGAGGTCGGCCATCATATCTGCGGCGTCCTGGTTGTCGTCCACGACGAGCGCCTTGACCGCGGGGAGGTTGTCGAATCCACGGCTTTCCGCTTCCTCGCGCGATGGCGGTTTCGCCACCACTATGTCCATCGACAACGGCAGAGAGACGAGGAACTCGCTCCCCTTGCCGAGCCCTTCACTCCTCGCCTCGACGCGTCCGCCGTGCAGTTCGATCAGACTTCTGACCAGCGTGAGGCCGATGCCCATCGTCCGTTGATGGTGAGGTGCCCCGTCCAGCTGCACGAACATGTCGAAGACGCGCGGTAACATCTCGGCCTGAATACCCGCCCCGTAATCCCGCACGGAGATAAGCGCCTCGTCTGCCGTCCGATTCAAGGTGACTTCGACCTGGTCACTGCTCTTCGAGTAGCGGCAGGCGTTCGTGATCAGGTTGGTGATGGCCTGTCCGATGCGCACCGGATCGACGAGTGCACTGATCGTCTCTGCCGTCACAGAGGGCTTCACCACACACGTCTTCTCCGCTGGCGGCAGCGATTCGACCGTCGCCAGGACGAGCGCGTTCAAGTCGGTGGGTTCGCGGCGGAGTTCGACCTTGCCCCGGGTGATGCGCGAAATATCCAGCAGATCGTCGACCAGTCGCACCAGGTGCGCCGTCTGCCGTTCGAGAATCTCTTCGGTGCGGCCGGCGGGTTTCGTCGAGATCTTCCGTTGCACGGCAAGCGCTCCGGTGATCGCGGCGAGCGGGTTGCGCAGCTCGTGCGCCAGCGTGGCGAGGAATTCGTCCTTCCGGCGATCCGCGTCACGCAGTGATTGCTCGACGTTCTTCAGCGCGGTGACATCACGGAAGCCGAGCAGGACCAGTTCCGAATCGTCCAGCCGTCTCGCATTGACGAGAATCACAAGGTCGCCGACCTGTTCGAAGCGATGCGCGACCTCGAAATCCTCGACGATGCTGTTCTGCGGCAGGACTTCCTCGAGCAAGGTTCGCAACCTGGGAATGTCCCATTGGCGATTGCCGAGCTCGTACAACTGGCGCCCGACCGTGTCATCGGCCGCCACCTGAAAGTGCTCATAGAAGGCGCGATTCGCCGAATGGACCCGCAGATCGGGCGTCAGAATGACGAGCGGCTCATCGATCGTGTTGATGACACGTTCAGCGTGATTCCTGGCTTCGTCGATCTCTTCGAGCGCTCGTTTCTGCGCCGTGATGTCGACGAGCGTGAGGACGACACCCGCGATGCGATCCTCGGCGGCGCGGTACGGACGCAGCCGCATCAGGTGCCAGCGGCCCATGTCGTCCAGGATCTCGCGCTCGATGGGCACGAGATCGGCGAGGATCTGCGTCGCGGCGGCACTCAGGTCCGTATCCAGCAAACGATGGGTCAGGTCGGACAGTGGACGACCACGATCGGTCGTGCGGATGTTGAACACGTCGGCGAGACGCGGCGTGAATCGCAGGATCCGAAGCCCACGATCGAGGAACAACGTCGGAATATCCGTCGCCACGATCAGGTTCTGCAGGTCGCTCGACATCTGGCTCAGCTCTTCGACCTTGTGCCGGTTCTCCTGGTTGAGCGTCACGAGCTCTTCGTTGATCGACTGCAGTTCCTCCTTCGACGTCTCCAGCTCCTCCATCGTCGAACGGAGTTCCTCGTTGGTCGATTGCAGCTCCTCGTTGGCCGAGCGCATCTCTTCGCGGCTGGTTTCGTACTCCTCGGCCAGCGACTGCAGGCGCTGCCGCGACAGCGTGAGCTCTGCCTGCAGTTCCTGCGTCTTGGTGTCCTCAGAGGCGGGAGAATCCGGCGATGGCGATGACGGATCGAGCGGATCGGATTCGTCGAACACGACCAGCAGGTAGCCCTGTTCGTCGCCGTTTGCCTCGGCAGGACGGACATGCATGATCACCTGTCGAGTCCTGCCGTCAATGGCCAGGTCCACCGCACGCGAGCGGATCGCCGACTGGTTGCGCGTGGCGTGGTGGAGGGCCGCGTGCAGTTCCAGGCTCAACTCGGGCCGGACGAGCGTGAGCACGTTCGCCGTCAGCTCGCCGCCGGGGACCTGAAGGTAACGTCCGGCATGGTGAGACACATGGACGGTCTTTTCGCCGGGCCCGACGAGGATGCTGGGAAGCGCATAGCGCTCGACCATCTTCTGGTGCAGGGCGCCGTACGAGCCGCCGGGCGGCGCCGCGACGGCGCGCTCGGCACCGTTATCGAATCGTGTACCGCCCATGGCGAACGCCGGCAATCGCGGCTCGCGATTGGGCGTGTTGCGCTTGCGGTGGATCCCCCGCGCCGTGGGGTCGAGCTGAAACAGCTCCGGTTCGTCGAGGCTCTCGGCCGTCCCCAGCAGGAGCACGCCGCCCGGGTTGAGCGCGTAATGAAACAGGTCGATGACGTCGCGTTGCGCGTCGCGCTGCAGATAGATCAGCAGGTTTCGGCAGACGATGAGGTCGAGCCTGGAGAAAGGCGGATCGGCCAGGAGATCGTGCTGCGCGAAGACAATGCGGTCGCGAATCTCGTCGCGGACGCGGTAGCCGCCGGATTCCTCTACGAAGAACCGCGCCAGGCGCTGCGGGCCGAGCTCGGTTTCGATCTGCCCGGTGTACACGCCATCCCGCGCCACCTTGAGCGAGGGGTCGTGCAAGTCAGATGCGAACAACTGAATCTTCGGCTGGACGTTTTCACGCTGCGACACCTCCACCAGCAGCATCGCCAGCGAATATGCTTCTTCTCCGGTCGCACACCCGACGCTCCACGCGCGCACCGTGTCGTTGGACGTCTTGCCGGCAAACAGGTGGGGCACGACGTCGCGCTCGAGCGCGGCAAACACCTCCGGGTCGCGGAAGACAGACGTGACGTTGATGAGGAACTCGTTCGCGAGCGCGGCGGATTCGTCGGGAATCTCCCGCAGGACCTGCAAGTACGATTCGAGCGTTTCGACCTGGCGCAGCTGCATGCGCCGCTGGATGCGGCGCAGGATGGTCGACGGCTTGTGGCGGCTGAAATCGCGACGCGTACGTCCTTTGACTTGCGCGAAGATGCCTTGCAGGATTCGCCGCTCCTCGGCCCCCAGGCGCTCGGCTTCGCGCAGCGCCGGCTCAGAGCCCACACGTGTGATGCGATTCAGGTGGCCGGGAATCTGCGCCACCGGCAATACCAGGTCGACCATTCCCGTCGCGATCGCACTGCGAGGCATTCCGTCGTACTCGGCGTCCTGCGGGTCCTGAACGATCGTCAGGCCGCCATGCTCCTTGATGGCCTTGATCCCCAACGCACCGTCGGATCCCGTGCCCGTCAGGATCACGGCGATCGCCTGCCCGTCGTGTGTCGAGGACAGGGTGCGCAAGAAGTGATCGATCGGCCCGCGCTCGTGCCGCTTCGGCTCGAGCTCGGCGAGGCGAAGGTGCGTGTCCACCGCAGCCAGATACGAGCCGGGCGGAATGATGTACGCGCGATTCGGTTCGAGCGGGACGGTCTCGTTCACCGCCTGGACGGGAATCCGGGAGTGCGGCTGCAGCAGGTCCGGCAAGAAACTCTCGCGGTCCGGCGCCAGGTGGACCACGACCACGAAGGCGAGTCCGCTGTCCGGCTCGACCTGGCTGAAGAACGCTTTCAACGCCGCGAGGCCGCCCGCGGAGGCGCCCACCGCGACGACCGGAAACGAATCAATGTGTGTGGACCCTTGGGGCATTGAGCGTTCCTGGCGCCAGAGTGCCGCGAACGACCGTGACGCGAAGCCCTACTCTATCTGCCCCCCGCCCCGAAAGGAACTGGGGTCGAGACACGGTGGAGAGTGCTGCCGAGCTGCGATCAGGTCAACAACCGGGCAGGACCAGCGGATCGCGAGGGCCGATCTCGAAAAGCATGGGAATCTACCCGCCTCCGCGGGTGACCGAGTCATCACTTGTGCGCTCGCTCTCGAGAGCCGAGTGATCGTCAGGGTTGGGATCAGAGGAGAGTGGATGTACTCGATCCTGAGCGGTGTCATGCTCGGGCGTTGAAGAAACGTTACCAGCTCGACGGGCTCATGCGATTGAAGCAGCTCGTGCCGGCACGAGAGACACCGGCAACAAGCGCTCACTGTTCGAGATTGACCGTGAGACGGTAGCGCTGGTTCGGCGCGATCTCGACAGACGACGACCACGGCTGAAAGCCAGCGAGCTCGAGGCGGATCGCGTGAGGGCCGGGTGTCACGCCGGGCAGCAGCAACGGCGTCGTGCCAACGAGCACACCATCGACGAAGAGTTGCGCTCCAGGCGGTGTCGAACTGGCGAGCAGCGCGCCAGGTCCGGTTTCGGCAGCGGCCGCCGGCGGCGTGGTTGCCGCGCGGGGGCGCTGATTCGTGCGTGCAGCACGCGCCGCATTACGGCCTGGGGTCGCCGGCGTGGCGCGAGGAGGCGCAGGAGTTGGACGTGCGGGTGCCGGCTCTTCCGGCGCGGCGCTTTCCTTCGACGCATCGGAAGGGACCGTCACGGCGGCCGGTGGCGAAGCCGGCGGCGGTTGGGAATCCTGCGGTGTTGCGCCCTGAGGTGCGGGTGCCGGACTCTGTTCTCCCCGCGTTCCATCGAGCAGGCTGCCTGCGAACCACACGCCGGCAGTCAGGACGGCCACCACTAGTGCGACGGGAATGATCCGTCCCGTCTCCGCCGAAACCTCTTCCTGCACGAGCGCGCGTCTCAGCTCGTCGACGAATTCGGTCGCGGTGGACTGACGCATCGACGGAGTCCCGGACGACGCACGCGACATCGCCTGGCGCAGAAGCGAAGCATCCACACCCACCGCCGTCCTCAAAGTCTCTTCTTCGGACGGGGTGAGTGGCGGAGTCGACTCCGCGCTGTCGAGTGACTTCCTGCGTCCTCGGCTCGTTCGCTGATCCTGCGTCACACCCTCGAGCATCGTCAGCGCGACCGCCGCGAGCGAGTGGACATCATCAGCCATAGTCGGCGCCGCGCCGGCGAGGCGTTCTGGAGAGGCATGGGGTTGCTGCACGGCGACGCTCAATCCGGTGCCCGTGAGTGCGTCCACGAGACCGAAGCGTGTCACGACCACCTTTTCATCTTCGACGATGATGTCGGCTGGGGTCAGTGCGCCATGATGCATCCCGAGTGATGCCGCGAAATCGACAGCGGCTGCGACGGGCGTCAGGCAGTCGACGATGTCTCGCGGCGACTGTGGACCGTTCTGCTCGAGGAGCGCCTGAACGGAAACGCCGGGGATATGCGCGTAGACGATGTATGGCGTGCCCGCTTCGATTCCGGAGGCCAACGGACGCGCGATGTTCGGGTGTGTGACGTCAGCCGCACACAACGCCTGAAGCGCGTCGACGATGGCCGCGTCCTTGCGGCGGCCGCGCACCGCAGTGGTGCAGACGACGACAGGCAGATTCAGCCGCGCATCGTAGGCGAGGTAGGCCTTACCCGACGGACCGGCACTGAGCTCGGCGCGCACTTCGAATTCGCCGAACGCGTCCGGTTGCTCGTGAGTGGCACTCAATATGGGCTCCCTGCCGAGAAGCTACGCTGCACGGCCAGCGAGGCGACGAAGGCGTTTGCATCCTAACGTCTCTGATCAGTGCAGGCAACCCGAGACAGGCACGCGCATTCTGCCTGATCGTCCTCGGTTCTTGGGCCTTCTTGGTTCAAGGTCCGTCCTCGGCGTGATCACGCTGGCGTTCAGCACTGACCCGATGGCGCGCTGGGCATTTCCCGACCCGGCCACGTATCTCGACATCATGCCCGATGGACATGATGCAGGTCTTCGAACAAATGGACAGCTACCATTCGTCAGACCCGTGCTGGCATCTCCCGCTGATCGGGGTGGACCCTGCACACCAGGGGCGCGGATGCGGATCTGCGCTGCTGCCACATGCGCTCGCGCGCTGCGATCGAGACGCGGTTCCTGCCGGATTCGCGACTAAGTGATCTTGAGAAGCTTCACCAGGTTTCCACCAAGGATCGCCGCCTTGTCGCTGTCGCTCAGGAAGGGCGCGTCGAGGATCAGGTCGACCGTGACCGGCCAGTTCAGCGGGTTGTCGGTCCCGTAGACGACCTGGCTGACGCCCATCTCGGCCACGAGATGTCGCAAGCCTTCCTCCGAGAGGATCATCGAATCGGCCAGGATCTGGGTCCGCAGATAATCCCTGGGCCGCTTCTTGTTGGCGCAGTTCGCGTTGTTGCGCACGTCGCAGGCGACTTCCGATCGGCCGAAGTACGACGGCAGATAGCCGCCCGCGTGCGATCCGCACACGCGCAGCGCGGGGAACTTGTCGAAGATCCCGTCGAAGATCAGCCGCGACAGGAAGTAAGTCGTCTCGAGCGGATTGCCGATGATGTTGCCCAGGTCGGCGCGTCCCTCGAGCGCGCCGTCGCGGATGATGTTCTCGGCTCCGCCGGGATGCATGAACACGAGGACCTCGAGCTCGGCCGCCTTGGCCCAGAACGGGTCGTACTTGGGGAGCGACAGATCTTCGCGGTTGACGTGCCCGCCGATGGCGGCGCCACGGTGTCCCAGTTTCCTGACCGCGTAGTCGAGCTGTTCGGCCGCCAGATCCGGGAACTGCAATGCGACCGACGCGAGCGCGACGAACCGATCCGGGTGTTTCGCAACCCACGCCGCGAGCCCTTCGTTCTGCGCCCGCACGATCCGGCCGGCAAGATCGCGATCGGCCTCGTACCACCAGAAGCCGTTGATGCTGAGCGCCTGCACGTCGATCCCCTGCTTGTCGATGAGCTCGATTCGCCGGGGTCCGAGCGCCCGATTGCCCCCCGGGCCGCCTTCGTCCTCGAACTTCGTGCCTTTGACGACGGGCGCCACCTCGGGCACCGTGCAGTGCGCATGGATGTCGACAACCTTCAACCGGCGGCCGCCGATGGAGACCTCGCGCCGCGTCTGGGCCATCAGAGGAGCGGCGGCACTCCGCCAGGCCTCATGCCCCAGGCACATTCCCGCAGTGGCGCCGGCGACCGTCCTGAAAAAGCGTCTACGCGTAGGCATGAGGTGCCCCCTGAAAGAGTGAGCAGTAATCGTAGATCCTAACCGAAGGCGTACCAATCGAAGGTGGCGTCGTCGTGGGTCTATTCGAGCGGCACGCGGCGCCGTAGTTCGTCGAACCAGTTTTCCAGGTGGAAGATGCCGGAGAGATCATCGCGCGTCGTGCTCACTGCCCGATGATGACGTCAGCGACATAACGAAACCCGAGTCGCCTGCCTCACCGAATGTCCTCGCCGTGATGTGAAGACTTGTGTAAGATGGCGCACTTACATGCTGAGGTGGAGGACTGACATGCGTCGATTCTGCGGCATCGCTGCATTACTCCTGTTGCTTGGGACATCCAATACCGTTCTCGCCGGGCCTGTCGGTGTGGACGACTTCGAGGATGGAAGCACCATGGGATGGATCGTCGGCAGCCCGACGCATCCCGCTCCGCCAACGAACATTCCAACGGGCGGCCCAGGAGGAGCGGGTGACGCCTATCTCCAGATCACGGCAACGGGAACCACCGGTCCAGGCATGAACCCGGGCAGCAGGCTATCGGCGCAGAACTTCTCGCAATGGACCGGCGACTTCGCGGGCTTCACGTCGATCACGATGGACGTAAACAACTTCGGCCCCAGTGACCTCGTGCTTCGCCTCCTGTTCGTCAACTTTCCGGATGCTGGTCCTCCCACTGATGTCGCCTGGACGCTCGCGCCGGTCGCAGTGCCTGCAGGCAGCGGATGGACCAGCGTGGCGTTCGACCTTTCTACAACAAACCTGTTTGCGCCTTTCGGCAGCGTTGCGGGCGCCATCGGCGACGTTAACGAGATGCGCATCTTTCACAACACGATTCCCGCATTCCTCGGACCTGGGTTCGGGGCAGAACCGGTCACTGCAGTGCTCGGCGTGGACAACATCGCGGCCGTGCCGGAACCCACCACGCTGGTGCTATTGAGCGCCGGAGTGATCGGCGCGCTAGCGACCGGCCGCAGACGCCGGAGAATCTGATATGGGCTCTGTGAGGCTGCCGATGCCTCCGGAACAGCTCTGGACAGGTAAAGGGAACGGTCCGTTCTGACCTGGTTGTCTCCACGGGTCTGGGCAACTGCCTGCGCAAATTGTTCACTGATTGTTCACTGAGCTCCCGCGCACGGATTACTCGTGCGCAAGCTGGTGGATTCGTTGGTGCGATAGACCAAGGAACTCCGCGGCGTCACGTGCGCTCATCTTGAGGCGCCTGCCGCGTAAGACGCGAACCGCGCGACGGGCTGCCGCGGCCGCGCGGCGGTCGCCCTCCTCGGCCTTCCTTCGAAGCTTCGCGTAGGCGTTAATCGCTATCGTGTCCATCCAATGAACGGCGGTCTCGTGTGTGCTGAGCAGAACGACGCCGAATTTATCGCGCGCATCTATCGGGCTCTCCGGACAGCACGAACCTGGGGAGAGTTCAGGGCGAAGATGCCACGTCGTGAGTACTCAGAAGTGATCCGCTCGTCATTCGACGACCATGGGGATCCTCGTCCGAAGTCCGGATGGATTCTCCGCCGACATGGTGGCGGGAGTGTCGGACGGAGATATCCTCAATGGCTTCAACGGGACATGGATCTCATCATCCCGGAACCGCCGCCTCAAGAAACTGGGCTTTCGAGTCCTGAGTGGTGGGCGCGCACTTCCCTTCAACTGGTTTGATTCGGGATTGCTCCGAGGCTAAAGGAGTAACCGGGCCACACAAAGTTCTGCCAGACGGACGGTCACTTTCTGGAGGCGTTCATGAACGAGGCCGAGACGGATGGCCAAAGGACCGCCCAGCCCTGCTGTCCCGTCCGCCATAGTGGCATGCTGAAAATAGACAGTTACCGCATACAGGCCAACCAGGAAGATAGCGTTGCTGAACAAGCCGAGCGGCAGGTTTCCCTGGAGCGGAGGCAGCAAGTTCAGCACAACGTTGCCGAACGCGTAGGCAAAGAGGCTGCTGAGCCCGAAGACGTTGAGGCGGGAGACTACGGTGGGTGGAAGCACGCTTGCCGCTGCGATGCCACCGCCGATGAGACCCAGTGCGAGCAGGCTGCCCAGAAGGTAGTAGTTCGGGTGATTCGCGGCACGATAGCTGAAGTCTGCGAAACCCTCCAGCAAGGGCCGCAAGCCGCTTTGCAGAACACTCGCCGCCAACGCCGCTGTGATGAAGACGATGATGACCCCAAGCGGCAGAAGCGCTTGCTTCCTGACAGAGCTCTCGCTGGAAAGCAAAGCCTCGGCGGCCCGACCCAGCATCATGCCCAGGGCAACAAGGCTCATCCCCTGCCAGACCGACGGACCGGTTTGCGCACCCGCGCCAACCAGCATGGATGCGAGGTACCCAATGCTGCCTGGCAGATCGGGAATGGCTTTCACGAAGGGGTAGCTGATCCAAATGACGGCGCACGCATAAGCGGCGACGCGCAGACCGAAGCGGGCGCGCAACTCGATCAGCAGGATGCCGGCCAGCAGGCCGACACTGTAGAACTTCAAGATGTTCGCGAAATAGGCCTCAGCGAGAAATACTGCGGCCCTGGTCCCTTCGTTCGGACTTAATTTGCCACCGGCAACTCCGGCCACGATCACGCAGAGATAAAGCAAGTAGCACTGAAAAGCCCGGCTCACCAGCCGCCGCCAAACGTCAGTGCGCTTGCCGCCTCGGAGCCGCTTCAGATAGACGAGCTCCAGCATCATGCCGAAGAGGATGATGAAGGCCGGGGTCGCCGAACGTGTGAGAAGGCGCAGCAGTAAGGACAGGTCTGAATCGAGCAGCGGCCAGACGCCAAAATGGATGAAGCTGTGCGAGCTCATCGCCAGGAAAATAGCGAGCGCGCGAGCAGTGTCCAACCCGCTGATTCGCCGGCTGACATTTGAGTTGATACTTGCAGCAGTCGCCGCGGCCAAAGGTCCTCAGATCTCGGCGGCCGGTGAAGACGCTTCGCGCGCTTGGAAGTAGTGTTGGTACCAGGCCACCGTGCGCCGGAGACCTTCGTCGAACCCGATTCGCGGCCGCCACCGCAGCCGCCGACGGGCCTTTTCCGAGGACAACTGCATATGCCGGATCTCCGCCTGCACGTTGTCCATCGTGACCGGCTCGACTGGTGAGCCCGCAATGTCAACGATGTCACGCACAATGGAAATCACGTTCTTCTGCATCCCGTACGAGAAATTGAATGGTTCACCGCGCAGCGTTTCGTCCGAGCGTACTTGCTCGGCGAGCTGGAGATGGGCTTCTGCGGCGTCCTCGATATAGAGATAATCCCGTGTGGCCTTGCCGTCCGATCGGAGAACGGGGGCCTCGCCTCGCTCGAGGCTGCGCATCACCCCTGGGATGAGTCGCGTGAAATTGAAGTCGTAGGGACCGAAGAAGTTTCCACAACGTGTGACTGCGACAGGAAGTCCGTACACCTTTCCAAAGCTCTGGGCCGCCAAATCCAGAGAGGCCTTCGCAACCTCATACGGGTGCACGGGGGTCAGCGGCTTCACTTCCTCATACGGCAGGACCTGGCTGCCGTAGGCCTTGTCCGACGAAACAATGACGCTGGTGGTCGTCGCTCCAGATCGCCGAATGGCATCGAGCGCGACCCAGGTACTCTCAACGCTCGAACGAAAGCATTCCAAGGGTTCAGCGAGCGACCGATTGACATCGGCGCCATATGCCGCGTGAAAGAAGTAATCAGGCTTGTAGCGCTGTATTACCTCCTCCATGAAGCCAGGGGCGTAGACGCTCCCCCATTCGGTCGTGACGTGCTTATCAAGGCCTTCCATGAAGAACTGCGATTCGCTCTTGTGTGACCGGACGATCGCGACCACGTTGGAGCCGCGATTGACGAGCGATCGCACAATCCATCCACCCAGGAACCCGGTTACACCGGTCACCAGGACTGTTGCAGCGGCCCATTGCCTTCGTGCATTCATCGAAACCCCTCTTTCGAGTGTCCGAAATCCATGCACGCACTTCCGGAATGTACATGGGCTTGTGATTGTCGTCGCTGAGAATGCTCGCTAGCCGTTGCAAATGGCTGGGTGCCCAGGACGCAGATCGACGATGACATCGAAAATCGCCGTGTCTATGCAATGAACGATCCTCGTTTCGGCTTCCGTCCTCACGATGGTGCAGATCTCACAAGAGAAACTGTCCGACCGGGGACCACAAGAGGACCTCACACGCGCGTGGGCCGCCGCGATATCCCGTGGTACAGACGGCAGACTCAGATCACTTGGTTGCACGATGCTACGAACCTCTTACCAATTGATTCCAATGAATATCGTGACCGTCGAACCCAACAGGCAAGGCGCCGTTACGGCGCTTGCTGATTCCAGCGATTAGTGCCGTACAGAATCTGGACGACTCCGGCATCGTTCGCGGGAACAGTTTCGATGTTCTCCTCGGGAACGCCGATGGCCAGATCATCGTTCTCGTCTCCGTCGAAGTCGCCAGAGGCCAGAGCGTCAAGAAGCTAGGAATCC
>JALDXQ010000076.1:0-32919 GCA_032156805.1 Acidobacteriota bacterium
GCTCTGGGCACTGCTCAAGCCGAAAGCCTAGAGCCTTAAGCCAGACAAGGTTCACAGATGGCCATGTTCTCAGACAAGATCCGCATCCGCCTGAAGGCGTACGACTCGCGGATTCTCGATCAGTCGACGGGCGAAATCGTCGACACGGCGAAGCGGACCGGCGCACGGCTGGCGGGTCCGATTCCGCTGCCGACCTCGCGCAATCGATGGACGGTGCTGCGCTCGCCGCACGTCGACAAGAAGTCGCGCGAGCAGTTCGAGATTCGCACCCACAAGCGGTTGATCGACATCTTCGAGCCGACGCCGCAGACCGTGGACGCGCTGATGAAGCTCGATCTCCCGGCAGGTGTGGACGTCGAGATCAAGGCGTTCGGTAAGGAGCACGGAAAGTAAGGCTCTCGGCTGTAGGCTTTCGGCCTGAAGGCTTTGCGACAAGGCCCAGAGCCCAGAGTCTGAAGGCCAGAGCCCAAGGTTCATGACGATGGTTACAGGACTAATCGGAAAAAAAGTCGGCATGACGCAGATGTTCGATGCCGATGGCACCGTTCATCCAGCGACCGTGCTCAAGGCCGGTCCGTGCGTCGTGGCGCAGGTGAAGACCGCGCAGGCCGATGGCTACGAGGCGGTGCAACTGGGGCTGGTCGAAGCGAAGCCGACGAAAGAGAACAAGGCGATGCAGGGCCACTTCAAGAAGGCCGGCGTGCCGCCGACGCGCGTGCGACGTGAAGTGAAGGTGAAGGAAGGCGGCGAATCACCGAAGCCGGGCGATCAGGTCAACGTCTCGATCTTCGCTGACGGCGAGCGCGTCGATGTGATCGGAACCAGCCGCGGCAAGGGCTTCCAGGGTGTCGTGAAGCGGCATCACTTCGCTGGCGGCCGCGCGACTCACGGCTCGATGTTCCATCGCGCGCCTGGATCGATCGGCGCGTCCTCGTATCCGTCGCGCGTCGTGAAGGGCATGCGAATGGGCGGTCACATGGGGGCCGATCGCGTCACCGTGCGCAACATGAAGGTCCTGCGTGTCGACGCCGAGAACAACCTCCTCATGGTCGAGGGCTCGGTGCCTGGCGGACCGAACAGTGTCGTCGTGATTCGCAAGGCGGTCGCGGCCAAGAAGCTCAAGGTCGCGCAAGCCGAGCCGGTCAAGAAGAAGGGCAAGAAGTAGTCATGACTCTCGATGTCGTGAACTCCCAGAACGAGAAGGTCGGTTCCGTCGATCTGCCAGACGAGTTGTTCGGCGGCCGCGTGAAGACAGATTTGATCCACGAGTCGGTCGTCCGCGCGAACGCAGCCGATCGGCGCGGCACCCACGCGACCAAGAACCGCGCGGCCGTGAGCGGATCGGGCAAGAAGCCGTGGCGGCAGAAGGGCACCGGCCGCGCGCGGGTGGGTGAGATTCGCAACCCGTTGTGGCGGAAGGGCGGCACGGTGTTCGGGCCGCAGCCGCGCAGCTACGAATACCAGTTGCCCAAGAAGGTCGAGAAGGGCGCCCTGCGCGCTGCGCTCGCGCAGCGACTCCGTGACGGCGCCGTCGTCGTGGTCGACGCGCTGAGCGTGTCGGAGATCAAGACGAAGGCGGCGGCCGCCCTGTTGAAGCAGCTGGGGATCGAAGGCAAGGCGCTGCTCGTCGACGTCAAGCCGGAAGATCGGCTGGTGTTGTCGGTGCGCAACATCGAAGGCGTGCGGCTGCTCGCGAGCAATCGCATCAGCGCTCGCGACGTGATGGACACGCGCCGTGTCGTGTTGACGCAGGCAGCGCTGGAGAAGTTGCAGGAGGCGCTGGGCTAGCCATGAAACTGACCGATGTCATCAGGCGGCCGTTGATCACTGAAAAGACGACGCTGATGCGTGAGGACACGCAGACGCTGGTGTTTCAGGTGGCGATGGACGCGAACAAGATCGACGTTCGCCGCGCCGTCGAGCAGTTGCTCGGCGCGAAGGTGGCCAGCGTCCGCACGGCGCTCGCTCACGGGAAAGAGAAGCGCCAGGGCCGGTTCATCGGCCGACGCTCGGATTGGAAGAAGGCGTACGTGAAGTTGCGGGCGGGTGAGAAGCTGCCCGACTTCCTGCAGGGCGCGTAGAGCCGACAAGGATCGAAAGATGCCGATTCGCAAATACAACCCGACATCGCCCGGCCTGAGGGGGAAGACGTCGCTCACCTTCGATGAGATCACGACGAACGAGCCGTATCGTCCCCTGACGGAGAACCTGCATCGCTCGGGCGGCCGCAACAATCAGGGTGAGCTGACGGTCTGGTGGCGCGGCGGCGGCCACAAGCGGCTGTACCGCATCATCGACTTCAAGCGCGACAAGAAGGACATCCCGGGCAGGATCGAGACGGTCGAGTACGACCCGAATCGGTCCGCGCGGATCGCCCTGGTCACGTATGCCGACGGCGAGAAGCGCTACATCCTTCAGCCGAATGGCATGAAGGTGGGCGATACGGTGCTGGCCGGTGACAGCGTGGACATTCTGCCGGGCAATTGCCTGCCGTTGAAGAACATCCCCCTGGGCACGACCATCCACAACGTGGAACTGCGGCCGGGCAAGGGCGGGCAGATCGCGCGCAGCGCCGGCTCCTGGGTGCAGCTGGTCGCGCGCGAGGCCGAGTACGCGTCGGTCAAGATGCCGTCGGGCGAGATTCGCAAGATCAACGTCGAGTGCGTGGCGACGATCGGCCAGGTCGGCAACATCGACCACGAGAACGTCGCCTACGGGAAAGCGGGACGTAGTCGGTGGCTGGGCAAGCGGCCGCATGTGCGCGGCGTGGCCATGAATCCGGTTGATCACCCGCTCGGCGGTGGCGAAGGCAAGACCTCTGGTGGCCGGCATCCGGTCACGCCATGGGGACAGCCGACGAAGGGCTACAAGACCCGTCGCCGCAAGACCACTGATCGTTTCATCGTTCAGCGGAGGAAAAAGTAATTGGGCTCTGGGCGTTGGGCTCGGGGCTTTTGGAAGACGCTCAATTCACAAGTGATGGCCTAGAGCCGAGAGCCTAGAGCCGAGAGTCTGGCGTCAAGAGCCGACAGGATTCAGACATGAGTCGCTCACTGAAGAAGGGTCCGTTCGTCGATACCTCGCTTCTCGAAAAGGTCGAGGCGATGAACCGGGCCAATGAGAAGAAGGTCGTCAAGACCTGGTCGCGCCGATCGACCGTCGTTCCCGAGATGGTGGGACACACGATGGCGGTGCACAACGGCAAGAAGTTCATCCCTGTGTACGTCACCGAAAACATGGTGGGGCACAAGCTCGGCGAGTTCGCACCGACGCGAACGTTCAAGGGGCACACCACGAAGACGGAGAAAGCGGCCGCCACGGCGGCAGCTCCTGCGGCTCCAGCCAAGGGGTAGGAGACAGACATGGTTGAAGCACAGGCAACCGCACGTGGCGTTCGGACCTCGGCGCAGAAGGCCGGTCTGGTGTGCGATCTCATTCGCGGCAAGAGCGTGAACCAGGCGCTCGCGACGTTGCAGTTCACGCGCAAGATCATCGCGCGCGAACTGGCCAAGGTTCTGCGATCGGCGGTGGCGAACCTGCAGCAGAAGGAAGGATTCGGCGGCGACATCGATCGGCTGTACGTCTCGGCGTGCTTTGCCAATCAGGGGATGTCGATGAAGCGCGTGCGCCCGGCCCCGATGGGACGTGCGTACCGCGTCGTGAAGCGCACCGCGCACCTGACCGTGAAGATCACGGAGCGGCCGCTCAAGATCGCGAAGGTTGGAACGGAAGGCGAAGCCGCGGCGCCGGCGCGCGCGAAGAAGACGGCGCGCGGCGCGAAGAAAGCCGCGGCGTCAGCGTAGCAACGATAGGCAACAAGGAGATTCACGTGGGCCAGAAGGTTCACCCGTACGGATTTCGGCTCGGCTTCAACAAGACGTGGCGCTCGCGGTGGTACTCGGACCGCGACTACGCGAAGTTGCTCCATGAGGATCTTGCCCTCAGGCAGAACCTGAAGAAGCGCTTCTCGCACGCGGGTGTCTCGCGCATCGAGACCGAGCGCGCCGCCAACAAGCTGAAGATCGACATCTACACCTCGCGCCCCGGCATCATCATCGGACGCAAGGGGACCGAGGTCGACAAGCTGAAGCAGGAGATCCAGAAGCGCACCAGTCGCGAGGTCTTCATCAACATCCAGGAGATCCAGAAGCCCGAGCTCGAGGCGCAGCTCATCTCCGAGTCGGTGGCGGTGCAGCTCGAGAAGCGCGTGGCGTTCCGTCGCGCGATGCGCAAGGCGGTCGAATCGGCGCTGCGCTTTGGCGCACGCGGGATCAAGGTTCGCGTCTCAGGCCGCTTGAACGGGGCGGAAATCGCCCGCTCCGAGTGGTACCTGCACGGTCAGCTGCCGCTGCAGACGCTGCGCGCCGACATCGACTACGGCTTCGCTGAAGCCAACACGACCTACGGCCAGATCGGCGTGAAGGTGTGGCTCTACAAGGGCGAGCGCCTGGTGCCGCGCGTGGGTCGGGACGAGGAGTACCGGGATCGCGCGCCGCGGCGTGCGCCGGCCGGGGATAGAAGGTAACGAATCATGTTGATGCCGAAAAAGGTCAAGTACCGCAAGCAGCAGCGCGGTCGCATGACCGGGAAAGCATGGCGCGGAGCGGATGTGTCGTTCGGCGACTACGGGCTGAAGGCGATGGAGCCGGCCTGGATCACCGACCGCCAGATCGAGGCGGCGCGCGTGGCGATGACGCGCTTCATCAAGCGCGGCGGCAAGATCTGGGTCCGCGTGTTTCCTGACAAGCCGATCACGAAGAAGCCGCAGGAAACTCGAATGGGTAAGGGCAAGGGCGCGCCCGAGCAGTGGGTGTGCGTGGTGCGGCCCGGCAAGATCATGTTCGAGATGGAAGGCGTGACCGAGGTCGAAGCGCGACGCGCGATGCAGCTGGCGGCGGCCAAGCTGCCCATCAAGACCAAGTTCGCCGTGCGGTTCGCCGAGGAGAGGGCGTCATGAAGGTCGGAGAAATCCGGGAGCTGACGGTCGACGACTTGCGCTCGCGCGTCAAGGATCTCGACGACCAGCTGTTCAAGCTGCGCATTCAGAAGTCCATGGGGCAACTGGAAGCACCGGCCAAGGTCCGCGGCGTGCGTCGTGACCTGGCGAGGATCAAGACCATCCTGCGCGAGAAGCAGAAGTAAGGGATTGACATGAGCGTCAAGGCACAGGTCACCGGGACCGTCATCAGCGACAAGATGGCAAAGACCGTCGTCGTGGCTGTCGAACGGAAGGTTCGTCACGAAGTTTACGGAAAGACGCAGCGCAAGACGTCGACGTTCGTGGCGCACGACGAGAACAACGAAGCCAAGGTCGGCGACACCGTGGCGATTGTCGAATCGCGTCCGTTGAGCCGCCGCAAACGATGGGTCGTGACCCGCGTCGTGGCCAAGGCGCCGGAAGTTTAGAGGGCTCTAGTCTCTAGGCTCTGGGCTTTCGGAAGTGCCGTGAGCCGAGAGCCAGGAGTCGAGAGACGGAGATTGTCATGATTCAGATGCGATCGATTCTGGACGTCGCCGATAACTCGGGCGCCCGGAAGATCTCGGTGATCAACCCGATTGGCGGCTCGGCTGGACGGTACGCGCGTCTCGGCGACATCGTCACGGCGTCGGTCAAGGAAGCCACGCCCGACGGCACGGTGAAGAAGGGGCAGGTGGTCAAGGCGGTGATCGTGCGGACGCGTAAAGAGCAGCGCCGCCGCGATGGCACCTACATCCGGTTCGATCGGAATGCCGCCGTGCTCATCAACGATCAGAACGAGCCGGTAGGCACGCGCGTGTTCGGCCCGGTTGCGAGAGAACTGCGTGAGCGCAGGTTCATGAAGATCATCTCGCTTGCGCCCGAGGTGCTTTGAATTCTGAATTGTGAATTCAGGATTCAGGATTGAGTTTTATGTCGAGATTGCAAACACCCATTCGCCGCAACGACACCGTCATCATCACGACGGGCAGGGACAGCGGCAAGCGTGGCCGGGTCCTGAAGGTGCTGCCGGTCAAGAACCGCCTGATCGTTGAAGGCGTGAACATGATCAAGCGCCACACGCGCCCGAACCCGCAGCGCAACATCAAGGGCGGGATCGTCGAGCGCGAGGGCGCGTTGCACGCGAGCAACGTGCAGCTGATCTGCCCGGAGTGCGGAAAGATGACGCGCGTCGGGCATGACGTGCGGGGCGATCGCAAGGTCAGGATCTGCCGCAAGTGTGAGGGAGTGGTCGACAAATGAGCCGCCTGAAGGAACGGTACGCCAAGGAAGTGATGCCGGCGCTCAAGAAGGAGTTCGGCTACAGCAACGTCATGGCCATCCCCAAGATCAAGAAGATCGTTGTCAACATGGGGCTGGGTGAGGCCACGTCGAACGCGAAACTGGCTGACGTCGGCGCCGATGAGTTGGGCCGAATCACCGGTCAGAAGGCCGTGGTGCGGCGCGCGACGAAGTCGATCGCGCAGTTCAAGCTCCGCCAGGGGATGCCGGTTGGCGCGATGGTGACGCTGCGCGGCGAACGGATGTACGAGTTCCTCGATCGCCTGATCAGCATCGCTTTGCCGCGCGTGCGCGACTTTCGCGGTGTGTCGCCGAAGGGGTTCGACGGCCGCGGCAACTTCACGCTCGGCCTCCGGGATCAGTTGCTCTTCCCGGAGATCGACTACATGAAGGTCGACAAGGCGCGAGGCATGAACGTGTCGGTAGTGACCAGCGCACGAACCGACGAAGAGGCACGGAAGCTCCTGCAGTTGATGGGGATGCCATTCCGAACCACCCAGTAGGCAGGAAGCGGTAGGCAGCAGGCAGGAACAAAGGATTACGAATGGCCACGACTGCGAAGGTCGCCAAGGAAGCGAAGTCACCGAAGTACAAGGTCCGTCAACGCAACCGTTGCAAGCTGTGCGGCCGGCCGCGTGCGTTCATGCGGAAGTTCGACATGTGCCGGTTGTGCTTCCGGAAGCTGGCGCTCGAAGGCGACGTCACCGGCGTGACGAAGAGCTCCTGGTAAGACGAGAGAGAACACAGATGACTGATCCGATTTCGGACATGCTGACGCGCCTGCGGAATGCGGTGTCGGCCAAGCACGCACGCGTCGACATGCCCGCGAGCAAGCTGAAGGCAGAGATCGCGCGAATCCTCCAGGACGAGGGCTACATCCAGGGCTTTCGCATCGTTGAGGAGCCGGCGGAGCGCGAGGGGAAGCAGCCACGGCAGCTCATTCGCGTGTTCCTGAAATACGGACCGCGCGGGGAGAAGGTCATGAGCGGCCTCGAACGCATCAGCCGCCCTGGACGCCGGGTGTATCTGGGGGCCCAGGACGTTCCTCAGGTGTTGGGTGGACTGGGGACGAGCATCCTGACGACTTCACGCGGAGTGATGACCGGACGCGCGGCACGCAAGGCTGGCGTTGGCGGCGAAGTGCTCTGCAACGTGTGGTAACGGAACCCGGAACCGTGAACCCGGAACGAAGGACGAGAGATGTCTCGAATTGGTAAGAAACCGATCCCGATCCCGAAGGGCGTGACGGTCAAGATCGCGCCCGACGCGGTCGAAGTGCAGGGCCCGAAAGGAAAGCTGCGTCAGGCGGTGCCGCCCGGCATCCTGTTCTCTCAGGACGCCGGTGAGCTGATCGCGAAGCTCTCGCGTGAAGACGATGAGCTGCGCAAGTTCCACGGCCTCGCTCGCAGCCTGGTGGCGAACGCCGTTGCCGGGGTCACCGAAGGCTTCAAGAAGGAACTCGACATCGTCGGTGTCGGCTATCGCGCCGAGCTGAAGGGCAAGCAGGTCCACTTTGCCCTCGGCTACTCGCACCCGGTGATCTTCGACATCCCGAACGGGATCGATATCGCGGTCGACAAGCAGACGCATATTGTCGTGACCGGCGTCGACCGGCAGCTCGTCGGTCAGGTTGCCGCCAACATCCGCCGGATGCGCAAGCCCGATCCCTACAAGCAGAAGGGCGTGCGTTACACCGGTGAAGTGCTGAAGAAGAAGGTTGGAAAGACAGGGGCGAAGTAATGCGGATCAAGACGAAGGAAGATCGCCGGGACCGTATCAAGTACCGGATCCGCCGTCGAGTACATGGCTCGAACGAGCGTCCACGGCTGACTGTCTTCCGCAGCGTGGCACACATGTATGTGCAGGTGGTCGACGATGCGACGGGGCGTACAATCGCCTCGGCCTCGACCGTCGAGCCGACGGTCAAGGGCGTGCTGGCGAGCAAAGCGACCGGCGGCAACGTCGAAGGCGCCAAGGCCATCGGCAAGACGATCGCAGAGCGACTGCTCGGCCAGGGCGTCAAGCGGGTGGTGTTCGATCGCAACGGGTTTCTCTATCACGGGCGCGTGAAGGCAGTGGCCGAAGCCGCGCGCGAAGCAGGCCTGGAGTTCTAACGTGGCGCTAATGAACCGTACTCGGGAAAAGATCGACGCCAGCCAGCTCGAGATCAAGGACAGCGTCGTCTCGATCAATCGCGTGACCAAGGTCGTGAAGGGCGGCAAGAACCTGAGCTTCAGCGCCCTCGTCGTCGTTGGCGATGGCCACGGCGTGGTTGGATTCGGCGTCGGCAAGGCGAAGGAAGTCCCCTCGGCGATCAAGAAGGGGATTGAGGCGGCGAAGAAGAACCTGATCAAGGTGCCGCTCAAGGGGACGACCATTCCGCACCAGGTCGTCGGCCGCTTCGGATCGGGGAGCGTACTCCTCAAGCCGGCGCCCGAAGGCACGGGTCTCATTGCCGGCGGCGCCGTCCGCGCCGTCGTCGAGAGCGCGGGGATTCAGAACGTCCTGACCAAGTCGCTCGGTTCGGCGAACCCACACAACGTGGTGAGGGCAACATTCGCCGGGTTGATGGGTTTGAAGGATCCGGGCCAGGTGGCGCGTTTCCGCGGCAAGGAAGAAGCTGAGTTAGTTGGAGCCTAGGATGGCGAAGAAAGCGGCAAAACAGTCGAGCGCCAAGCGCCTCAAGGTGACGCTCGTGAAGAGCACGATCGGCTTCAATCGGACGCAGGCCGAGACGGTGACCGGGTTGGGATTACGGCGTCTTAACCATACGGTGGAATTGGCGGACACGCCGGAGACGCGGGGGATGGTGCACAAGGTGCGTCACCTCGTGACCGTGCAGGAATAACGTCATGGATCTGAGCAATCTCAAGCCTTCAGAGGGCGCGAAGAAGAATAAAAAGCGCGTTGGCCGCGGTCATGGTACCGGCCAGGGCACGCAGGCGGGACGTGGCCACAAGGGTGCGCAGTCGCGCTCGGGCTTCAAGTTCAAGCGCGGCTTCGAAGGCGGCCAGATGCCGCTCCATCGCCGTATTCCAAAGCGGGGATTCCACAATCACTTCCGCATCGAATACGCCGTCGTGAACCTCGACCTGCTGGGAGAGCGCTTCGACGCAGGGACTGTCGTGACGCCGGAACTGCTGCGCGAGCGCGGCCTGATCCACGGCGAGCGTCAGCCGATCAAGGTTCTGGCGCGAGGCGACCTCGCGAAGAAGCTGACCGTGCGCGCGCATAAGTTCAGCGGCAAGGCAGCGGAGAAGATTGCAGCCGCCGGCGGTGCGGCAGAGGTGATCGCAGCGGGAAAGTAGGCGAGGCTTCGGCCTGGCCGTAGCAGCAGGCATATATGGAGAACGCGCTCAAGAATCTCTTCGCGATCAGCGACTTGCGGAACCGCGTGTTGTTTACGCTGGCACTGCTGGGCGTCTACCGCATAGGGAGCTTCGTCCCGACGCCGGGAGTGAATCAGGAAGCGCTCAGGCTGTTCGCCGACCAGCTCGCAGGCTCGATGTTCGGCCTGGCCAACATGTTCACCGGCGGAAGCCTGGAGCGCGTGACGATTTTCGCGCTCGGCGTGATGCCGTACATCAGTGCGTCGATCATCATCCAGCTCCTGACGGTCGTGTGGCCGTACCTCGAGCGGATCTCGAAAGAGGGCGAGCTGGGGCGTCGCAAGATCACGCAGTACACGCGCTATCTCACCGTGGTCCTCGCCGTCGTGCAGTCGTTCGGCTACGCCGTATGGCTGGAGAGCTCGGCCGACGCCCCCGGCGGGTTGCCGCTGGTTCTGGATCCAGGCTGGGGTTTCCGGTTCACGTGTGTGCTCACGCTCACCACCGGCACCATGTTCGTCATGTGGCTGGGCGAGCAGATCACCGAGCGCGGAATCGGTAACGGCATGTCGCTGCTGATTTTCGCTGGCATCGTGGTTGGGCTCCCAACGGCCCTGCTGACGACTCTCGATCAGATGCAGACCGGCCAGATCAGCATCTTGCGGATCATCTTCCTGCTGGCCATGGCCGTCGTCGTCATCGCGGCGATTGTCTTCGTGGAGCGGGGGCACCGGCGGATCACCGTGCAGTACGCCAAGCGCGTGGTCGGCCGCCGGCAGTACGGCGGGTCGAGCACGCACATCCCGTTGAAGGTGAACACGGGCGGCGTCATCCCGGTGATCTTTGCCTCGTCGATTCTGTCGTTCTTCACGATGGCAGCACCGTTGTTCGAGGTTGGTACGTGGGCCCGTCGCGCCATCGATCAGGTCGCGTACGGAATGCCGCTCTACAACCTTCTGTACGTGCTGGGCATCGTCTTCTTTGCGTATTTCTACACGTCGATCATCTTCAACCCCGATGACGTGGCCGAGAACATGCGCAAGTACGGCGGCTTTGTCCCAGGGATTCGGCCGGGCAAGCGGACCGCGGAATACATCGACACGATCTTGGCGCGGATCACGCTCGTGGGAGCGCTCTACCTCGCCGTTGTCGCGCTGCTGCCCGAGTTGCTCATCACCGGTTTCCGGGTTGCACCGATTCCGTTCATCGGAGAGAGGCTCGACACGATTCTCCCGACCTGGTTCACGCAGGGGCTTGGCGTGACGTTCTACTTCGGCGGCACGTCGTTGCTGATCGTCGTGGGCGTGGCGATGGATACCGTCCAGCAGGTCGAATCGCAGCTCATCATGAGGCACTACGACGGCTTCATGAAGAAGACCCGGATCCGGGGACGCCGCGGTTGATGCCGGAGACATGGGGTTGAACGTCATCATGATGGGTCCGCCCGGTGCCGGGAAAGGCACACAAGCCGGGCGGTTTGCCAGCGATCGCGGTCTGCCCAAGATCTCGACCGGCGACATCCTGCGCGACGCCGTCAGGGACAAGGACCCGACGGCGCTCGAAGCCAAGGCGCGGATGGATCGCGGCGAGCTGGTCGATGATGCGACGATGATCAAGATCGTTGCGGACCGGCTGGCCAGACCGGACGTTCGTGAGGGGTTCGTGCTCGACGGGTTTCCACGTACGGTCGCACAGGCGCGAGCGCTCGACGAGCTGATGGAGCGCCTCGACTCGGGCCCGCTGATCGTGGTTGACGTCGCAGTGCCCGATCAGGAGCTCGTGCGTCGTCTGGCCAATCGGCGGATCTGCTCGGTGTGTGGAAACAACGCCGACCCGACAGGTGTTGAAGACGCGTGTCAGCCGTGCGGCGGCACGCTCGTGCAGCGCGCCGACGACAACCAGGATGTAGTGCTGGAGCGCCTGCGGGTGTATCAGCAGGCGACCCGGCCGGTGCTCGACTACTACCGCGAGCGTCCGACGTTTCGCGTGGTCAACGGTGCACAGACGCCGGAGCGCGTCGCGCACGAGCTGAACGCGATGATCTACGACGCGGCGGCGGCGAAGCGGTAAGGGGGGCGCGTGATCGTCTGCAGGTCCCAGAGCGAGATTGAAAAGCTGAGGCGAGTCAATCAGCTCGTCGCGCGCATTCTCGCGGAACTGCGGGAGGCCGTGGTGCCCGGCATCACGACGGCGGACATCGACGAGCTGGCCGAACGGCGTGTGCGGGAGGCGGGGGCCGAGCCGGCGTTCAAGGGGTATCACGGGTATCCCGCAACGGTCTGTGCGTCGGTCAACGAGCAGGTGGTGCACGGGATCCCTTCGTCGCGACCGCTGGTCCATGGCGACATCGTCTCGATTGACATGGGCGCCAAGCTGGACGGGTTTTTCGGGGATTGCGCGGTGACCGTTCCCGTTGGAGCTGTCTCACCGCAGGCGACCGAGTTGCTGCGCGTTACAGAGGAAGCGCTGTTTCGTGGAATCGACTGCGTGCGCCCGGGTGCGCGCGTGTCGGACATCGGGGCGGCGGTGCAACAGCACGTTGAGGCGCAGGGGTATTCGGTCGTTCGTGAGTTCGTAGGGCACGGCATCGGGACCTCGCTGCACGAAGAGCCGCAGGTGGCCAACTACGGTCCGGCCGGTCACGGTCCGCGGTTATCCGAGGGCATGGTGCTCGCGATCGAGCCGATGGTGAACGCTGGCAAGCCGGCGGTGAAAGTGTTGTCGGATGGGTGGACGGCGGTCACGAGGGACAAGAGCCTGTCCGCGCACTTCGAGCACACGGTCGTGGTGACGCGCGAGGGGCGGGAAATCCTCACGCTGCTGGCGGCCGAGGAAGCGCGGGCGAAACAGTTGCTCGCGGCCGGCCGGGTGGTGCCGGGTGGTGACGCCCCGGAAACTGAGGGGGTTCGGGCGCATTCGTAACGTGCGGCCCGTACGGTGATGATGCCGGACGAAGCACGTCGCGTTGAAGGCATCGTGACCGCCCAATTGCCGAGCGGCCTCTACCAGGTGCAGGTGGAAGGCGAGCATCGAGTGACGGCGCATCCAACCGGTGGCGTGGACCGGAACTTCGTCAGGCTGCTCGTCGGTGATCGTGTGATTGTGGAATTGGCGGCGCGGGACGGAACACGCGGCCGGATTCTCCGGAAAGCGTAGTCCGGAAGGCATAGCCGGAAGGCGTAGACATCATGAAGGTCAGAGCGTCGGTAAAACGGATTTGTGACAAGTGCAAAGTGGTGCGCCGCCGCGGTGTGGTGCGCGTCATCTGCACGAACGCCAAGCACAAGCAGAGGCAGGGATAAGTCATGGCGCGCATCGCAGGCATCGATCTTCCGCGAACGAAGCGGATCGAGATTGGGTTGACCTACATCTACGGGATTGGACGCAAGCGGTCCGGCGACATCCTCGGCCAGGCGGGTGTCAGCCCTGACATTCGCGTCAAGGATCTCTCCGAGGACGACGTGCGGAAGATCAGCCGTGTCATCGAAGAAGTGGGTGGAGTCGAGGGCGACCTGCGCAAGGAAATCTCGATGAACATCAAGCGGCTGATGGAGATCGGCTGCTACCGCGGACTGCGCCACCGCCGCAATCTGCCGGCACGTGGCCAGCGGACTCGTACCAACGCGCGCACCCGCAAGGGCCCGCGCAAGGGTGCGATCGCGAAGAAGAAGACGGTGTAACTCTATGGCTAAGACTGAAGGCGCAGCACCTGAGAAAAAAGCCGAGGGCGGAAAGAAAGCGCCCCGGAAGACGTTCAAGAAGCGCGGCGAGAAGCGCGTGGTGCATCATGGTCTGGTGCACATCCATGCCTCGTTCAACAACACGCAGATCACGATCACTGATACGGAAGGCAATGTGATCGCGTGGTCGAGCGCGGGGGGCATTGGCTTCAAGGGGTCCCGCAAGGGGACGCCGTTTGCCGCCACACAGGCCGCGATGAGCGCGGGGAACACCGCGAAGACGTACGGTCTGCGGTCTGTCGACGTGCGGGTGAAGGGCCCTGGCTCGGGTCGAGAGTCCGCGATTCGAGCGCTGCAGACCGTGGGGATCGAGGTGAAGTCGATTCGCGACGTCACGCCCATCCCGCACAACGGATGCCGGCCCACGAAACGCCGAAGAGTGTGAGAATTACGAGGATCGAGGAGTTCTAATGGCTCGTTACATCGGACCCGTTTGCCGCCTGTGCCGCCGCGAGGGCATGAAGCTGTTCCTCAAGGGCGAGCGCTGCTATACCGAGAAGTGCGCGATCGAGAAACGCAACTTCGCGCCAGGGCAGCACGGCAAGACGCGAAAGTCGAAGCTGGCCGGCTACGGCGTGCAGCTGCGCGAGAAGCAGAAGGTGAAGCGCATTTACGGTGTGCTCGAGGAGCAGTTCCGCCGCTACTTCGAGCAGGCGGAGCGCACTCGCGGCATCACCGGCGAGACGCTGCTGCAGTTGCTCGAGCGTCGTCTCGACAACGTCGCCTATCGCCTGGGCTTTGCGACGTCGCGCCCGCAGGCGCGTCAGCTCGTGCGTCACGGGCACTTCACGGTGAACGGCAAGAAGGTCGACATCCCGTCGTTCTCGGTCAAGCCCGGCGACGTCGTCGCGGTGAGGCAGAGCAGCCAGAAGGCGCCAGCGATTCTGCATGCGCTCGAAGAGGTCAAGGGGCGCGGCGTGCCGGAGTGGCTGCAGTTCGACGCCGCCGCGATGTCAGCAAAGATTGGCTCAGTCCCCACGCGCGAGCAGATCAACCTGCCCGTGCAGGAGCAGCTGATCGTCGAGTTGTATTCGAAGTAGTCGTAGGCAACAGCCAGCCGCCGGCCCGCAGCTCACAGACCTGCAGCGGGAGGCCGGCGGATATAACACGCAGGTCTGGGAGGCCGCCTCGGCGCGCTTGCGCGACGAACAGCAGGCACTGAGCCGGCCCCATTGGCGAAAGGAACGTCCATGCTCTGGAAAGGTTTTCAACGTCCCAAGCGTCTCGAGTTCGAGCGAGAGACCCTCACCGATCGATACGGCAGGTTTTACGCCCAGCCCTTCGAGCGCGGTTTCGGCACGACCATCGGCAACGCGTTGCGGCGGGTGCTGCTCTCTTCGATTGAGGGTGCGGCCATTACGGCGGTCAAGATCGACGGCGTGCTGCACGAGTTCTCGCCCATTCCCGGCGTGGTCGAGGATGCGACCGACATCATCCTCAACCTGAAGCAGATCCCGCTCAAGCTGCACGTCGACTACACCAAGACGCTGTACCTCCGGGTGGAGAAGCCGGGCATCGTGCGTGCGAAGGACATCGAGGTCGATCAGGACGTGGAGATCCTCGAGCCCGAAGCGCACATCGCGACCATCTCCGAAGGTGGCAAGCTCCACATGGAGCTCCGCATGAAGCGCGGACGTGGCTACGTCTCGGCGGACAAGAACTTCGACGAGGATCTCGGTATCGGCTGGATTCCCGTCGACTCGGTTCACTCCCCGGTGAAGAAGGTGAACTACCTGGTCGAGGCAGCGCGCCTGGGCCAGACCACCGACTACGACAAGCTCACGATCGACGTCTGGACCAACGGGTCGGTGACGGCTCAGGAATCGGTCTCGCTGGCGGCGAAACTCATCCGCGACCACCTGAACATCTTCATCAACCTCGATGACGCCGGTGAATCACCGGACACGCAGGCGGAGCCGACTCGTGCCGGCGCGCTGAACGAGAATCTCGACAAGAGCGTCGAGGAGCTCGAGCTGTCGGTGCGGTCGTACAACTGCTTGAAGAACGCGAACATCCGGACCATCCGCGAGCTCGTGCAGAAGACCGAAGCCGAGATGCTGAAGACGAAGAACTTCGGCCGCAAGTCGCTCAATGAGATCAAGGAGATCCTGCACACGATGGGGCTGAGCCTGGGCATGCGGCTCGATCAGCCCACGCAGGCGCATCAGGACTGACGAGGCTCTCGGCTCTCGGCTTTAGGCTCTTGCACGGGCCTGAGCCAAGAGCCCACAGCCCAGAGCCAACAGAGTTCACTATGAGACACAACGTCGCACATCGAAAGCTTGGACGCATCACCGAGCATCGGCTCGCGCTGCTGCGCAACCAGGCCATCGCGCTGCTGCGTCACGAGAAGATCGAGACCACGATGCCGAAGGCGAAGGAGCTGCGGCCCTTCGTCGAGCGGCTGATCACCATCGCCCGGCGCGGGGTGGCAGCGGGCGACGCGGCCGGCAAGACCCTTCACGCCCGGCGCATGGTGCTGGCGGAGTTGCCCGACACCGAGGTCGTGAGCAAGCTGTTCGAGACACTTGCGCCACGCTTCGCCGACCGACCGGGTGGTTACACGCGCATCCTGCGGGTTGGATTTCGCCGTGGCGACTCCGCCGAGGTCGCGCACGTCGAGCTCGTCGGCAGCGAGTACAACCCGGCTGCCAAGACCGATAAGGAAGAGGGAGAGGACGCCCCGAAGAAGGCCAAGGGTGTGGGCGAGCGCATCAAGCGCGCCGCTCAGCGCATCCGTGGTGGTAAGGGTGAGGGCGGCTCGAAGGCGCAGGCAGGCGGTCAGACCAAGGGTGCCGCGCGCAAGTCGACGACTCCGCGCAAGGCTGGTGGTTCCTAGCCGACAAGTTCAAAGGACAAAGGTCAAAGTTGAGAAGTAAGTTCAAACTTACTTTCCACGTTGACCTTTGAACTTCTACACTTCTTCAGCAACCACCTGTCCGCGCTCCGCCTTCGCAGCCGCGATGATCTTGGCCTGGAACGACTGCGGCACTTCCTCGTAATGCGAGTACTCCATGTGGTATGAGCCGCGGCCGCCAGTGGCTGACGTGAGGTGTTGCTCGTAGGTCAGCATCTCCGCCATCGGTACCTGCGCACGGATCACGGTCATCGTCCCGCGCGTGTCCATACCAGCAATGCGGCCCCGGCGGCTGTTGAGATCGCCCATCAGATCTCCGGCGAAGTCGCTCGGCGTGTAGACCTCTACTTTCATCACCGGCTCGAGAATGGTCGGTCGTGCCCGCGACATCGCATCCTTGAATGCCAACGAACCCGCCATCTTGAATGACAACTCGTTGGAGTCGACGGCATGATACGAACCGTCGAACACCGTGGCCTTGAAGTCGACCATGGGATAGCCCGCGAGATAGCCGCGCAGGCGGGACTCCTGAATGCCCTTCTCGACGGCTGGTACGTACTGCCGCGGGATGGCGCCGCCAAAGATGTCGTCCTCGAACTGGAAGTCGCTGCCGCGCGGCAGCGGCTCGACCCTGATCTTGCAGTCGCCGAACTGGCCGTGCCCACCTGTCTGCTTCTTGTGCCGTCCGTGCGCTTCGGTGGACGCTGTAATCGTCTCGCGGTACGGAATCCGTGGCGGCTTCAGGATGACTTCGACGCCGAACCGCCGTTTCAGCTTCGCGACCGTGACCTCGATGTGGAGCTGGCCCTGACCGGCGAGCAGCAGCTCGTTGGTCTGCGGGTCGCGTGCGTACCTGATCGAGGGGTCCTCTTCCTCGAGGCGATGCATCGCGCTGCTGATCTTGTCCTCGTCGCCCCGGCTCTTCGGCTCGATGGCGTAGGACAGCACTGGCTCGGGGAAGGTAATCGGCGGAACCTTGATGCTGGTCGATTTGTCGGCGAGGACGTCGCTCGTGTGCGTGTCCTTCAACTTCGCGACCGCGCCGAGATCGCCAGCTCGCAGTTCAGGGACGTGTGTCTGCGTCTTGCCCTGCAGCACCAGCAAGTGTCCCAGTCGTTCCGACGAATCGCGAGTCGAGTTGAAGACGGTCGCATCCGACTTCAACGTGCCGGAAACGACGCGCAGCATGGTGATGCGCCCGGCAAAGGGATCGGCGATCGTTTTCCAGACGAAGGCGGCGTAGGGCGCCGAATCGACGGCCTTGATCGCCGTCTCCTCGCCTGCGCGATCGAGCCCGCTGAAATCGCGTTCCGCTGGTGACGGCGCATAGCTGACGATGGCGTCGAGCAGCGGCTGAATACCGGTGGCGTGCAGTCCCGATGTGCACAGCAGCGGAAACAGCTTTCCCGATGTCGTCGCCGCGCGCAGACCTGACACGAGTTGCTCCTGTGTCAGGGTGCCTTCGGCGAAGAAGGTCTCCATCAGCTGTTCGTCGACTTCCGCGACCATCTCGATCAACTGCTCGCGCGCATGCTGCGCGGCTTCGGCCAATGAGCTGGGGATCTCGCTCTCGGTCATCTTGCCGTCGCCACCGAACATCTGCGCCTTCATGCGCACCAGATCGACGACGCCGGTGAACGCCTTTTCCTCGCCGAGGGGAAGCTGAATCGGGACGATCTCACGCGCACAATCGCGGCGCAGTGATTCGAGCGCACGTTCGAGGCTGGCGCGATCGCGATCGAGCCGGTTGAGCACCACGATCCGCGGCAGTCCGAGTGCCGCGGCCTCGGCCCACAGTTTCTCTGTCTGCACCTCGACGCCGGCGACCGCGTCGACGACGACCAGTGCCGCTTCCGCGACGCGCAGCGCGGCGCGCGCGTCAGTCAGGAAGTTGGCGAACCCTGGTGTGTCGATGATGTTGATCTTGATTTTCTGCCATTCGGCGCAGGCGAGGCTGGATGAGAGCGTGTGCTTGCGGGCGATCTCTTCTTCGTCGAAATCCGTGATGGTCGTGCCGTCGTCGACTCGTCCGATCCGGTTGACTGCGCCCGCGACGAACAGCATGGTGGAGACCAGCTGCGTCTTTCCGCATCCTCCGTGGCCGACGATGGCGACGTTCCGGAGGCTGGTGGCGTCGTAGACCTTCATACCGGGTATCCCTCCTTCGCGGTGCGCGCGTGCGCAGCGACGCGAGTCGCCCGGACGGGGTTGGTCCCACGGCCGGGGCGGGTGAAGTCCGCCAGGGGCGGGAGACGGATCATAGTCACCGCCGTGCAGCGTCGCAAGACGGCGGTCGGCGGCGAAGCCGATCCATGCGGGCGATCGGCCGAATAGTTCAGTACTGACAATGATGTCGTATACAAATACTTGTTGGACAAACTTGTATGAAATAGTGGCTACCGCCGCCGCCTGCCCGTTCGCGCCGCTTCATCGGCGACCGGCTAGCCGGTTGCCACGCCCGATCGTGGTCGCGCATACGGACTTCCTGCATCTGCCGTCGGTTCCGCCCTCCTGTTGATATACGACATTTATGTCTCGGATCCAAATGCAGGCGACAAGTATGTCTATATCGCGCCGTTCGCGCCGGCCAGCTCGATCCGTAGATCTGGGCCAAATTCGTCGCAATCCTCGTCGGAGCGAGCGGCCGAGGGCTGGCGTCTGTTTTGCTCGCCTCGAGATTGCCGCTCCGCGGCAGCGGGCGTGAGTGAGTTCCATCCCTACAGAGGTGACGAATGAACCAAGCTGATACCGCCTGGATGTTGATATCCACGGCTCTCGTGCTGTTGATGACGCCAGCGCTCGCCTTCTTCTACGGCGGGCTGGTGCGCTCGAAGAACACTCTGAACACGATGATGATGAGTTTCATCTCACTCGGGTTCGTGAGTGTGCTCTGGGCCACCGTTGGCTATTCCGTAGCGCTGACCCCGGGGAACAACTGGGTTGGTGACATGTCGCGTCTGTTTCTCAGCGGCGTCGGGCTCGAGCCCGAGGGCGCCATTGTCGCGATCACCATTCCTCACATGCTTTACATGGCGTTCCAGGGGACGTTCTGCATCATCACCGCGGCGCTGATCTCGGGCGCGATCGTGGAGCGCATGCGCTTCTCGGCGTACGTGGCGTTCATCTCGATCTGGGCGCTGGTCGTCTACGCGCCGCTCGCGCACTGGGTCTGGGGCGGCGGCTGGCTCGCCGACATGGGCGCCCTCGACTACGCCGGTGGCACCGTGGTCCACATCAACGCGGGCGTTGCCGCGCTTGTTGCAGCGATGGTCGTCGGCAAGCGGCGCGACTATCCATCGTCCTCACTGGTACCGCACAACGTGCCCTTCGTGCTGCTGGGCGCCGGCCTCCTGTGGTTCGGATGGTTTGGATTCAACGCGGGTAGTGCGCTGGCGGCCGGACCGGCAGCGGGCCTGGCGTTCGTGACGACGATGCTCGCGCCGGCGGCGACGCTGGTCGTGTGGACGTTCCTCGACATGATGCGATCGAGCAAGCCAACCGCCGTTGGTGCCGCCACGGCGATTGTCGTCGGACTGGTTGCGATCACGCCGGCTGCCGGGTTCATCAGCCCGATGAACGCCATTCTGCTGGGAGCGATCGCGGCGGTTCCGAGCTACCTGGGTCTCATCATCCGTGCGAAGTCGTCGCTCGATGACTCGCTCGATGTCGTCGCCGCGCACGGTGTCGGCGGAACGGTGGGTGCGCTTCTGACCGGCGTGTTCGCGCAGAAGAGTCTGAATGGACTCGCTGACGGCGCGCTGTTCGGCAATCCCTATCAGCTCGTCGTTCAGGCCACCGCGGTGCTCGCCGCGATCGTCTACAGCGGTATCGGCACGTTCGTGATTCTCAAGCTGGTCGGTCTCGTGCTGCCACTGCGCGCCACGACGAGTGAAGAGACTTCGGGCCTCGATATCACCAATCACGGCGAAGAAGCCTATATGCAAATGGGCTCGACCATGTCGGCAGTGGAGCCGGGTCCGGACGCCCGGGCACCGCAATCTGTGCTCAAGCCCGCGTCGATTTGAGTCGGCTCAGACAGGATGGCGAACGACGGCGGCCCGGCGGGGGGCCGCCGCTTCTCAACCCTAAGGCGGAGGAATGATGCTCTCGATGTTTAGCGTAAGGAAGAACGCACGGTCGCTGGTCGCAGCAACGTGCACGACCTTGATCCTGGCAAGCACCCCGGCATGGGCGCAGGACGCCCCGGCGGCCGACCCCAATCCGGGTGCGCTCACCGTGAGCGGCTCAATCGACTTTCTGAACCAGTACATGTTCCGCGGGATCCGGCAGAACTCGACGGGCTTCGTGACCTGGCCAGCGGTCGACCTCGGGATCGCCGCGTACTCGGGTGACGGCGGGTTGAAGAGCGTCGGTATCAACTTCGGTACGTGGAACAGCCTGCACAGCGGCGACACCGGGTCCGATGGGCCGAGTGGCAAGCTCTGGTACGAGTCGGACTTCTACGCCACGGTCGGGTTCGGTTTCGGTGGCGGGACGTCCTTCAGCACGACCTATACGGCCTACACCAGCCCGAACAGCGGCTTCACGACGGTCAAGGAAATCAGCTTCAAGCTGGGCGTCGATGACAGCAGCTATCTCGGGAAAGCCGCTGTGAAGCCGTATCTGGTCATTGCGCAGGAATTCGGAACCGATATCGCAACCGGTCAGGCTGACGGGGGAGATAACGCCGGCACCTACATGGAGATTGGCTTTGCCCCGGGCTACTACGGGCTCAACAGGGCCAGCTTCGCGTTCCCGATCAAGGTCGGCTTCAGCTTGAGCGACTACTACGAGCTCGCCGGCGAGGACAACAAGTTCGGCTTCTTCAGCATCGGCGGAATCGTGACGGTACCGCTCGGCGGCACGACCAGCTTCGGCTCGTGGAACCTGCACGGCGGCGTAGAATACCAGGCGCTCGGCACGACCACCGAGTTCTTCAACGGTGGAGATAGCAGCCAGGTCATAGGTTCTTTCGGGATCGGGTTCTCGTACTAGTTGCCGAGCCTCTCTGGAGGCGGCGATGCAGCGGAGCAGGACGGTGACTCGGTGGGTCGGTGTGTGTCTGCTGACGGGCATGGTGTCAGCGGCCACCGGGTCCACCGTCTACGCCCAGGGTTCGGCGGATCCGAACCCTGGCGCCCTGACGTTGACCGCAGGGTTCGATTTCGCGAACGCGTACTTCTTTCGCGGGATCCCACAGGACGACACCGGCGTGGTCATGTGGCCGTACGGCGATCTCGGATTCGCGCTGTTTTCAGGTGACGGTGCGCTCAAGAGCGTGGGCGTGAATGTCGGGACCTGGAACAGCCTGCACACAGGCAACGCGGGTTCGGATGGTCCGAGCGGGGAGCTCTGGTACGAGTCTGACTTCTACACCACGTTGGCTCTCGGGTTTGGCAAGGGCACGAATCTCGGCGTGACCTACACGGCGTATACGAGCCCGAACGGAATGTTCGGCACGGTCAAGGAGCTGTCCTTCAGAGTGACCGTCGACGATAGTGGCGCGCTGGGCGCGTTTGCGGTGAGGCCGTACGCGCTGCTGGCGCAGGAACTCGATGGGCAGGCAGATGGCGGGGCGAACGAAGGCACGTATCTCGAGCTCGGTGTTGGTCCTGGTTTCTCGATCCCACGAGCGACAGTGACGGTCCCGTTGAAGGTCGGCCTTAGTCTGAGTGACTACTATGAAGGTCTCACCGGGGATGAGACGTTCGGCTTTTTCAGCATTGGCGGTGTGGTCACGGTTCCGTTCACGAGCGCGCCGACGAGGTTCGGCAGCTGGAACATTCATGGAGGTGTCGAGTTCCTGATGCTGGGTGAGCGCAACGAGGCTGTCTTTGGCGACAGTTCGCACGTGATTGGCTCCATAGGCATAGGTCTCAGCTACTAGCGTCCGCTCGCGGTCGGACCGACGGACGCCAGCACCTCTGCTCACTCTCTCTCGAGCGAGCGGTACGGCGCGACGTCTACTTGCGCGTATGCTTGAGCCCGCTACGGGAGACAATCGCACTATGGCAGTCACGCAGCCGGGACCAGGGGGCCCGGCACTGGTCACGGCACTCGAGACAGCGAGATCAGAGCTGCGATCCGATGTGGAGCGCGGCGCTGGAGGACGAGCGGCGCTCGAGCGCTATTCGGACCGCGTCGACGGTTTGCTGCGCCAGCTGTTCAACGAAGCGGGCGGTGCCGCGCACGAAGTCGTCGTGGTCGCGCTGGGTGGGTACGGCAGGCGTCATCTGTGTCTCCACTCGGACATCGACCTGCTGGTTCTGTTCGGTGGTCGCATCGGTGCCTCCCAGGAAGCGTTTCTTCGAGCGTTCTTGAACCCACTCTGGGATCTCAGCGTGGTCGTTGGTCATCAGGTACGGGAACTCGAGGAGTTCTCGACGCTCGAAGCGGACAATCCGGAGTTCCTGCTCGCGCTGCTCGATGCGCGCCCGGTGGCCGGGCTCCGTCTGTTGTTCGATCGATTTCGGACGCTGTTTCATACGGCTTCGACGCACGCCTTCATCCTGAAGTCGCTGCTCGACCTGATCGACGTGCGGCACGCGGGGTTCAATGAGACGTTGTATCAGCTCGAGCCCGATGTGAAGGAAGCTCCGGGTGCGCTGCGCGACCTGACCGCCGCGCGCACGATTGCGATGCTGACCGATCCGCTGCTCCTGCGGCGTGGGCCGGCCGATTCGGCCCGCGTCGACCAGGCGGAGGATTTCCTGCTGCGGGTGCGTTCGACATTGCATCTGGATGCCGGCAGGAACCAGAACATCCTCAGTCATGAGATGCAGGAACGAACCGCGGACGCGCTGGGATATCCCGGTGCCGAGCCCCGTCAGCGGGTCGAACGTCTCATGAGCGATTACTTTCGTCACGCCAGGACCGCTCATCGCTCGCTCGCGTGGGCGAGAAAAGGAGCGCCCATTCCAATCGGGCCCAACCTTGGTGTGTCACGCGACGGTATTCGCTTCCTCGATCCGATTCAGGCCGCACGGAACCCGGCGACCTGGATTGGGGCGTTCCAGGCGGCGCTCGACGCCGACACCACGGTCTCCGAAGAAGCGCTGTCCTGTATTCAGCAGCATGTGGATCGGTTCCGCGCCGATGATTTCTTCCCGGAGGCGGCTGACCGCGTCGCCTTGCTCGGTCTGCTCAAGCCGCGGGCTGGGTTGTACGAGCGGCTGTCGGAGATGCACGATTGCGGACTGCTGGGCCGTGTGTTTCCAGAGTTCCAGGCGATCTCGTGGCGCGTGGTGCGCGACTTCTACCACAAATACACCGTCGACGAGCACACCCTGCTCACGATTCGCAACCTGGAACGGATCTCGACGACCGAGGTGCCGTACCGGCTCCGTTTTCGGAACATCCTGAGTGAAGTCGATCGTCCGGAACTGCTCGTGCTGGCGTTGCTGCTGCACGACGTCGGCAAGTGGCGGGACGACGATCACGCGCTCGAGAGTGTACGGATGGCGTCCGAAGCGGTCGAACGTCTCCAGCTCGATGCGGACGGTCGTGAAACGGTGCTCTTCCTCATCCGGCATCATCTCCGCATGTCCCTAGTCGCGTTCCGTCGCGATACGGAAGATCCCGAAATCGTCAAGGACTTCTCCAATTTCATCGGAACCGAAGAGCGCCTCAAGCTGCTGACGCTCATGACGCTGGTGGATGTCGAAGCCGTCAGCCCCGAGACCTTGACGACGTGGAAAGAGGAACTGCTCTGGCGGCTGTACGTGGACACCTACAACCACCTGACCCAACGCTACGGCGATGAGGTCATCGAGCGGAACCAGGCTGGGCTCAACGAACTGCTGAAGCAGCGGCCCGACGATCTCACGGTCACCGAGATCACACGATTTCTCGAAGGGCTGCCACAACGCTACCTGCAGCTCTTTGCTCGCGATGTCATCTATCGCCACGTCCGGCTCGCGCGCGACATCCATCCCGACGAGGTCCATTTGTCGCTAGAGCGGGGTGAAGCCTCCGTGTGGACGCTCGCGGTCGCGACGCTGGACAAGCCATTTCTCTTCTCGAACATCTGCGGGGTCCTGTCGTCCTTCGCCATGAACATCATTCGTGGCCACGCCCTGACCAATCCCAACGGGTTGGTGCTCGACGTCTTTCAGTTCACCGACGACGAGCGGTTCCTCGAGCTCAACGCCAATGGACAGGACCAGGTCCTTCACGTCCTCGAGCGAGTGGTCTCCGGGCGCTCCGACGTGGCATCTCGTCTGCGTCCCCGCGAAGAGGGCGTGCTGCATACCAGGGGCACCCAGCGGTTTCCTCCGGTCGTACGCGGGGACAATCAGGCGTCCGGCCGCTACACCATTGTCGACATCGTCGCCACCAATGCACTTGGTTTGCTCTACCGGATCAGTCGCGTCATTTCCCAGCACGGGTGCGACGTCGATCTCGTGCTCATTGCCACCGAGGGTGAGAAGGCGATCGACGTCTTTCACATCACCAAGGGTGGTTCGAAACTCACCGAGGCGGAGCAGCAGGCGCTGACTTCCGACCTACACCGCACACTGGAGGGTTCACAATGAAATTGATCAAGTGCATCATTCGTCCGAACAAGGTGGACGAGGTCAAGGACGCGCTCGCCAAGCTGAGCATCGCGGGCATGACGGTGACCGAAGTCCGCGGCCACGGGAAGCAGAAGGGGCACACGGCCATCTATCGCGGTAAGGAGTACAACGTCAGCCTGCTGCCGAAGATGGAGATCGAAATTGTCGTGCCGGACAACATGGCCGACGACGTCGTGAAGGCGGTGGTGCAGGCGGCCCGGACAGGTGAGATTGGTGACGGCCGCGTCTTCGTCCTTCCAGTGCTCGAAAGCTATCGAATCAGGACCGGCGAAAAAGAGTCCTGAACGTCGGTCGGCGGTGGCGGCGCCCCGTTCCGTGTTCGTGGGACGCGGGGCGCAGCGACCCTGGGCTCGGGCGCGAGGACTCGTGGCGAGTCCGACAGTCATGTCGTCAAATCCTCAAACTCATACACTCTCGTCTGTCTTGACCCTGGCAGCACTGCCCCTGTTCGCCTTGCTGCGGCCAGTTTGCCAGCTATTTCGCAACCAGCCTGGCGTCGAACGGGATCGCGATCTGGCATCGGCGTTGCCACCACAGGCCGATGGATTCTTCACATGGCCTCCCACCGAATCCCTTTCGAGTCGTTGTCCGCCGCCGAGCGGAGTCGATTGATCGCCGACAACGACCGCCTTCGTCAGCAGCTCCGCGACCGTCACCGACAGGCCGACCTCGCCGGCGAGAGTGCGGCGATTGGCCGCGTTCGCGACCTGATTGCCCAGGTGGCCCCGTCCACGCACAGTGTGTGCCTGCAGGGCGAGCAGGGTGTGGGAAAGACGCGCGCAGCGCGGGCCATTCACGCCGCATCGGCCCGTTCCAGCGGCCCGTTCGTGACGGTCAGTTGTGCCTCGCTCATCGAGCCCGATGTCGACGCTCAGTTGTTCGGCGTCGAACCAGCAACGAAAGCAACGGAGCGCCGCGGCGACGGCTGTGTCGGCCGGGCCGCTGGCGGAACGCTGTTCTTCGATGACCTGGCCGAACTCGGACCCCACGCACTGCAACGTCTCCTGATGCTGGCCCAAGGCAGCGCGTCGCCGCCGGCAGACAACGTCTGTGGGTCTGTCGACGTACGGGTCATCGTGGCGACGACTCGCGACCTGGAGCACGAGCGAACCTCCGACCTGGCGGGTGCCAGCCCCTGGCAGCACCTCCGGGCGCTGGTCATTTCGCTGCCGCCGCTCCGCGACCGGAAGACCGACCTGCCGGTGTTGTGCGACTTGTTCGTTGAGCAGTTCGCGCGCGAGCACGTCCGGGGTGTGAGAGGCGTGTCGACGCGTGCGATGGACATGCTCACGCACTACGACTGGCCCGGCAACGTAGGCCAACTGCGTCACACCATCGAGCGGGCAGTCGTGCTGACGAGTGGACCGGTCATCCATCATCATCATCTGCCGGTCGAGATCCAGCTTTCCGGCGATGCGGCGCCAGCGCCGATGATGGGCCTGAGCGAAGCACTCGAGTCGTACGAGAAGGAACTTCTCAAGGACGCGTTGCAGCAGGCGCGTGGCGTGCGATCGCTGGCCGCACGTTTGCTGATGACGTCCGAACGCGTCTTCAGCTACCGCCTCCGGAAGCACGGCATCGACGCGCGACGATTCAAGGTCTCAGAGTAGGGCCGGAGGCAACAAGTTCACGAACTTGCCGTGCGCCGGTGTCACTCGTGCCGGAGTGCTTCGATCGGATCGAGGCGAGAGGCGCGGACGGCGGGGACCATTCCGAAGAAGATACCCACTGCGGCTGAGAACCCAAGACCGATCCCGAAGGACCACCATGGCAGCGAGATGGGGAAGCCGGTTGCGAAGCTGATCGCGACGCCGATGCCGCTCCCGCACAGGACGCCGAGCAGGCCTCCGACCGAGGTGAGCACCGCGGCCTCGGCCAGGAACTGCAGAAGGATCTCCTGCCGTCGGGCGCCGAGCGCTTTGCGGACCCCTATCTCACGCGTGCGCTCGGTCACCGAGATCATCATGATTGCCATCACGCCGATGCCGCCCACCATGAGTGCGACTGACGAAATGACAACCAGCGCAAGGAAGACCGCCTGACTGATCTGGTCCCACAAGCGCAGGATGGCATCCTGACCGCCGATCTCGAAATCATTCGGCTCGTCCAGCTTCAGGCCGTGCCGGACGCGCATGATCTCTTCGACCTCGGCGACGGCCTGATCGCGCGTCGCGGTCTCGACCGGAACGATCGTGATCGTCGCGCTGCCACCGCCGCCGAAGGCGCGCCGGGCATTCGTGCTGAAAACCACCTGATGGGTGGTCTGCGGGATCACCACGAAGTCGTCCGCCTGAGGGAACGGGGAGGGACGTTTTCCGAGCACACCGACCACGGTGTATTCGATCGCGTCAATGCGGACCTTCTTGCCGATCGGATCCAGCCCGGATGGAGCGAACAGTGCCTGATAGGGGTTGTTGGCGAGCACGACGACGCGTCGCCGGCGCTGGACCTCCGACTCGGTGAAGAAGCGGCCGAACGACAGCTTGACGAAGTTCACGGCGGCGAACTGTTCGGTCGCGCCGAGCACCCCGAGAGTGGGCGTGCGTTGCCCCTCGTAGGACACCCGGCCGACCGTCTGGCCTCCGATGCCCTGGCCCATCCAGATGTCCACGACGCCGACCGACGGCGCCAACTTCTCGATCGCCCTGGCATCGTCGACCGTGAGGTTCGGCCGCCGCATGATCTCGGCGAAGTCGGCACCACCGGCAAGGCTGACGGCGCTCGCCTTGCTCAGCATGATCGTGTTGGGTCCGAGCTCGCGGATCATGTCGCGAAGCGATTCGTCGAAGCCGCGAATCAGCGACGTCATGCCGACGATCGACGTGATGCCGATGACCACGCCCAGGATCGTCAGCGCCGACCGCATCTTGTTCGTGCGCAGCGTGTCGAGCGCCATCACGGCGACTTCGCGCCACAAGCCTCTATTCACGTCGCAGTGCCTCGATCGGATCGAGCGCTGCCGCTCGTGATGCCGGGTAGGCGCCGAAGAACAGCCCGACGGCCGCGGTGATGCCGATGCCGAGCACGACCGACCACATCTCGAGCCGGGCCGGGAGCGGCGTGAACGCGGCGATCGCCGTCGCGGCGAGCGAGCCGAGCCCGATGCCGATGAGACCCCCGAACGTCGAGAGAGTGATCGACTCGGTGAGCACCTGCGTCATGATGTCCTTGCGCTTCGCGCCGAGCGCCTTGCGCAAGCCGATTTCGCGGGTTCGCTCACTCACCACCATCAGCATGATGTTCATGATGACGATGCCGCCAACGACGAGCGACAGCGCAACGATGCCGACGAGGACCGCGAAGATGCCGCTCGTCACCTGACGATACAGGTTGAGAATCGTCTCGGACGTGAAGATGCCGAAGTTGTCGGGCTCGCTTGGCTTCAGCCGGCGCGCGACACGCAAGGCGACGGTGGCATCGTCCATCGCGGTCGGCATGTCGTCGGTGGTGATCGGTTTGACCATCAGCTGCAGTGACTGCCGTGCACCAAAGAGGCGCTGATACGCTCCCAGCGGAATCACCGCGAAGTTGTCCTGCGAGTTTCCGAAGAAGGACCCTTTCTGTTCGCTGACGCCCACGACGCGGAAGTTGATGCCGGAGATCTTGATTGTCTTGTCGAGCGGGTTGATGTCGCCGAACAGCCGATCGGCCAGTCCCCAGCCGAGGAGCGCCACCTGCTGGCTCCGTTCGACTTCGACCGGGCTCATCATGCGGCCGCGTTCAACGCTGAAAGTGGAGAAGTCGGTGTAGGAGCTCGTGACCCCCTGGATCTGTGCGTTGTCGACTTCCTCTGTCCGGTAGGACACGCTGGCATTGCGGTTCGCCTGCGCGGCCACAGACGAAATAATCGGACTGAACGCGCGAATCGCGTCAGCCTCTTCGATCGTGATGAGTGGATTGTTCCGCGTGCGCTCCTCATCGTCCTCGTTGAGGATCGGGGGGCGTCGCTGGATCGTGAACGAGTCCGCGCCGACGTCGCTCACGATCGCATCGGCGACCATTCCATTCATGCCCTGGATGAGTGTGACCACCGTGACGATGGACGTCACCGCGACGATGTTGCCCAGCACCGTCATGAAGGATCGCAGCTTGTTGGCCCAGATGGCCTGCAGCGCGATGACGATGGAGTCGATGATCTGGTTCATGGAAATTGTGTGCAAGGGGTCAGACCCCTTGACACGACGCCACTCAAGGGGCTGACCCCTTTCGCTCCATCCTATCGATCCGTCCTGCGGGCGTTCTGCTGCTGCACCCGTACGTCCTGGCCATCGGTGAGCTCGCGCACCGACGAGAACGGTCCGGTGATGACCTGGTCGCCGGCTGTGAGACCGTCGACCACCTCGAAGTACTGCTCTCCCGCGATGCCGACCTTGACCGGCAGATATATGGCCTTGCCATCACGGATCGCGAAGACACCCTCTGTCTCTTTTCGCGTGTGCCCCGGCGGCGGTTCATTCGATGCACTGAGGGGCGTTTCGATGTTGGCGCCGCGCCGGCGTCGCGTTGGTGTTTCGCGGACCATCTCGCCCTTCTCGTTGTAGAGCATCTCGCGGACCGTCAGTGCCTGGATCGGGACCGCGACGACTCCCTTCCGTTCGGCAGTCGTGATTTCCGCTGTGCACGTGAATCCCGGGCGGATGTCCGGCACCTGCTCTTCGAGCGTGATCACTACTTTGAAGGTGGTCGCCTGCCGCTGCCCCTGCCCGGCGGCTTGCGTGTTCGTCTGCTGCTGAATCGGGCTGTTACCGATCTCCGTGACGCGCCCGCGAAACGTTTTGTTGGGCACTGCGTCAATCGTCACGCGCGCTTCCTGATTCAGCTGCACGGTCGGGATCTCAGTCTCGTCCACCTCGACCTCGGCTTCGATGACAGACATGTCCGCGATGGTCAGCAGAACGGAGCCCGCGTTGTTCATCGTCCCGAGGACTGCCGTTTCTCCTTCTTCGATGCTGCGCCGCGTGACGAGGCCGTCCATCGGAGCAGTGATGATGATCTGATTCAGGTTGTAGCGAGTCGTCGACAGGCTGGCCTGCTCCTGCTTGATGCGCGCCTCGTTGGTCTCGATATCCTGCTCTCGGGCCCGGAGTTCTGCCTCTCGAATCGAGACCTCGTTCTGCGCGCGTTCGAGATTCTCACGCGTCGTCAGTTCCCCCTTCCAGAGGTCCTGCTGCCGCTTCAGGTTCTGACGAGCGAGTTCCAGATTGGCCCGGCCCTGTTCGACCGACGTACGGGCCGACATCAAGGACGACTGCGCCGCAGCAACGCTGGCTTCACCTCGCTGCAACTGTCCCTCGAGCTGCTTGGGATCGATCTCGAGCAGGAATTGTCCGGCCTTGACACGCTGGCCTTCTTCGACGGCGACGCGAGTCACGCGCCCGGTGGTGTTCGCGGAAACGTTCACCTGACGCTTGGGCTGGACCTTGCCTGATGCTGACACGATCGCTTCCAGATCACGTGAGCGAAGCGCTTCGGCCTGGACGTTCAGACCCGTATCGCGACGGTAGTACAAGTTGGCCGCCACAACGGCGGCGCCGATCAGGATGACTCCCAGAATGATGAGAACCTTTTTCCCTGTCATTACGCTCCCCTGGACATCTCCTGACCCCGAACCGTCATCGACGACGCAAACCCCAGCGCTGGCGTTAGGAGATGTCTAGCCTCCGCGGAGCGGGGCAAAGCCAACACTGTTCACAATGACGCGCTAACGTTCCACGACATGTCTCGGTACGGCGCGTCACTGCGAACCGGACGTGAAGACCGCAATCAGTAAGGCGACGACGACATACAGGCCGATGAACGTCGTCGCGATCGGGCCCGTGCGGCGCTTGTAGAGCACACCGAGCCCGATGGCGAGCACCACCATCCACCACAACAGGAACAAATCGATCGTGCGGAGCATCACCGCCAGGAACGACGTCTCCTCGAGCATCGGGAGGAAGACTCCGAGGTTGGCTCCGGGTGGTCGGGCGCCGATCGGTTGCGCCCCAGCAGCCAACATCCCGGCGACGAACAGCGCGGAGATCGCCGGGATGAAACCTGCGTGGTTCATGATGGCGAAGACCTGCTTGAATGTTCCGTTGCCGCCCATCAGTGTGCTGAAGATCCCGGTGACAATCCCCGCCAGTGCTGCGCCAAGCAGCGGGCCCACGACGAATACGCCAATGCCATAACCCGCCGGGAGGTACCCGATGAATCGCTCGATGTTGGCGACCTGTTCGTCCGACACAGTGTTCCCGCGCGATTCCATTGCCGTGATCTGCTGGTCGACGATCGCCTCCTGCATCGACTGCGAGGAGAGAATGACGTAGTACGCCGCCGACGACATTGCCAGCGTCACCACCATCACACCCAGCCATCGAGGTTTCGCTGCTACGGCCGCGAACGTCTCGCCTGGAGACAGCAGCACTCCCACCAATCGACCAAGAAGGCCTGGGGAAGGCTTGCTGTGTACGCTGTCAGGAACCGATGCCACGTCGGTCACGATGCCCCTCAACTGATGTCCGGGTTGTCACCAAGGCCGGTTGGCAGCCCGCCGGAGGCGGGCCAAAGACACAGCCGCTAGCGAGGTGGAGCGACATGCTGCTCTATCCGGGGCCGCAGCCTCGCCTAGCTCGGCAGGGTCAACACAAACTCCTGATACGAAAGTTGTTGGCTGCGGTTCCCTTATCTTCTCTCATCATCGCTCGCGCGACCGTACCGTGCAAATCTGCCGGCCTTTACACTGAACGCTTCCCACTACTTCGAGGTCACTGTGACGAGAACCCCGGGTCCGACCCTGTTCCTCACCCTTCTCCTTATCGGTTGCATCCCCGGACTGGCAGTTGCCCAATTCATTGAAGCCGTTGGTTCCCGAGCACTTGGCATGGGCGGAGCGTTCGTCGCCGTCGCCAATGACAGCAGTGCGACCTGGTGGAACCCGGCTGGGCTGGCGGCCGGGCCTTTCCTGGATGTCACTTTGGGCTGGGCTGCGACCAATATCGACGACAGCCTTCCCGCCCGGCGCGAGCGGACCACCGGATTCGCCCTGGCGATACCTCCGTTCGGGTTCAGCTATTACCGCTTGAGCATCACAGATATAGGCCCACTTCACACTATCGCGGTCGAATCGGGGGGCCGAGAAGATAGACGAGCCGTAGTGCCTGATTGGTCGCTGTCTGCCAGCCAGTTCGGAGCCACCCTCGTTCACTCGCTGGTGTCGGGAGTTCACGTCGGGACGACGTTGAAGTACGTGCGTGCGAACGGGTTAAGTGGCGAGCTGACGGGCTCCGAGTCGTCGAGCGTGGCGGAATGGCTGGAACTGGCGGACGAGGCGGACGGCGGGGAAACCCGCAATGCCTTTGACATGGACGTGGGAGTGCTGGCAGTGCGGGGACCGGTTCGAGTTGGTGCCGTGATGCGCAACCTGCTCGAAACGGAGGTCGGAGCGCTGACCATCCCTCGCCAGGCACGACTGGGTGTGGCGTTCGATGGGTCTGAAGTCGGGTCCCGAGCGTGGCTCGTGGCGATGGACGCCGATGTGATCGCCTACACGACGCCTTACGGCGACCGTCGCGTCATCGCGGTCGGTGGGGAAGGGTGGCTCTACGAACGCCGGGTTGGTGTGAGGGCGGGCGCGCGATTCAACACCACCGGGGCGGAAGAACAGGCCTATACGGGCGGTGCCAGCGTGGCGGTTCGACCGGGAATATTCGTGGACGGGCACGTGGTGTTCGGGGGAACCGACGACGAGAGCGGATGGGGCGTTGCGGCACGGGTGTCATTTTGACGATTCACGTGAGATAGGCCGGTTTCTTCTTCATGGCGGTTCGAATCGGAGAGCTGCTTCTCAAAGAGAAGCGCATTACGCCTGAGCAACTCCAGGAGGCGCTGAACTATCAGCGCCAGAACGGGGGGAAGCTCGGCTTCAATCTGATCAAACTCGGGTACGTCAAAGACGACGAGATCACGGCTCTCCTCAGCAAGCAGTACGGCGTCCCTTCGATCGCGCTCGGACAGTTCGACGTCGATGCCACGGTCGTCAAGCTCGTTCCGGCCGAGACCGCGCAGAAATACCAGATCATTCCGCTCTCGAGGTCAGGTGCGACGCTGACCATCGCGATGACGGACCCGACCAACGTGTTCGCCATGGACGACATCAAGTTCATGACGGGCTACAACG
>JALDXQ010000077.1:0-32780 GCA_032156805.1 Acidobacteriota bacterium
GTGGCGCGCCAGGTCTCGCACAAGAACGTGTGCAGGCTGTACGACCTTGGTGAAGCCAGCGGGCAGCGGTTCCTCACCATGGAGTACATCGATGGCGAGGACCTGGCTTCCCTGATCCGGCGCATCGGGCGCCTGCCGCATGACAAGGCCGTGCAGATCGCACGGCAGCTGTGTGCCGCCATTGCGGCGGCGCACGAGCGCGGGGTGATTCATCGCGACCTGAAGCCGGCCAACGTGATGATCGATGGCCAAGGGGACGTTCGCGTCACCGACTTCGGGATCGCCACCGCAAAATCAGACAACGCCGAGTTCGTCGGCACCCCTCAGTACATGGCGCCCGAGCAGTTCTCCGGCGGTGCCGCGTCGATCAAGAGCGACATCTATGCGCTCGGTCTCACGCTGTTCGAGGTCTTCACCGGACGACGTGCCCAGGAAAGCACGACGCTCGAGGACCTGAAGCGGTTTCACCAGACCGGCACGCATACCACCCCGTCCTCCATCGTGCGCGACCTCGATCCCGCAGTCGAGCGGGTCATCCTGGCTTGTCTCGATCGCGATCCCGATCGGCGGCCGGCGTCGGCGCTGGCAGTTGCCGCCTCGTTGCCCGGCGGGGATCCGCTGGCGGCAGCGCTGGCGGCGGGGGAGACACCTTCTCCGGAGATGCTCGCCGCCGCCGGCGAGTCTCAGGCGTTGGGCGTCGGGTATGGCCTGGTGCTGGTCGTGGGCGTGATTACCGGGCTGCTGGTGTTTACCGCGGTGTCGCAGCGAACCTCGCTCATCGGACGAACACCGCTTGATCAGCCTCCCGACGTCCTCGTCAATCGGGCAGAGAGCATCGTTGCGTCGCTTGGATACACGGATGCTCCCGGCGATACAGCGTCCGGGTTCACGGAATTTGACGACTACACGCAGTGGCTGCAAGGCAGACCGCTTGGACCCGGGCGCTGGGACGTCCTCTCGACAGGCAATCCCTCGGCGGTGCTCTTCTGGTACCGCAGCAGTCCGCGTCAATTAGTACCGGTCGAAGACGACTCGGTGTCTCTCACCGATCCACCGTCAATCGAAACGGGCATGCACGAGGTGGTTCTCGATCCGACCGGGCGCGTGCAGCGATTCAGATCTGTGCCGCCGCAGTTCGACGAAAGCGCGGCCACGGGTGCGCCGGTCCCGTGGGCCACGCTCTTCGAAGCCGCCGGTCTCTCGATGTCGACCTTCGCAGAGGCGCAGCCGCAATGGGTCCCTCCGGATTTTGCCGACACCCGTGTGGCGTGGACCGGCCCTCATCCCACACTCGACGGTGTGACGCTGCGCGTCGAGGCCTCCGCCTATCGGGGTAAGCCGGTGTTCTTCGATGTGATCGGCCCGTGGACGGATCCGGAACGCCAGGAACCTGATCGCGAGTCGGTCGCCGATCAGATCCTCGTCGCGTTGATCTTCGCGACGTTCGGTGTCCTGATCGCATCCGCGGCCGTGCTCGCGCGTCGTCACATCCGCGCCAATCGCGCCGATCGCCGCGGAGCCTGGCGGGTGACGGCGTACCTCGCAGCGGCCGGCACTCTCTCCTGGCTGCTGCGCGCCAGTCACTCGTCGAGCGTTGAAAACGAGGTGGGCCTGCTGTTCAGGGCAGCCGGCATCAACGCGCTGCTCTGTGTGATCTTCTGGACCGTGTACGTTGCGCTGGAACCGTACGTCCGCAAGCTGCGGCCGGATGCGCTGCTCGGATGGTCACGCCTGCTGGCCGGACACATCCGCGATCCGCGGGTCGGCCGCGACCTGCTGATCGGGGTGATCTTTGGCGTCAGCCTGGCACTGATGGATGTGGCCAAGGCGACCATCGTGCCTGCTCTCGGCTATGACGCGCCGTATCCTCGCTATGGCACCAGCGAACTGATGCTTGGCGGTGGCAGCGGCGCGTTCTGGGCTGGGTTGATCGAGAGTGTTGCCGCCGTTGGCGGTGCCCTTTTTGCCACCTTCGGCATGGTCATCGCGCGCCTCGTGCTGCGCGTCCGCTGGCTCGCGCTCATCGTGACGATGCTGTTCCTGTCGCTGACCGCGGCCTACGACATGTCGGTGATGCCGTTGTCGCTGCTGTTCCCCTTGGCGAGTGGAGCGCTCCTGACGGTGGTGGCGATTCGATTCGGGCTGCTGGCACTGGTGGTCACCTGGTTCGCCTGGGGCATGATCACCGCGGTTCCGATGACGCTGGAGTTCTCACACTGGCGCGCTGATGCTTCGAACTGGACGCTCGCCGTCCTCCTCGCCCTCACGATCTTTGGCTTCTATGCGTCCCGTGCGGGGCAGCCGTTGTTCGGGTCGATCCTCGACGAGAAATAGCGACAATCGCGGTCCGGAGGGGCGACGGTGCGACGGTGCGATGGTCCGGTCCGATCGTCTGGCGGTCCGGTCCGACGGTTCGATGGTTTTGGCACAGACACACGGACCTCCGTACGGGACCATCGGACCGCCGTACCGGACCGTCGCACCCTCGCACCGTCGCCCCCTCGGACCGCTGAACTATGATCGACTCACGATGTCCGAGTCGGATGGAATGCCGCTCGCCGGTCGCGTTGTCCTGGTAACTGGCGCGTCGAGCGGTATCGGGCGCGCGATCGCCGTTGGCGTCGCGCGCGCGGGCGCTGATGTGGCGCTGACGTATCGAGCGAACGTCAGCGGAGCACAGGAAACGGCAGCAGGGGTCCGCCGGCTGGGACGCCAGGTTGAGGTGCATCAGCTCGATCTGACGAGTGCAGCCGGACTGGGCTCGATCGGCCCTTCGGTGCGCGATCGGTTCGGACGCATCGACGCATGGATCAACAACGCGGGGGCAGACATCCTGACCGGGGATGGCGCCTCGCTTTCCGACATCGAGAAGCTCGATCGCCTCCTTGCCGTCGACTTGCGAGGTACGATGCTCGCCTCGTGGCGTGCCGTGGAGATCCTCACCACGCAACCCGACGGTGGCGTGATCATCAACATGAGTTGGGACCACGTGCTGACCGGTATGGCGGGAACCAATCCGCAGCTCTTCGCGGCGGTCAAGGGCGGCGTGCTCGCCTTCAGCAAGTCGCTCGCGCGTTCGGTCGCGCCGGGTGTGCGCGTCAACGTGCTGGCCCCGGGGTGGATCGAAACCTCGTTCGCGACCGACCTGGATTCAAGGCGGCGCGACGCCGTGGCCGAGTCGACACCGCTCGCGCGCTGGGGTACACCCGACGACGTGGCTGGTGCGGCGGTGTTTCTGGCGTCGCCGGCCGCCGCGTTCATCACCGGGCAGACCCTGCTGGTCGGAGGCGGAGTCGTGATGTGACTCCAGCCCTCATGTGTCAAAGCAGTCAGTCCTTGGGCCGGACCAGGGACCACGGTCAAAGAACGGACCAAGAACGAAGGACGAAGTACCAAGTACCAAGCACTGACGCAGTCAGGTTCGGAGCGCTGACATGGCAAAGAAAGAGACGACCTACGACGAGACACAGATTCACGAGCGGCTGAAGGAATTGCCCGGCTGGTATCTCGAAGACGGATGGATTCGTCGCGTCTACAAGACCGATGGGTGGCCGACGACGCTGATGCTGGTGAATGCGATCGGTTACTTGTCGGAAGCCGCGTATCACCATCCGGATCTGTCCGTGACGTGGGGCCGCATCACCGTAAAGCTGTCCACGCACAGCGCCGGCGGCATCACGGACAAGGACTTCGCCCTGGCACGGAAGATCGAGGACGTCGTGCTGTGGAGGCCGGCGGCCGGTGAGGCGCTGGAGGGGACGCCGAACAAGTTCGTGCGCAGCGGCGATCCGCGGTGACGCCAGTGCAGAATTCAGGATTCAGAATTCAGAAGGCACGTGACCCCATTCTGCATCCTGCATTCCGCATTCAGAATTACAGCCGGACCCGATGACGCCCGGGCCTCAGCGTGTCTTGTTCGTCACCGGTCTGCTGGCCGAGCCGGCACTGCGGAACACACTTGCCGGGATGGCCGCACCATTTGCATGCGATGTTGCCGCACTGCGGATCACCGTCGCCGCGCTGATGACCACCACGTGGATCGCCCGGCATCTGACGGTGGCCGAGGGCGTGGACCTCGTGATGATTCCCGGACTCTGCGAGGGTGATCCGGCTGTGATTCAGGACAAGGTTGGCGTGCCGGTGGCCAGGGGTCCCGCCGATCTGCGCGAGATACCTCGCTACTTCGGCCGGGCGACCGCTGCCCGCGACTACGGCGAGTGGGACATCGAGATCCTCGCCGAGATCAACAACGCGCCGCGGATGACGCGTGCGGCCGTCCGGCAGGAGGCCGAGCGGTATCGCACCTCGGGTGCTGACATCATCGACATCGGCTGCACGCCTGGCCGGGCGTTTCCGGAGCTTGGCGCCGTCGTCCGGGAGCTCGTCGCTGCCGGGATGCGCGTCAGCGTGGACTCCTTTGACGGCGATGAGATCAGAACGGCCGTTCAGGCCGGTGCGAGTGTCGTCCTCAGCGTCAATGGTTCGAATGTCGACATCGCACGTGAGCTGTCGGCAAGCCCGGTCAAGTGGGTGGCCGTTCCCGATCTGGGTGCATCGATCGACACACTCGAGCCGACGATCGAGAAGCTCGAGGCGTGGGGCGTTTCTTACCTGATCGATCCGATCCTCGAACCCATCGGGATGGGCTTCATGGCGTCGCTCGAGCGATATGCGACGGCTCGCCGTCGATGGCCCGATGCCGAGATGCTGATGGGGATCGGGAATCTCACCGAGCTGACGTCGGCGGATTCGACCGGCATCAACGCCGTGCTCATCGCGATCTGCCAGGAGCTCGCGATTCGCGCCGTGCTGACCACTGAGGTCATCCCGTGGGCGCGCGGTGCTGTACGCGAGATCGATGTCGCGCGGCGGCTGATGCACTATGCGGTGACGAAGCGAACGGTTCCCAAAGGCGTCGACGATCGATTGGTCACCGTCAAGGACCCTGAGGTGCTGACGTACTCCGAAGCCGAACTGCGCGCGCTCCAGGCCGCCATCACCGATCCCAACTACCGCATCTTTGCCGATAGTGAGGCCATCACGGTCTTCAACAGCGAGCGCTTCGTGCGCGGTCGAGACATCCAGGAGATCTTCGAGCAGCTTGCGGTCGACGAACCAAGCCATGCTTTCTATCTCGGGAAGGAATTGGCGAAGGCGAGCCTGGCCATGACGCTGGGGAAGACCTACCGTCAGGAAGGCACGCTGGCGTGGGGCTATCTCACACCTGCCGAGGAGCGGTCGCGTCACGTTCGACTTACGCACACGGAACGGAAGCAGAAGTGATGCGTCCGCTCGTCGAGGAGATCGCGCCGGCGCCCGATCCGGTGTCGTGCTGCGAATCGCTCGAAGGGCTGCCGTATCGGCTCTTTCTCGACAGCGCGAACACCGGCAGCCGATTCGGTCGTTATTCGTTTCTCATGGCCGATCCCGTTGCGATCGTGCGGGGCCGGGGAAGAGAGACCGAGTGTCTCGACGTGCTCACAGGCACGAGCCGAACCGCAGTCGGTGATCCGCTTGCGGCTTTGCGCCAACTGATGTCGCCGCATGCAGCGGAGCCGATGGCGGAACTGCCGCCGTTCCAGGGTGGCGCCGCCGGTTATGTCGCGTATGACTGGGGCCTGACGCTCGAACGTCTGCCGGCGCCGCGATTCGACGACCTCGGATTGCCCGATCTGGTCATGGGCTTGTACGACTGGGTGATTGTGTGGGATCACGAGTCGTCGCGCGCGTGGCTGATCTCGACGGGGATGCCTGAGACGTCGGAAGAAGGGCGCCGCACAAGGGCAGCTGCGCGCGCGGCTCTGGTGAAAGAACGAATCGACGCCACCGCCGGACCCTCGGACCAGACCCTCGGACCATCGGACCGCACCCTCGCACCCTCGCACCCTCGCACCCTCGCACCGTCGTATCTCGTAGATCCGGTCTGGTGGCCCTCATTCTTCGAGCTGCGGTCGTCGTTCACGCGTCGCGCATACCTGGATGCGGTCGCGCGCGTTCGCGAATACATCTTCGCCGGCGACATTTTCCAGGCGAACCTGTCGCAGCGGTTCGAGGCGCCTCTCGAGGAGTCGGCGTGGTCGTTCTACACGCGCCTTCGCAAACGCAATGCGGCGCCCTTTGCCGCCTTTCTCGATTTTCCTGAAGCGGTCGTGGTGAGCGCCTCTCCCGAGCGTTTCCTCCGCGTCGACAGTCACGGCATGGTCGAGACGCGCCCGATCAAGGGGACGCGGCCGCGCGGGTTCGGGCCCGAACACGATGCGGCACTCGGGCAGGCGCTCGCGGAGAGCGCCAAGGATCGCGCGGAGAACCTGATGATTGTCGACCTGATGCGCAACGACCTGTCGCGCGTCTGTGCGCCTCACTCGGTTCGCGTGTCAGAGCTCTTCGCACTCGAGCGCTACGCCACCGTGTATCACCTGGTCTCGACGGTGGTCGGAAAGCTCGGGCCCGGCGTGGACGCCATCGACTTGCTGCGCGCAGCGTTCCCGGGCGGCTCGATCACGGGCGCGCCAAAGCTACGGGCCATGGAGATCATCGCCGAGCTCGAGCCCTCGCGGCGTGGCGTGTACTGCGGGTCGATCGGCTACTGGAGCGTGACCGGCGAGCTCGATACCAACATCGCCATCAGGACCGCCGTGCTCCAGGACGGTCGTGTCTACTTCAGCGCCGGCGGTGGCATCGTCGCAGACTCCGACCCGGAGCAGGAGTACCGCGAGACGCTCGACAAGGCGCGCGCGATGATCGATGTGCTTTCAGTCCCGGATCCATTGAAGACTTGATGATCGTTGATGCTTGATTCGTTGTCGATTTTCGATTGGTGATTGCTCATTGCAGCAAGTCCGTCGGTGACGCCACGACCTTCAAGTGCACCACGCTCTCGCCAAGCCCGTCGAGCGACAGCCGTGATGAAGATGGCCACAGACGCTCGAGCACGTCAGGATCGGTCCATGCCCTGTTGGGCAGCGACGTCACGGCGACGACGCGATAGTTGGCGATTGGCAGTCCATCGATCTCGTAGCCGCCCTGCTGTCGCGAGAAGGTCGTGAAGATAAACTGCGTGTTGGTCCATCGTTCACGGTTGTCGGGAAAGATGACGACGAGCGCGTTCGACACTGGGCGCGCCGAACGATCCGTAACGGTTCCCGTGAGACGGCTGACCCGATCGGACAGCGTAATGTCCAGCCGCCGCGGAGTGCCGGGGGTCAGATCGAACGAGCCATCAGTGACATTGACGCCGTCCAGCAGCGCCGATTTCACGAACCATCGCGGTGGCAACCCGCCGATGCCCAGGCTCAACCGCCCGGTTCCGCTGCGCATCAGGAAGTTGCCGTTGCTTTCGACTCTCGTGTTCCCGGCGCCGTGGAAGCCCGCCGAACTCGTTTGCTGAACCGTGTTGATCCGTAGTTCGGCTGGATCGAAGGGCAGTGCGCGGCCATCCTCACGCACGACCCGCCCCTCGAGCCACACCGATGGTCCCGCCACCAGCAGCAGGTCGGTCACATCACCGGGTACGGTGAAGTCGCGTACGACCGTGTTCCAGCTGCGTCCATCGACGGTGTCCGAGACGTTGAGCATGTACCTGGATGCCGCGACATTGTCGAAGCGGAACCGGCCATCCGCCGTGGCGGACGCTCTCCGTACTTCATCAACCCCCATGGGAAACGGCATCAGGTGAACCATTGCCGTCGCCAGTGAGGCGCCGCCGGGATCGACGAGCCGGCCGCTGACGACGCTCATCTTCGCGGTCATTAGCGCGAAATCAACACCGGCAAGGTCCTGACCGCTCCCAAGGTAGAGAGACTGTGCGAACGAGGGGTCGGTCGTCTCGGGAAAGTATGTCGCAGCGTATGAGAGTGATGCGCCTTCCTTGCGCGCAGGCATCACCGCCCGGTTCGCGTACGCGCGGACGTAATACGCACCTGGTACGACGTCGCCGAAACGAAACGCCCCGCGCTCCTCTGTTTGTGCGAACGCAATTGCCACTGGTTGCGAGCCGCCTGGGAGATAGGTGTGGCGCAGAAGCTCGACTTCGACTCCGGGAAGTCCTTCCCCCCTGTCCGAAAGGACGTGCCCGCTGAGAGAGCCGGCCCGCTCGAGTCGAACATCGATCGATGGTGGTCTGAGGCCGGCGGCGACGTGCACCGGCATCTCCGGCAGGTCGGCCGAGATCTTGCCGAAATAGCCCTGCACGTAACCTGGCGCCACCGCTGCAACGAGATAATCTCCCGGTCTCATTCCCCGCACGGTAAATCGTCCATCGCCGTCGGTCGTGGCGCGATAGATTGGAATCCGGCCAGCGACGGGATCGAACACGTCCTCGCAAGCGCCGATTGGACATCGCGTCGGGTTCTCGACGCCGGTGATGTATTGCGCACGGACGCTGGCGCCGCTAACGGCGCCTCCAGTCCTGGCATCAACCACACGGCCGCGCAGAACCACCTCGCTTTCGCCGGCCGTTGGTGTTGAGGTCTCCGGTGCACGGCTTTGTGCATACGGATCGACGATCATCAGCGCAACGATCATTGCGGCCGCGGCCGCCGCGCCCCAGAGCGGCGAGACCTGCCGTGATGTCGACGCCACGCCGAGCAGCCGCTGAACTCTCACGAGAAGCGGCCCACCGGTGGCACCCACGGCAATGCCGGGTTGCGTCACGAGCAGCCGTGCGACGGCGGTGAGCGCCTGAGCGTAGCTGACCGCATCGCCACATGCCCTGACCGCGATGTCGTCACAACAGAGCTCGCGCTCGATTCGAATGCGCCGCGACGTCCACCACACGACCGGGTGATAGAAGAAGAGCGTTTCCGCGATCATCTGCAGGACGTTCACGAGGTAGTCGTGGCGGCGGACGTGTGCGAGCTCGTGCGCGAGCAACGCCTCGAGCTGCTGCGCCGAGATCCCCAGCGCCGCTGCGGGTGGCAGCAGGATGACAGGGCGGAGAAATCCCAGCGTTGCCGGGCTGGACATGACCGTCGACATCCGCACCGAGACCAACCGACCGACGCCAATGCGAGCCGCGAGCCGCGAGACGGTTTCCGCCAGCGGTCCATTCTCCGGAACGCTGCGCCGCTTGAGGGCGAACGTATGCGCGCTTGCGAGCAGGAGTCGAAGCGAGCAGAGCGCCACCCCGGTCAGCCAGACTGGCAACATCCACGGCGTCAGCATCGCCAGCCAGTTCATCGATCGAACACCACCTGTGGCAGGAACCGACTCGATCTGGAATGTGTCGCCGGAAGCTGAGGTGAGCGTGACAGGCGCCGACAGCGACGCAGGGGCTGAACGCTCCTGCCGGTCCGACAGCGCGAGCATCGTGGCGATAGGAAGCGCGGCCATGAGTGCCAGCGCCGCGCAGCAGACGACGTATCGTGCGTTGGCCGACCGGTGTCGCAGCGCGACGAGAGCGCCCCACAGCGCAAGACCAACGATCGCGTCCTGCCAGAGCGAGTGGATCAGTGCGAAGCTGAGGGCGTCGGCGGTGAGGTTCATTTCTTCTCTCCCTCGAATCGATCCAGGAGTTTCTCGATGGCCTCGAGGTCTTCGGCAGACGGCTTGCGCGTTCCGATGGCGTGAAGCACGAGCGCCTTGACGGACCCGCCATAGACGCGCTGAATGAGATCGCCGAGCATCTGCTTCTGGGTGCGGTCTTCCGAATGACGCGCCCGGTAGATCTGCGGGCGGACGGTGTCGTCACGCTCGACCAGTCCCTTATCAGCCATGATCTGCATCGTCTTGAGCACCGTTGTGTAACCGGTCGGCCGGGACTGCTCGAGGATCGTCTGGACACTGCGCACCGAGAGTGGCCCTTCGGCCCAGAGGACCCGCAGGATCGCCAGCTCGGCCTTCGTGGGCTGCACGCGCGTCTTGGTCATCGGGCGCAAGTATTGACGAAGATCTTCGTCATTGTCAACGAAGACTTTCGTCAATCCGCAAATCATTGGAGATCTGGCGATCGTTGATCGTCGACTGGTTGTTGACTGAGGATTGACGTGTGGTGATTTATTGTCGGATTCCGGAGTCACCGACAAATCCGAAATCATGAATCGACAATCAACAAGCAATCAATAATCACAGATCGCAAAATCGAGAATTGATGATTACCGAGATTCCGGTCCTGATCGTCGGCGGCGGCGCGGTCGGTTGCGTGCTCTCGATGGAGCTCGCCCGTCGCGGCATCGAATACCGCTGCATCGATCGCATGCCCGGGCCGGGGCGAGAATCGCGCGCGATCGCGCTGCATGCCCGCACGATCGAGCTGATGGATCTCGTCGACAAGGACCTGAGCCGGCGCCTCCTCGATCGCGACCTGTGGTGCCGCGGCTACGTGATGCACTTCCTCCGCGACGGCGAACGAACGGAAGTGCGGCCGGGGCTCGATTACACGACGGTTGATTCGCGATACAACTGCATCCTGTCCCACAACCAGAGCGAGACGGAGGGTTTCGTCCGCGACTACACGTGGTCACGCTTCGGCTGCGGCATCGAGTACAACACGACGTTTCAGGATCTCACCAAGGACGGCAGCGGCGTGACCGCTCGGGTCACGCACACCGATCGCGGTGACGAGGAAGAGCTCATTCATTGTCAGTACCTGATTGCCGCCGACGGCATCAACTCGCGCGTGCGCCGCGGCCTCGGGCTGTCGGTGAAAGGCAAGGACTACACGGGGAGCTTCTTCCAGAATCTCGACATCCACCTGAACGGCTTCACCGACTGGAAGGATCACTTTCACTACTGTGTGGGCACCGATCACTTCCTGATGGTAGCGCCGCTGCCGGGTGGTCATTTCCGGCTCCTGCTCAGCGATCGCGGCGAGGCCGCCGACCCGAACCTCACACCGCAGCAGGCATTCATGCGCCTGCTCGAGCGCCACTACGACGGCATCACCATGGGTGAGGTCGTGTGGCACTCGAGATGGGAAACCTGGGTCCGCCTTGCCGACACCTTCCGCGAGGGCAACGTGTTCCTGGCCGGTGATTCCGCACACGTCCACTCGACGACGGGCGGGCAGGGAATGAACTGCTGCATGCAGGACGCGTTCAACCTGGGATGGAAGCTTGCGCTCGTACTGAAGGGAGCGGCCAGGCCGGAACTGTTGGATACCTACGAGACGGAACGTCGCCCGGTTGCCGAACAGGTCATCTGGGCCGCGTCGTCGCTGCACGACATCTTCATGACGCACGGCAAGGACATCGCCCAGCGGAAGCAGACGATGTTCGAGCAGGGCTACACCGAAAAGGTCGTGAACTATTGTTCGGGCGTGTCCTACACGTATCGGGACGTGATTCAGAAACCCGCCGAGCTGAGCGACTTCGATGGTCCGGCGATCGGCGACCGCGCCCCCGACGTTGATTTCGAGGGTGGCGGCACACTTTTCGATCGGTTGCGGCATGACTACTTCACGCTGCTGGCAATGCCAGGCGGAGGGAATGTCGCGCCTGCCGTCGAGTCATTGAAGAAACGCTTCGGCTCGGTCGTTCAGGGCGAGATCCTTCCGAAATCGGCGGCCCTCTCGAGACGCTACGGTGCGAGCGACGACCGTCTGTTCCTGGTCCGGCCGGACGGATACATCGCGTTCAAGGCAAAGGTGGAAGAATCCGACCGGCTCGAAGGGTATCTCGGCACGTTGCTACGATCATGAATTGGAGAGTTACGATCTTTGATTATCGATTTGTTGGTGATTGTCGAGTCCTGACTGATGATTTCCACAATCGCGAAATCGACAATCTGCAAACGACAACCAATCAATAATCAAGAATCAAAGATCGGCAAATGATCCTGGTGCTCGACAATCGCGACTCGTTCGTCCACAACCTCGCCCGCTACGTTCGCGAGCTGGGCGAGGAGGCGGTCGTTCGCAGAAGCGACGAGATGGAGCTGGCGGAAGTCGAACGCCTCGCCCCGAGCCACATCGTGATCTCACCTGGACCGTGCACACCCGCCGAGGCTGGCATCTCAACGGACGTCGTTCGCCGCTTTGGACCGACGACGCCGATTCTCGGCGTGTGCCTGGGGCATCAATGCATCGGCGCCGCGTTCGGTGGTGATGTTGTGCGCGCCGGCTATCCGGTGCACGGCAAGACATCGCTCATCACACACGACGGCTCTTCGATCTTCGCCGGACTGCCTTCACCGATTCGTGTCGCGCGGTATCACTCGCTTGTCGTCGGGCCAGAGACGCTCCCAGAAGAACTGAGGGTGCTGGCGACTTCACTCGACGATGGGGCAGTCATGGCTGTAGAACATCGGTCGTTGCCGATCATCGGTGTGCAGTTTCATCCGGAGTCTGCGGCGAGCGAATATGGCTACGCGTTGATCGATCGCTTCCTCCATGGTGCGCGCTCTCGGTTGGAGACGCTGCCGCAACGTGCGGACGGCGCGGAGGGGAGGCCGGACTTGTTCATGCCATGGGCCGCGATCCGTGGAGATTCCGACGAGCCGTTCGTCCCGCCGCCCGTCGAGCTGGTGAGGTGACATGCATCCGTGGCACGACACCTACGTCGACGATACCCTTGTCGAGAAAACTTTCCCTGTCATCGTCGAAATCCCGAACGGCAGCAAGAACAAGTACGAGCTCGACAAGGAGACCGGGCTGCTGCGGCTCGATCGCGTGCTCTACAGCGCGGTTCACTACCCGGCTGACTACGGCTTCATTCCACGGACGTTCTGCGACGATGGCGATCCGCTCGATGCGCTGGTGCTTGGGCAGGAGCCGGTCTACCCGCTGACGATCGTCGAGGCGCGCGCCATTGGCGTCATGCGCATGCGCGACGAGAAGGGCATCGACGACAAGATCGTGGGCGTCAGCGTGCACGACCCGGCCTACGCGCACATCCTCGACAAGGCGCAGCTACCCGATCACGTGCTGCGCGAGTTGCGCCGGTTCTTCGAGGATTACAAGGCGCTCGAGCACAAGCAGGTCGTGGTCGAGGATCTGCTCGGCCCGGCGGATGCCGTCGCGATCATCCAGGACGCCCTCGAGCTGTACCGGCGGCTGCGCCGCGGCGAGGTGCTCAAGGCGTAGTCACGCGCGGGACGACAGGACGAACTGATTGCCGTCGGGGTCCCTCATGACCGCGAACGTCCCCCACGGTTGCTCCTGGGGCGGCGAATCGAACTCGACGCCGCGCGCCTTCAGGTCGTCGTAGGTCTTCTGCACGTTGTCGCAGGCGAGCGCGCCATTGAAGGGCGAGCCAGGAGGCGCCCCCTGGTCAGTCCTGAACAGAACGAATCGCGTCTCGGCGTTGCCGATACGGAGCTCGATCCATCGTTGCGTGTCATCGAATGGCTGGTCGGTCAGCAGCCTGAACCCGAGCTTCTCGGTGTAGAACGCGAGCGAACGATCCTGATCCGTCACCGGGATGCTGACGAACTTGACGTGGACGATCATGCGCCGGATGCTACACAGCTCGACGAGAGGCTGTAAAGCCCGGTGAATAACAACTATAGTGTTAAAAACTATGGTGGCGCGCGTCACGTTTGATCCCTACATCCTCGACTCGTTGATGCCGGATCTGGTCGGGCACGATCGGCAGCCATCCGCCTTTATCGTGTACCTGTACTTGTACCGGCACGCCCGCGGCCGTGTTGCGCGCGCGGCGACTGCCAGCCTGCAACAGATGGCCTCCGACACCGGTCTCTCGAAAAGCGCCGTGCAGCAGGCGGTTCGAACGCTGAAGCGCCGTCGCCTCGTGCACTCGCGACAGAGCTCGCCAACGTCCGCGCCCGAGTACGTGGTGGCGACTCCCTGGGTGCGCTCGCGATGATCGTCGAGAGCATCGTGACGACGGTCGATGCCGATGGGCGTGTGAACTGCGCACCCATGGGCGTCGAGTGGGGCGACGAGGGCATCGTCTTGAAACCGTTTCTCGAGACCGCAACGTATCGCAACGTCGTGGCGACGCAGGCTGCCGTGGTCAATCTCATCGACGACGCGCGTGTGTTTGCCCTGGCCGCGATCTCCAATCCCGAGTATCCGACCAAGCCGGCGGTGAAGGTCCGCGGTGTGGTGCTGGCGAACGGCTGCTCGTGGCGCGAGTTGACGGTCCGATCGATCGACAGTACGCCGCCGCGGTCGCGTATCGAGATGACCGTGGTGCATCGCGGCGTGACGCGCGAGTTCATCGGCTTCAATCGCGCGCGCCATGCCGTGCTGGAAGCAGCGATCCATGCGACCAGGTTGCACCTGCTCTCGCCCGAGTTCATCGACGGCGAGATGGCGCGGCTGCAGGTCATCGTGGACAAGACAGCCGGACCGGACGAGCAGGAAGCGATGGCGCTTCTGGCCGAACACATCCGGTCACGGCGGGTCTGAGAAGCGGCGGTCCGAAGACCCGGCTCTATCTCAGTTCGATGCGCCCGCGAGGACTGTCGATCGTCGCGATGATGGCAGGCGCGGGACCCTTCTGCACCCGCAGGGCCAGCCCAAGCACGTCCAGCATCGTCTGCACGCGCTCCGCATCCGGATGTTCTGCGCGCACCTCCACGAGCGTGGCGCCACGAGCGGCGGAAGCGGACGGATGTGGCGACGTGCCCCAGTCGATCAGGAATGGCACGATGCGATCGGCCACCACGGTGTTGGGATCCGTGTAGCGCCAGGCGAGCACGACGCCGTCAGGCCGGCGCCTGCTGCCAGGAATGACGGACCCGAGCTTCACGCCGCGTTCGGCCGCCGCCTGTGCAACCCGTTCGAGATCGGTTCCCTTGGCGACCCAGGTCACGATGCGTGGCGCCTCGAGGTCGTCGATGCCAAAGCGGAGCGGCCCTGCTGGTTTGGGCTGTTCTGGATCCGGGCCGATGATTTCCAGGTAACTCGATGGTCCCAGCGCGATGAGGGCGTTGCGCGTGCCAAGGCCGGGATGCTGTCCGCCTGGTGTCGCGCGCACACCGAGGAGCTTCTCGATCGCCGCGATGCCGACGACCAGATCGGGCGTTGCGTAAACGAGATGATCGAGGCGTGCCAGCAGCGGGGTCGCAGGTGCCTGTTGCGCGCGGCCGCTGATGGTCAATGCAAGAACGAGGAGCACGAGCATCGCGGACCGCAGAGCCATGAGAGGAGTCTACTGCTGACTGCGGTCGAGGGATCGCCTACTCCACATGCTCGGCGGTCGGAGGTGGAGCCTCGCTAGCTATAATTCGCGCATGCAGACACGCCGGGCATTCCTGCGGACGAGCGCCGCAACGGCGGTCGCCGCTTTTGCTGGCGCGACCGATCCGCTCGCGGCCAAGTACGACCTCGTGATACGGGGAGGTCGCGTCATCGATCCCGCTCGACGATTGGACGCCGCGATGGACGTGGCCGTATCGCAAGGACGGATTGCGCAGATCCTGCCTGCCGGATCGGCCACAGATACCGCCGAGATGTTCGACGCCTCCGGCAAAGTCGTGGTGCCCGGTCTCATCGACATCCACGCGCACGTCCGATCGAAGGAGATGCCCTCGATCTGTCTGAACGACGGCGTGACGTCGATGGTCGATGGCGGTTCGCGCGGCGCCGATCAGATCGACGACGTGGTGGGCTTCGCGAAGGCAGCGCCTAACCGCGTCCGGGTTCTTCTCAACGTCGCACGGACCGGCATCCTCCCGGAAGGCGAGGCGCTGGATATCAGCCGCGTGGACGTCGCCGCCGCGCGCAAGGCGATCGAGCGGCATCGCGACGTCATCGTTGGCGTCAAGGCGCGCCTCTCGAAGTCGGTTGCTGGAACCAACGATCTCGAGGTGCTTCGACGGGCACAGCTCATCGTGGAACCGTTCCGTCTGCGCGTGATGGTGCATATTGGCGACACGGTGTCGCCGATGCCCGCGATTCTCGAACTGCTGAAACCGGGCGACATCGTGACACACGTCTACGCGCCGCCGCCGCACGGCATCTTCGATGACAAGGGGCAAGTGTTGGCGGAAGTCCTGGCGGCGCGGCGCCGTGGGGTTCGTTTCGACATCGGCCACGGCCGTGTCGGTCACATCACGTGGGAGACAGCCGAGCAGGGGATTCGGCAGAAATTCCTGCCCGATACGATTTCTTCAGATTTGAACGATGCCGGCCTCAAAGACCAGGTCTTCGACTTCCCGAACGTCCTCTCGAAATTCCTGATGCTCGGCATGCCGCTCGATCAGGTCATCGAGCGGGCGACGATCAACGCGGCCCATGTCTTTCCCGACTTCGGGGATCTCGGCACTCTACGTGCGGGTGCGCCAGCGGACCTCAGCATTCTCGAGTTGCGGAAGGGTGAGTTCGAGTTCGTGGACAACGCCAACACACCGCGAAAAGGGCAGTCGAAGCTCTTCGCTCATGCCTCGGTCGTCGCGGGCAAAGTGATCAGGAGACGTTCCTGAGTCGCGACGGGTCGATGCGCACCGGCGACACGCTGCGGCTCCGGCCGCAACCCGAAAGGTTGGCCGCGCCGTGTCGCCAGGCGACGCTGTGACACGGGTGCTACAAACCCCGAGGAGATCCAGTGGCTTCCGCGCAAAAAAACAAGACTCTCGGGGTTTGTAGCACGGTGTGTGTCGAGGCGTACGCACGCCTGCACTTCGGTGTCCTCGATCTCCGCGGGTCGGCTGGACGATGGTTCGGCGGGATTGGCGCGGCCGCTTCGGCGCCGTCGCTGCTCGTATCGGCGACCGACGCTGACAGCCTGACTGTCGAAGGTGAGGACGCCAGTCGGGCGAAATCGTTCGCACGGCAGTTCCTCGACTATCACCGCATTCAGTCCGGCGCCCGCGTCCAGGTTTATCGGTCATTGCCATCTCATGCCGGGCTTGGCTCGGGAACGCAACTCGCGCTTGCCATTGCCCGGGCCCTCGCCGAACTCCACCAGATCCAGACGGACCCGCCCTCGCTGGCACGAGCGATGGGACGAGCACAACGCTCGGCGATTGGCACCTGGACGTTCGCGCACGGCGGTCTCGTCGTCGAAGGTGGCCGTCGCGCCAGGCACGACGACTGCGGTCCCCTGATCGCCCGGCTCCCGTTTCCCGAGGCGTGGCGCTGTGTCGTCGTCGTGCCCGACGGATCTCCAGGGATGAGTGGCGCCGACGAGGCTGAAGCGTTTGCTCGTTTGCCCACGCCGTCCGAACACGACGTCGAGCACGTCTCGCACCTGGTGCTCATGGTGTTGCTGCCGGCATTGGCCGACGAGGATCTCGAGTCGTTCGGTCGCGCGCTCAGTGAGATTCAGGAAGTGACCGGGCGATGGTTCGCACCGGCGCAGGGCGGGACGTTCGCGTCGGGTCCGAGTCGCGCGCTGGTGACGCAGCTTGCCGACTGGGGCGCGACCGGAGTCGGTCAGAGCTCGTGGGGGCCGACGGTCTATGGAATCGTGGACGGCGACGAGGCGGCGGCACGCCTGGTCGAGCGCGTGAAGGGCGCGCTGGGTCCCTCGGGGCGGGTGTTCGCTGGTCCCCTCCGCTCGGAAGGTGCTCGCGTCTGGTGGAGTGGGTAGCCGGCTTTTGACCGGCTGGATCGCAGACAAATGAGTTAAGGTTTCTCCGGTCAAAAACGGTTCGCTCGCGCGGAGCGCGGGCAGGAGATGCCGCTGGTATCCGGCAGCGAAGAGGGGGCGACATGATCAAGGTCACCGTGATGTATCCGAACACGTCGGGCGTGCGCTTCGACATGGCTTACTATCTCGATCGCCACATGCCCATGGTGCGGGATCTGATGGGTGGCGCACTGAAGGGCATGAACGTCGAGCAGGGTCTTGCCAGCGGACAGCCCGGTGTCCCCGCTCCCTACGTCGCGCTGGGGCATCTGCTCTTCGACTCGGTCGAGGCGTTCCAGGCGGCATTTGCGCAACACAGCGCGCCGATCCTGGCTGACATCCCCAACTACACCAACACGCAGCCAACGATCCAGGTCAGCCAGGTGAAGCTGTGAATCGCGCCGCCGTCCGCCCGCTCGCCTTTGCGATGGTCGTCGCCGGGATGGCCGCGGCGGCCGAGGCGCAACCACGCAGCATCTATCAGCAGACCGCCTACAAAGGCCAGGAGATCGGCAAGCTCACGGGTGACGTCTACTACGCGCGGATGGACGACTACCTCTCGGTCTTCATGGTCACACCCGATGGCATCGTGCTCGTCGAGCCGGTCGGCACCGAGTTCGCGACCTGGCTGAAGGGCGAGCTCGCCATCCGGTTCAAGGTGCCGGTGAAGTACGTGATCTACAGCCACCATCACTGGGACCACGGATCGGGCGCGTCGGTCTTTGCCGATACGGCTCGAATCGTGGGCCACGAGGCGATGATGCCGCGGCTGGCCATGCCACCGGCGAGTACGCCGCTGCCACAGAATGCACGCGCGCAGGATCGTAACGGCAGCGGCGCGATCGAACGCGACGAAGCTCAGGGGAACCTGCAGACGCAGTTCGCGCTCTACGACGACGATCGCAACGGCACACTGAGCGGTGCCGAGGTCACGCGCGGACCGTTGGCCTTCGTGCGTCCCCCCGATCTCACCTACCGCGATCCGATCACGATCACGCTCGGTGGCAAGAGGGTGGAAGTGCTTCCACGTCCCACCGCACATGCCGACGACAACACCATCGTGCGGTTCGTCGACGGGTCGAACGTGCTCTTTGCCTCGGACTGGATCACGGTGAACCGAGTGCCCTTTGGCGGTGACGTGGCCACGACGCCGGAGCTCGCGCTGGTGAAGGCGGTCGAGACGCTGGATTTCGATCACTTCGTCTGCAGCCACGGGATGCTGGGGCGGAAGGCGGACGTCACGGCGAACATTCGGTATCGCGAGGAACTACGCGCGGCGGTTGCCAAGGCGATTGCCGCCGGCCAGACGCTCGAGCAGGCGCAGGCCAGCGTCACGATGGACGGCTACAAGGACTGGGAGTTTTACGCGCAGCAGCGTCCGGCGAATGTGGCGGGAACCTACCGCGCCTTGACGAGCGGTCGATGACGCCGCCGGGTAGTCGGATTCGCGGGCTCGATCATGTCGCAGTGCCGATGCAGAACACGGCTGCGATGCTGGCGTTCTATCGTGGGCTGGGGCTGGACATCACCGAGACGCCGCGCGCGTGCTCGGTGCACATCGGGTCGCAGATGATCAACTTCCATCGTCCCGAGACGTGGCAGAACCCTTCGTATACGTTGCGGGCCCCCGGGACGAAGCCGCCGTCGGGCGATTTCTGTGTGATCTGGGAGGGAACAGAAGCCGACCTGAGGGCACTGCTGGCACGCGTGGGCGCAGCGATCGAAGAAGGTCCGGTGGAGCGCCGTGGGGCACGCCGCGTCGACGCGTCCAGCATCTACGTGCGCGATCCGGACGGCAATCTCCTGGAGTTCATGACCTACTAGTACCGAGGCCTATCGATTCAGCGGCCGCCGCTCTGGCGGCATGCTGAGCGGCGCGAGCCGCGGCGGCGCCTTCGGAGTCTGGGTGCCCGACTCCCTGAAGATCACGCTCAACTCGACTGGCTGTCCCTGCACGACATCAACCGATTGTCTCCGCTCGCCGAGATCGGCATGCCGCACCAGCACTTCGCGTGCGCCAATCGGCACGCGGAACGGCGCAAGCGGCGCCACTCCCATGAGCTCGCCTTCGACGAAGATCTCGGCTCCCGGCTCGGTGGTGATGTGCAGCGATCCTTCCGGCAACGTCACGGTGTGCGTCGAGACTTCACCGGCCTTGATGGTGAACTCGGCATCCTCGCGGTAGCCGTACTGGGCATTCACGAGCCTCAGCGCGTACTGACCAGGGGCGAGGAGGATGTGACCTCCGTCGCTGGCGCCAAGCTTGCGGTTGCCGTCGAAGATCTCGACCGGGATCCGTGAGACGACCGCAAGGAATCCTGCCGTGATCTCATAGCGGGCGACCGTTCGCTCGTCGGGCTGGACTCGCACCGTCCGACGCAGCGTGCCGGAGTCGCCTTCGAGAATGAGCGCGTGACGTCCGGCCGGAACATCCCTGAGTGTCAGCGGCGTGAACCCGACCTCGCGGCCGTCGAGGACCACACGGGCGCCATCGGGAACTGACTCGACGCGCAACTCGCCGCTTCCGACGTCAGCGGCGACCTCTTCGGCCTGCTCGGGGACGGCCGCAGGGACGGGCGCGGTGGCGGCTGCCTGCACTGGTTTCGATTCGCGCAACTTGAAGAACGCAAACGCGCCGACCGCCAACAGCACAACCGCGGCGGCGGCGACCATCCACATCCTGCCTTCGAGGAGACCCTGTCGCCCATGACTCGCCGGGACCATCTGGTGTCGATCGGCGACGAAGTCATCGGCAGGCCATTCGCGTACTGCAAGCTGCGTGTTGGCCGCCGGCGCTGTCACCGGCGCCATCGCCCTGGCACGAGCGACTTCTTTCGCGACTGCCTCTTCGGCCGCCACGCGCGCTTGTTCGGCGGAAGCCGCGCGAAGGCGGAGCATCTGCGCGCGAACCTCTTCGAGTTCCGCAGCGCGGCGCTGGTCGGCTTCGGCCTTGATCGCAGCAACCTCCATCTCCAGTCGCGCGTTGGCCTCCTGCCGTGCCCGCTCGGTCTCTTCGCGCAGCCTCGCCTCTGCCTCTTCGCGAACGAGGGTGGCCTCGGCTTCAATGGCGCGGGTCGCTTCTTCTTCGGCAGCCTCTCGCAACTCGCGGGCTTCCTGTTCGCGTCGCTCAACCGCTTCGCGCTGCGCCTGCTCCAGTGCACGGCGTGCCGTGTCTGCTTCCTTGCGTACGCGTGAGAGCTCTGACTCGAGCCGGGCATCGGCCTCCACGCGCAGTTTCTCGACGGCGCTCTCGAGGGCGCGTGCGGCTGATTCCTCGACAGCCTCTCGCGCTTCCTGTGCGGCGGCATCGCGCAGCGCTTCCGTATCGCGCTGCGATTGTTCGGCAAGGCGGCGTGCTTCGTCGGCCTCCATGCGCACGCGCTCGACTTCTGCCTGCAGCTGCGCGTCGGCGTCGGCCTTGACGCGCGCGACTTCTGCCTCGAGCGCACGTGCCGCGGCTTCCTCAGCCGATTGCCGTGCTTCTTCGGCGGCGACCTCGCGCAGCCACTCGACTTCCTGCTGTGTCTTCTCCTGCGCGAGCCGCGCTTCGGTGGTTTCCTTCCTCAGGCGTTCGAGCTCCGCGAGGAGACTGGCGTCGGCGTCGGCCTTGACGCGCGCGACTTCGCTCTCGAGTGCACGCGCCGCTGATTCCTCTGCGGCCCTGCGGGCCTGGGCGTCCTGATTGAGTTGGCTGGCGAGGTCACTGCGCTCGCGTTGTCGCGCTTCCTGGGCGTCGGCGCGAACGCGTACGAGTTCGGCATTGAGCTTCGCGTCGGCATCCGCGCGGACACGTGCGATCTCGGCTTCGAGCTCGTGTGCGGCGTCTGCCTGCGCGGCCATCCGGGCTTCCTGTGCGGCCAGTTCGCGGAGTGTCTCGGTCTCGAGCTGGGTCTGCGCCTGGGCAAGCCGCGCTTCCGCGGCTTCTTTGCGGAGGCGCTCGAGGTCCGACCGAAGTCCGGCTTCGGCCTCCTCGCGCACGCGTGCCACTTCGGTTTCGAGCGCGCGGGCCGCGGCCTCGTGCGCGGCTCTCCTTGCTTCCTGGGCCGCCTCGTCGCGACGCTTGTCGGCCTCGCGCTGCGCTTCCTCTTGCGCCCGCCGGGCCTGCTCGGCTTCGACGCGAATGCGCTCGAATTCGGCGCCCAGCCGCGCGTCGGCTTCGGACTGCACGCGCGCGACCTCGGCTTCCACGGCGCGTGCGGCTGATTCCTGCGCCGCGCGCTGCGCCTCGACTGCGGCAGCGGCACGGAACGCGTTTGTCTCGAGCTCGCTCTGCGCCTGCGCCTGGGCCGCTTCCTCGCGAAGCCGCTCGAGCTCCTTCTGCAGGCGCGTGTCGGCCTCGGCCTTCACCTGCGCAACTTCGGCCTGCAGTGCGAGTGCGGCAGCCTCCTCGGCTGCCTTGCGCGCCGCGCGTGCCGTGGCCTCACGCCGCTCCTCGGCTTCTTTCTGTGCCTGTTCCTGGGCGAGGCGTGTGCGCTCGGCCTCTTGACGAGATGCCTCGAGCTCCGCCTTGAGCCGGTCGTCGGCTTCCGTCCTCAGGCGGGCGACTTCGCTCTCGAGTGCCTTTGCGGCCGTGCGTTCCGCGGCCGTGCGCGCCTCGATGATGGCTTGTTCGTGGGCCTTCTCCGCTTCGCGTTGCGCTTGTTCCTGTACCGCACGCGCCGCGTCCGCTTCGATCCGCAGCCGCTCGACCTCTGCCTGGATCTGTGCCTCAGCCTCGGCGCGGGCGCGTGCGACCTCGTTCGCGAGTGCCAACGCCGCGGCTTCTTCTGCGGTCTGCCGCGCTTCTTCCGCCGCCCGTTCCTCGTGCACGCGCCGCGCACGTTCGGCGTCCTCGCGGACGCGGTCGATCTCGCCCTGCAGCTGACGATCGGCGTCGGCCTGCACGCGCGCGAGCTCGGAGGCAAGCCGCGATTCGGTCTCCGCCTTGACGCGCGCAACTTCTTCCGCCAGCGCACGCGCCGCGGACTCTTCGGCCGCCGCCTTGGCTTCCTGAACCTCGCTCTCGCGCATCGCGGCCGCTTCCGCCTGAACGCGGGCGACGTCCTCCGCCTTGGCGCGCTCGGCGGCTTCCTGCGTGCGCTGCAGCTGCTCGGCGAGCGCCTGATCGGCACTCGCGCGGACGCGCGCCAATTCATCGGCGAGCTTGAGCTCGGCCTCGTCCCGGACCTGTTGCAGTTCGGCGGTCAGGGCTTCACGCGTGGCGGCCTCGGCCGCCGCACGCGCCTGCGCCACGGCCGCTTCGCGCTGGGCTGCCGCTTCGGTTTCAATCCGGGCCAGTTCCGTCGCACGCTGTTCCGCAGCCTCGGCGCGCACGCGCTCGAGTTCAGCGGCCATCTTCGCTGCCGCCTCACGCTGCGTGGCGGCCTCGGCTTCGACGCGAGCGACTTCTGCCGCGCGCTGCTGCGCCGCTTCGGCGCGAATGCGCTCGACTTCGGCAGCCATCTTCGCTGCCACCTCGCGCTGCGCGGCGGCTTCGGCTTCCATGCGCGCCATTTCGGCCGCACGTTGTTCGGCCGCCTCCGCGCGCACGCGCTCGAGTTCGGCCGCCATCCGGGCATCGGCCTGAGCCTGGATCAGGGCGATCTCTGCGGCGTGGACTTCCGGATCGACGCCTTCCTTGACCGACGCTCCGTCCGCAGGCCGGCGCGATCGCGTGAGTTCATCGATCGAAATATCGAGCTCGGATTCGTGTTCGTCCTCGGTTTTATCCGGCGTGTCGACCAACCCGGGATACGTGGAGACTTCAACCGCCATTGGATCGACGGTGAGGTCGTTGAGCATCGACCCGGTCAGCGCGGCCACATCGTCGTCGGCGACGGTAGCTCCTTCGACGGGAGCGTCGCTGACGACGGTCAGGTCGTCATCGCACGGCTCGGTTTCGAGGGCAGATGCCTGCGACAGCAGTTCGAGTTCGATTGGATCGATCTCCGGCTGAGCGGATTCAACGGTCGGGCGCCGAGGCGCCGGCGCCCGAGCTGGCGCAGGACGGGCCGGGGCCGGCGTTGCAGCCGGGGCCGTCGAACTGGCTGCTGCGGTGCCGTTGGTCTTGCTCTTGCCGAGCGATGAGCCGATTTGCGAGGCAAATGCTGCGCGATCTCCGTTGCGGAGTGAAGGAATCGACAGGGTAGGCGGGGTTCCGTTTCGACTGACGGACTTGAGGTGGTCGACCACCCGTTCGCGGTGGCGGTCGGAAATGGACTCACTGAAGAGAACCAGGTCAGGCAGCTGACGGTTGATTGCGACGACGGCGGCGTAGGCGGACGTCACCAACACGAATTCCGCGCCGACGTCGTTTCGAACGAGTTGGCGCAGAGCTTCCGCTTTGGCAGCTTCCGGCTCGATGGCTAGGACCCGGCCCATGTCAGAGTTCACCCTTTGGCAAGATCGACAGAATCGCAATTGATGTGCCACGACTGTAGGGTGATGCCGGAGTCTTGTAAGTTTCCAAACAGGCTGATGTTGCGCTTGTAGTAAAGAGGAAGAGGCGTCGCTCACGTCAGGAGACGCTGACGACTTTGGCGCATGGCTGACGGAAATTCGGATCGAGTTTTTGACGGAGAGCGCAACGGTGTGAAGATGACCTGGAGGCGCTATTACGCCTTTGGCCACTGATAGGATCGCAATTCGTTGACGCGCCGCACTGTTGTTCTGCTCGTTGCGATTCTCGTTGCCGCGGCGCTGACACGCCTGCAAGTCGGAGCGCAGCCTGGCCGGTCCCTGATTCTCGCCACGACAACCAGCACACAGGACAGCGGGCTGCTGGACGCCCTCGTCCCGCGTTTCGAGAAGGAAAGCGGGATCGAGGTCAAGGTGATCGCTGTCGGCACTGGCGCCGCGCTTCGAATGGCGTCAAGGGGCGACGCTGACGCGGTGCTGGTGCACGCCCCCACCGCGGAGCGGCCTTACGTCGAGGCAGGCGATCTGGTCGGGGGCCGGGGTGTCATGCACAACGACTTCGTCATCGTGGGCCCGTCCAGCGATCCGGCCGGTATCCGGCGTATGACATCGATCAATGAGGTGATGCGCGCGATCGCGGCACGCGGCACATTCGTATCGCGAGGCGACGATTCAGGTACGCACTCACAGGAGATGGCGCTGTGGGAGGCAGCGCGGATCGATCCACGGTCGATTGCCCGTCGCGAGGAGACTGGCCGGGGCATGGGCGCGACGTTGAATGTTGCCGACCAGAAACGCGCGTACACGCTCGCCGACCGCGGCACGTATCTCTCCTTGCGCCGACAGCTTGGCCTGACGATTCTCTTCTCCGGAGGCGCGAGCCTTCGCAACGTCTATCACGTCTACGCCGTCAATCCCGCCAGGCACCCGCGCGTCAGGCATGAAGAGGCACGTTCGTTCATCGACTTCCTCGTCTCCCGTCCCATTCAGCAGGCCATCGGCGCCTTCAAGCGTGATGAGTACGGTGAATCGCTCTTCTTTCCCGACGCGGTTCCGAAATGACATCACCCCTACCCCGGGAGATGAGGACTGAAAGGACATCCGCTAGCCCTGTTGCGATCAAGAAGGACTGTCTATAGCATATGTGGCTGTAACATCTATTGCTCAATGCCCGAATGGTCCACGCACCTCCGCTCGCGCCTCGCCCCACTGGCGCTGGGGCCTGCCCGTGAAGCGGAGATTATCGAAGAGCTGTCGCAGCATCTCGATCAGCGCTACGAGGAACTGCGCAACGGCGGACGCAACGATGCCGATGCGCAACAACTCGCGCTCGAAGAGCTGCTCGATCAGGATGCGCTGACCGACGGGATGCGTTTGCTGCGGGAGGCACGCGTGACTCTATCGATTCCTCCAGGCGCACCACATCGATTCCTTCCGGGCGATATCTGGCAGGACGTGCGCTACACCGCGCGGATCCTGCGTAAGCAACCTGGCTTCGCGGCCGCCGCGGTATTGATGCTCGCGCTCGGCGTGGGCGCCAACACCGCCATCTTCAGCGTCGTCAACAGCGTGCTGATCAAGCCGTTGCCGTATCCGGACTCCGACGCCGTGGTGAATGTCGTCCACCGGGTCAATGGCGCGGACCTCGCCTACTTCTCCGATCGGGTCTACCTCGCGTACTCCGAGAACAATCGCACCTTCGAGAGACTTGGCGTCTGGGCCGCGAGCACGTCAACGGTGACCGGTGGTGGCGATCCCGAGCAGGTGCGCACGTTGATAGTCAGCCATGAAGTCCTCCCAGTGCTTGGCCTGCGACCGAGCCTGGGTCGCTGGTTTCTCAGCGACGAGGGCGGACGTGGCGCGCCGCCCTCCGTTATCCTCACCCACGCGTTCTGGCAGCGGCGCTTTGGCGGTGATGCGGGAATACTCGAGCGCGCACTCACCATCAATGGCCGTCAGCACCAGATCGTTGGCGTGATGCCCGCGGCCTTCCGCTTCGGCGGCGAGGCCGACGTCATCCAATTGACGCGCATCGCTCCGCCAGGACGGGCCGTCTTCGGGCACCAGGGCGTCGCGAGGCTGAAGCCCGGCGTCACGCTCGAGCAGGCCAATGCCGACATCGCGCGGATGATTCCAATCTGGTTCAAGGACACGGGACCGAACGCGTCCCGCTTCGAACCGTCACTTCGTCCGCTCAAGCAGGACGTCGTTGGCGACATTGGGACAACACTCTGGGTCGTGATGGGGACGATTGCGATCGTCCTCCTCATGGCCTGCGCGAATGTTGCGAACCTGCTCCTCGTGCGTGCCGACGCGCGCCGGCACGAGTTTGCGATCCGCGTGGCGCTTGGTGCGCGCTGGACGCGCATAGCGCGCCAGCTTCTGGTCGAGAGCCTGATGCTTGCCCTGACGGGCGGCGCCGTTGGTCTGGCCGTCGCCTACGGTGGTCTACGGCTGCTGGTGGCGCTTGCACCCGCGAACGTGCCACGGCTGGCCGAGATTTCGATCGATCCAAGTGCGCTCGGGTTTGCACTCGCGCTCTCGGTCACGACCGGGCTCGTGTTCGGGGTGATCCCGATCCTCAGGCACACTAGGCCGCGATTGGCTGCAGTGTCTGGCGCTGCCAGGGGATCGAGCATGACGCGCGAGCGGCAGCGCTCGCAGCAGACCCTCGTGGTTGCGCAGGTTGCGCTGGCCCTCGTGCTGCTCGTGAGTTCCGGCCTGATGATTCGAAGTTTCCAGGCGCTGCGCACCGTCGATCCCGGCTTTACGCAGCCCGAGCACATCCAGACGTTCGGTCTGTTCATTCCACCCGCGGCCCCCGATGGCCTTGACCTGGAAGGCGGCGCCTCGACCACGCCCGACGAGCGACTCGCGCGCAGACAGCAGCAGATCCTCGAACAGCTCGCGGCCGTACCTGGTGTGACCGCAGCGGCGTTCACCTCATATCTCTCGATGGACCCCGACACCAGCACTCGCGTCAGCAACGCCGTGGAAGGTGAGGGAGGCACGAACCCTGAACGACACGTCAGCAGGCAGATGCGGTTCGTCTCGCCAGGGTTCCCGCAGGCTCTCGGCATGCGCGTGATCGCCGGCGCCGATTTCACATGGGCCGACCTGTACGACAAGCGTAACGTGGCGCTCATCTCACTTAACCTGGCGCGTGAGTTGTGGGGATCAGCGGAAGCGGCTTTGGGTAAGCGGTTCCGTCAGGCAAAGGAGCCGTGGTACGAGGTCGTCGGCGTGACCAACGATATCCACGACAACGGCGTAGACCAGCCGACTCCGGCGATGATCTTCTTTCCCGCACGCCTGCACTCGCCGATGTTTGGACTTCCGGGCTTTCTGGCGCGGAGCGTCTTCGTCACGATCCGCAGCGAACGCGCCGGCACGGAGAGCTTTCTCGAGGACGTGCGGGAGGCGGTATGGTCGGTCGACGATACGCTTCCGCTCGCCAAAGTACGCACACTCGGTGACCTCTACGATCGCTCGATGGCGCGAACGTCCTTCACGCTCGTGCTATTGGCCGTTGCCGCCGCGATGGCCCTGCTGCTGGGTGTGATCGGGATCTATGGTGTGCTCTCGTACGCGGTGTCCCAGCGTCGGCGCGAGATTGGTATCCGCCTGGCGCTCGGAGCACAGACAAGGGCGATCCGCGCGCTGTTCGTGCGGCGAGGGCTGGTGGTGTCAGGCACCGGCGTCGCAATCGGCCTGGTGGGCGCCGCCGGCTTCACTCGCCTGATGGAGTCGCTGCTGTTTGGGATCAGCCCGCTGGACCCTCTTACCTTCGCAGCCATGTCCGTCGTTCTAGCCTTGGCGGCCGTGCTGGCCAGTTATCTCCCGACGCGTCGCGCGGTGGCCGTCGATCCCGTCGAGACGATGAGGGCGGAGTAGAGGCGGGTCTGTAGACGCGTGACACCCTCTGAGGCTCAATTGGCCAGGCCTTTGATCAGAACGATGTTGGTCTGCGACTCAGCAACCGCTGCATACAAATATCGACCGTCGGCAGACCACGAGATGCTGCGAGAGATCAGCGTCGGACGATCACCGAAGTCGGTCAGCGGTTGTAGCGGTCCGCCTGCCGTCGGCAGCACCCAGAGGTTGGTCGTCGGGCCGTCGATGAGCGAGGTTGCCAGCCACTTTCCATCGGGCGACACCGCTGCGTGAGCAACCATCGCACCTGGCGCCCCGGCGATCCGCTCACCGGACACGAGAGCGATCACCTCCGGCGGCCCATCTTCGGGGCTCGCGCGACAGAACTCGGTCGTCGATCCCCACCACGACAGGCCGACGGTTGGGCGCCCGCTCGACGGATCGTGCGCCGGCTCGGAACTCGTGGGCCTCACGAAATACAACGTCGCGCCGTCCGGAGAAATGGCGGGTACTACGATGCCTCTCGTGTCTTCGCGAACGACGACGGCGTCGCCGCCATCGATTGGGATCTTCTCGATGCGTTTACGCTCTTCGCCGAGGCGCCAGTAGTACAGCCATCGTCCGTCGCTTGACCAGCACGGTGCCCAGCCGCGGACGATCTGACGCAGCGCGGTCCCGTCGGGACGTACGGCCCACAGCCCTCCTTGTCCGTGTCGATTCATGACGAATGCGATCAGATCGCCCCGGGGAGACCACAGCGGTATACCAACGCTGACCAACGGATCGGTCTCGAACGTGATTTGGCGCGTGGTGGAACCGTCCGTGCTCGCGACCCACAGGTTCGCGTGACCGCCGTTGTCGGAGATGTACACGATCCGTTTCCCGTCCGGGCTGACCGAAGGGGTCTGCACCTGGCCAGTCTGGCGGGTCACGCGCGTCGCGTTCAGGGTGTTCTCGGCCGGCGATCCCGCGACCGGAAACCTCCAGATGTCCGACCGCATTCGCACGCGGCTCACGACCAGGCTGCCGGTCGAATGTCCGTCGGGTTGTATGTACGAATCGTCTCCGAAGGTCAGCGCACGATCGCGGGTGCCGTCACGCGCAATGGTCCGCAGGTTGCAGACCGGCGGATAGAGCATCGTGCTGCCGCGTGACGAGCTGTAGACGAAGCCGGAGCCATCGGGCAGCCATGAGAAACCGGTCAGTGCCGAGTCCCGGGTGATCTCCCGTCGCTCTCCCCCTCGAACGGCCACCATTTCCAACTCGACCTCGAAGCCGGCTGAGTAGTCCGATCGTTGAAACGCGATCCATCGGTCGTCGGGTGACCATCGCAGCGAGCTATACATGGCCATCGGGAGCTGCGCAATAGGTTCAATGTTCGAGCCATCACGCGCGACCGTGACGAGCATCAATTCCTTGCCGGTTGCGCGTAGCAGCGCGAGGCGGCCGCCATCATGGCTGATGTCGGCGCCTCCCAAGGCGGTGGCGACGGGCCGCGGCCAGCCGCCGAGTGCGCCAATCTCGAAGATCGTCCCTTCCTCCAGCCTGCTGGCGCCCGGTGTGTAGTAGATGAGCGTGTTCGAATCCGGGCTCCAGCGTGGGAACAGGTGATGAGTCTCGTCGCGCGTGAGCTGTAGCGGCGTCCCGCCCGCAAGCAGTCGAATCCAGAGCTGCTGCCAGCCGGCGACTGCGGCCACAAAGGCCACCATCTTCCCGTCCGGTGAGACCACCGGAAACTCGGTCATCCCGACGAAATCAGTGATGCGTTGAAACTCGAGGTCGCGGCCGGCCTTGAATGGAGATATCGCCTCCGCCTCGGCTTCCCCCGGATTGCTCGACTCGTCGAGTTCGAGCCGGGCGTCGGCCACGTCGCGAAGCCGGTGTCGTGGGTCCTTTGCCAGGCATCGCCGCAGCAGACGGCGAAGCGGGAGCGGTGTGTCTTGCGGCAGTGTCGTCCAGTCCAGGTCGCGCTCGAGAATCGCGACAATCACGTCGGCGATCGTGTCACCGTCGAACGCCCGCCGTCCGGTCAGCATCTCGTAAAGCAGGCAGCCGAACGCCCACATGTCCGTACGCTTGTCGACAGACAGACCGCGCGCCTGTTCAGGACTCATGTACGACGCGGTCCCGATGATGACGCCCGCACGTGTGCCGCTGGTTAGCACCGTCGGCGAGTGAGACATTTCCAGCGCTGCGTACAAGTGGTCGGACGATGCAGCGCCAAGTTCGAGTTTAGCCAGGCCGAAGTCGAGCACCTTGACGGTTCCGGCCGGCGTAATCTTCACGTTGGCCGGCTTCAGATCGCGATGGATGATTCCGCGTTCATGCGCCGCGTCGAGCGCGTCGGCGAGCTGCCGGGCGAAGGCAAGAGCCTGAGGGATCGGGATGGGACCCCGGTCAGCGGCCGGGTGCAGGCTGGTGGTCGGCGGCCCTGCCAGCCGTTCGGACAGCGTGTCGCCTTCCACGACCTCCATCACCAGCGCGGTCATATTCCCGGTGTCTTCCACACCGTAGAGCGTGGCGATGTTGGGATGGTTCAGCGACGCCAGCAGCCGCGCCTCACGTTCGAACCTGGCGATGTGATCGGGATCCGATCCAGACGCGGGCGGCAATATCTTTAGTGCAACGTCGCGTCCCAATTTCGTGTCGCGCGCGCGGTACACTTCTCCCATTCCGCCGCTTCCAAGCGGGGCGATGACTTCGTACGGGCCAATGCGATCGCCAATCGCGAGCGGCATGTCAGCCTGAACCGCTGCGCATTCTATCTCTGTCCAGCACTCCAATCGTTGCCTTCGAATACATCTGATAGGCTGAGGAGTTGGGACTACGGAGGAAACGTGGATCAGTCGGTCGTGAAGAACGCCACCTGCACGTACTGTGGCTGCCTGTGTGACGACATCGAACTACATACGGAAAATCGCCGCATCGTTCGCGCCCGGCGCGCCTGCACGCTCGGCCGCGCCTGGTTCCATGGTCACCAGAACGACAGCAGACATCCGGAGACGCTCGTCGACGGGCATCCGGCCGCCATGGTGGTGGCGCTCTCTGCCGCCGCCGGCATCCTGAGGCGTGCCGACCTTCCCCTGGTTTACGGTCTTGGCAACTCCACGACCGAATCGCAGCGGGCGGCTATCGAGTTGGCCGAAGAAGTCGGTGGCATTGTCGACAGCCACACATCGCTGACTCACGGCCCCAGCAAGATCGGCGCGCAGCTCGTGGGCAAGGTGACATGCACGCTCGGCGAGGTGAAGAATCACGCGGACCTGTTGATCTACTGGGGAAGCAACCCGGTCGAGACGCATCCGCGGCACCTCACGAAGTACACCTTCACGCCGAAGGGCCGGCACGTACCGGGAGGGCGGCACGATCGCACCATGGTCGTCGTCGACGTTCGTGAAACCCTGAGTGCGAGGGCCGCCAATCACTTCCTGCAGGTTCGCCCGGGTGTCGATTTCGAGCTGCTGACCGTGCTCAAGGCGCTCGTCAAGGACCAACCGTTCGACCCTCGACTCGTCGAGGTGAGCGGCGTGGCGATAACAGAACTCACCGACCTGGTCGAGCGGATGAAGCACGCGCGGTTCGGTGTGTTCTTCTACGGGACCGGGCTCACACAGTCTCGCGGCAAGCACATGAACGTTGCCGCGATTCTTTCTCTCACCGCGGCGATGAACGCCCACACGAAGTTCGTCGCGATGCCGATGCGCGATCACGGCAACGAGGCAGGTGCGGACAACGCCTTGAGCTGGCTGACCGGGTATCCGTTCGGCGTGGACTTCACTCGTGGCTACCCGCGATCCAATCCCGGAGAGTTTACGGCGGTGGACCTGCTCGCTCGCCGTGAGGCCGACGCGGCGCTGATTATCGCTGCCGACCCATGGCGAACGATGCCGCGGGCCGCGCTCGATCACCTCGAACGCATTCCCCACGTGGTGATCGCCAGAAGTCGAGACTGTCCGCGGCGAACGACACGCGTACACTTCACGGCCGCCTCGCCTGGGATCGATACGACCGGCACCGCTTACCGCATGGACAAGGTGCCGCTTCCAATGCGGCAGGCGCTGCGCTCCGCGCACGTTACTGAGGAAGAGATTCTTCGGGGGATTCGCTACGCCGTCGAGTCGGCGTGAGCCTGCCAGACCAGGATCTCGCCCTTGCCAGGGACGCTGGCGTCGCCCGTATAGCGCAAATAGCTTCCGGCCTTTTCCTCGTACGGCAATGAAACGCCGAGCGTGTGCAGGTGGCGCGCGTACAGGCGCAGGAAGGTCGGATTGTAGGTGGCGGCGGCCGCGAAGGTCGGAAGCAGCGGCAGCGGTTTGAGCGACACGATGGTACCCCGCATCATCCACGCGCCAGTGCGCAACTCGGCGCCGCTGCCGAGGACGATGGTGCCGCCTTTCATCTGCAGGCCGGCGAAGTCGCGTACCCGGCCGCCGATGAAGATGATGCCGCGTTTCATCCGCATGCCGACTTCGAGTCCCGCCGTCCCGTGGACGATGATCGTGCCGTCGGTCATGCCCGACGGGCTCCCACGATAGGCGGCGCCTACCTGGCCGCCGGCATTGCCGCGGATGCGAATGAACCCGCCGGTCATCTCTGCGCCCAGCCAGTCGGTGACGTTGCCGGACACCTCGATGGTGCCGCCTTTCATGTAGGCACCGAGATGCATTCCCGCGTGTCCTTCGACCTGGATGCGCCCGCGAGTCATGCCGCGGCCAATCCACTTGATCTTCCGCGCATCACCGTTGATGACGATCTCGTCGCTGGCTTCGCCCTCGACAGCGAAGAAATCATCGAGGCGACGCTGCCGCTTGCCCAGTTGAACCGGGAGCGCACGAATCGCGTCGTGCGCGAGCGTCGCCATGATGTCCGGTGAGATCGATTCGGCCTCGAGCGGAACGTTCGGCTGTTCGTTGAGCGTGAGCGTGATCACTTTGTAACCACTTCGGCGCCGCGCACGCGCTCGATCTCCACGGGGTAGTTCTCGAAGGACATCGTGTAGACCTTCTGGAACAGCGGGCGGATGTACTCCTCAATCTG